>JAILLI010000128.1 GCA_024693225.1 Lachnospiraceae bacterium
ATCTGCCACGGCAATATATGCAGGAGTGTCAGTGCGCAGTACATATTTGATCAGATGATAGAGGAGGAGCATCTCGAGTATGCCATCTCATGCGATTCGGCAGCGACATCGAGGGAGGAGATCGGTAATCCGGTATATCCGCCCATGCGGCAGGCTCTTGTTGCCCATAAGGTGCCTATAGGCGACCACCGGGCAAGACAGCTTGTCGGGAGAGAGTATGATGAGTATGATCTTATCATAGGGATGGACAGAGAGAACATGTACTACATAGACCGGATAGTCGGTTGCGATCCGGAGGGCAAGGTACATACTCTGATGGAATATACCGATACGCCGGATGAGCTCATAGACGATCCCTGGTACACGCGGGATTTTGAAACGGCATACAGACAGATAAGAAAAGGCTGCAGGGCACTTCTGGACTGTATAAAGCAACAGGAAGGCATCGGGTGATCTGATGATAAAACGGCGGCTGCATCATATCATATATACGGCAGCATTACTGGCAGCGGGCCTTGCCTGCAGCCCGGCTGTTGCATATGCTCACGCGGGTGTGTCCGGTCCAAAGCAGATACAGGTGATACGTTATGATGACAGCATCGAAAAAACAGGCGACACCGGTAAGGATCCTGACGTGGAAGAAGATTCCGGATTTACGGTCGTCATGGTTGGGGACATCCTTCTTCATGACGGAATAGAAAAGTGTGCCCGGCAGGAAGACGGGAAATATGATTATTCCGAGATATTCAGGCATACAAAGGATGAGATAGAAGCTGCGGACCTTGCCATAGTAAATGAAGAAGTCATAATAGGCGGAGAAAGCCTGCGCGTGACCGGATATCCCAGTTTTAACGCCCCTTTTGAGGTCGCTGATGATCTTGCCGAAAGCGGATTTGATGTGATCTGCCATGCAACCAACCATGCCCTTGACCGCGGCAGGAAGGGAATAGAGAACTGCCTGGACAACTGGAGACAGGAACATCCCGGGATCATGACCGTAGGGATATATGACTCTGAAGATGACAGCAGGAACATATGTGTTTATGAAAAGGACGGTTACAGGATAGCCGTTCTTAACTATACATACGGAACAAACGGTATCCCCATGCCCAAGGATATGCCATATGCCGTAGCCCTGCTTGATGAGAAAAGGGTAAGAGCGGATCTTGCAAGAGCAGAGGAGGTCGCGGACTTTACCATAGTTTGCCCCCACTGGGGGATCGAATATGATCTTGGTATAAGTGGTGATCAGAAAAAATGGGCAAAAGTATTTGCCGATGGCGGTGCAGACGTTATAATAGGTACACATCCACATGTGATCGAGCCGGTCGATGTGATCGAAGCAGCAGACGGAAGACGGGTGCCGGTCTATTATTCTCTCGGCAACTTCATAAACTGGACGAGCGGATCCGGTAAGGGAGTTGCTAACAGGATGCTGGGAGCCATGGCAGTAGTAAGGCTTTCAAAGGAAGATGGAAATGTAACCATAAAGGATCACAGGGTAAAGCCCCTTGTTTCCCACGTAAGATCGGAGATAAACGGGGCCACGGTATATTTCCTTGATGAGTATACCCAGGCCAAATCCTTTTTAAATGAAATAAGATCACGCGATGCTGATTTTTCCTGCTGCTATTGTGAGGATCTCTGTGACAGGGTATTCGGGAAAGATCTGTGGAGGAAGTGATGTATCAGTTTGTACTGTCTATTCTGTATCTGTCTTTGGTCGGATTGTTTGTCATCTGCTGGTTCACTCTCAGGAAGTGGAGCAGCAAGCTGCATGCATATCTTTTTTTCAGCTGTGTCGTCAATCTCGAATATAATGCGGCATATGTCCTTCAGCTGACGGCAAGGGATCAGAACGCCTATATGTCAGCCTTCAAGATAGGGTATCTGGGGCGTGTATGGATAGGAATGTCCCTGTTTCTTTTCACTGTCGAACTGTGCAATGCATATTTTCCCAAGATATTAAAAACTGTCATGGGTCTGACCCATGCCATCATATATGTCTGCATCCTGGAGATAGAATACAATGACCTGTATTATAACTACATGGAGTTTGTGGTCGATGGGGATTTCCCGAGACTTATCCATACGGGCGGGCCTCTCTATTACGTTCAGACGGCACTGAACCTTTTCTATGCCGTTGCTGGATTGTACTATATCACGAGGGCCTTCATACGGGAGAAAGCCCCGGTAGCGAAGAAACGATACATGATCATGATGATAGCGATATTCACGGTCGCTACGTCATACGTTTTATATTTCTTCAAGCTGATAGATCTGGCGAAAAAATTTGATGTCATGATATTCGGCTTTGCGATCAGCAACGCCCTGATGCTGGTGGCCATCATCAAATACAAAATGCTCGATGCAAGAGCAGCGGCCCGCAATTATGTGGTAGATGAGCTGTCAGAGGGTATCATAGTGGTAGATGCCGGAGAACGGATATCCTATTATAATAAGCCGGCACAAAGGCTGTTCCCGGTCCTTGCCAACAAGGGACTTATAGCCGAGCACTCCGAAGATGTGGTAAAGGCCATCCGGGAAGCGATCGACAAGGGAACCCCGATCAGGATGAACGACAGGATATATACACCCAAGGCCAACCACCTTATCGAGGACGGGGTAAGTGTCGGGACACTCTATGCGCTGGGTGATGATACCGAACAGTACAGATATATGAACGAACTGCGCAAGCAGAGACAGATAGCGGATAATGCCAACGAAGCCAAGTCCCATTTCCTTGCAAACATGTCCCATGAGATCAGAACGCCCATCAACGCCATACTAGGTATGGATGAGATGATCCTGCGGACCAGCCGGGAAAAAGAGGTTGTCGAGTTTGCCGAGGATATACAGGCATCCGGCAGGACGCTTCTGACCCTGATAAATGATATCCTTGATTTTTCAAAGGTCGAGGAGGGTAAGCTGGAGATCATTCCTGTTTCCTATGAACCCGGAGTGATGGTAAACGATCTTGTAAACATGATCAGAGAGAGGGCGAAGGAGAAAGGTCTTGCTGTAAAGATCGAGTTTAACAGGAATATCCCCCGTCTGCTCAAAGGTGATGAGATACGTATCAAGCAGTGCGCCCTCAACCTGCTGACCAATGCCGTCAAATACACGAAAGAAGGAAGCATCAGCCTTAAGGTGGACTGTTCGGCACCCGAGGACGGTTATATATATCTGAAATTTGTGATCGCGGACACCGGGATCGGGATCAAACCCGAGGACATGGAAAATCTCTTTTCTCCCTTCATGCGCATAGATGAGGAAAAGATCCGCAACATCGAAGGAAGCGGCCTGGGGATCAGCATCACAAAGGGTCTTCTGGAGCTTATGGGAAGCCGTCTGGAAGTCGAGAGCACATACGGGGAGGGATCCGTATTCTCGTTCTCGGTACGTCAGGAAGTATTGAACGGGGAGGCAAGCGGAGATTACGATGTCCGCATGGATCCCGGCGAAGGAAAGAAGAGAGAATATAAGGAACTCTTCCATGCACCCGATGCGAGGATACTGGTCGTTGATGATATAAGGATGAACATCCTGGTCTTCACCAAGCTCCTTCGTAACAGCCAGATGCAGATAGATACGGCCTCATCCGGCCCCGAAGCCATAAAGATGGCAGCCGGCCGGCCCTATGATATCATCTTTATCGACCATCTCATGCCGGAGATGGACGGGATCGAAACCCTGAAGCATATGAAGGAGGCGGAAGGCGGCGACAGACCGGTATATATCGCGCTTACCGCAAATGCCATTTCCGGAGCACGCGAGATGTATCTTGATGCAGGCTTTGCCGATTATGTGTCCAAACCCGTCGAGGGAGAGAAGCTCGAAAAGCTTATAATGAGTTATCTTCCGCCCGAAAAACTCCTTGACACGCATATTAGCCTATAATATAATTGCTGAATGTGACGGCAGGAGCCTTTCCGAGCCATAGCCCCGGCGGGATATGCTCATGTCCGTGCATAAAGGTGTTATTGATATGATAAACGTAAGTGGAGCGTTTATCATAAGAGAAGTATGGAGGTATCGTCATGAATACATATATGCCCAACGAGGCTGCCATTGAAAGAAAATGGTATGTCGTTGATGCAACGGGATGTACTTTGGGACGTCTGGCTTCAGAGGTTGCAAAGGTACTCCGTGGTAAGAATAAGCCGATCTTTACACCGCATGCTGATACGGGTGACTGTGTCATAGTCGTTAATGCGGATAAGGTCAAAGTAACAGGCCGTAAGCTCGACCAGAAGATCTATTACCGTCATTCGGAATATGTCGGCGGAATGAAGGAAACAACCCTTCGCGAAAAGCTGGCCAAGGCTCCGACAGAGGTTGTTGAACTTGCAGTTAAGGGAATGCTTCCCAAGGGACCTTTGGGCCGCAGGATGTACAAGAAGCTCTTTGTATATGCAGGAGCAGAGCATCCTCATGCAGCACAGAAGCCCGAAGAGTTGAAGTTTTGATCAGTCCTGACTTGGATAGAAGGAGATAAAAATGGCTAAAGCAAAAGAACAGTTCTACGGAACAGGAAGAAGAAAATCAGCTGTTGCCAGAGTGTATATCAAGGCCGGCAAAGGAAAGATCACGATCAACAAGAGGGAGATCGATGAGTATTTTGGCCTCGAGACACTCAAGACGATCGTTCGTCAGCCCCTTGTGGCAACAGATACGGAAAAGAAATATGACATCAACGTTAACGTAAAGGGCGGCGGTACAACAGGTCAGGCCGGTGCCATCCGTCACGGTATCGCAAGAGCGCTTCTCAAAGTGGACGAGGATTTCCGTCCCACCCTCAAGTCGGCAGGTTTCTTAACAAGAGATCCCCGAATGAAGGAGAGAAAGAAGCCCGGTCTCAAGGCCGCAAGAAGAGCGCCTCAGTTTTCGAAGAGATAACATTTCGCATATTTCAAAAATGCTTGAATTACCCTCAAAGCCTTGTGTTTTGGGGGTTTTTCAATGCTCATAAGAAGTTGTAAAAAGTGGTCAAAATTCCTGCGTAGCGCACAAGTAGCACACACGTAGCGCACAAACATTTTTAAGCCCTGTAATATCAATATACTTTACATAAGTTTTTTATCCGTAGTTATCAGATGAAGTGCAAAAGTCGTTCTTCTTTTTCGGTCTTTTTATCCATCTTGAATAAGGCTTCATATTTTGGCTTTTAAGGGCGTTTCGGTATATCAGCCTATACATTTACCCTATACAAACAAAAAAGCCGATATCAGAACGATAACGGCTTTAATGATAGCAATATGCACTTGATTAGCAATTATCTATAATCACTTGCGCGGTTTCCTTCATCATATCCGCTTTATCAGTTACGCGGTTCAAGTAGATGAAGTGTAGTATCTTGTTGGGTGTCCATCCTGTTTCAAGTAGATCAATGATTGCATCGCATATTTCTTGACCGTCCTTGTTATTCAATACAGGGTTATTGATTTTTGCATCCTTGAATAGTCCGATTGCTAGTGCTTGTCTGTTCATAGTGCTTTACCTTCCTTTCCTGTTCTTTTCCTGTCTTCGTCCGGCGTTAAAACCGAGATAAAAACAATATGACATTACTTCAAATAAATCCTGTGAATCGTCCTTGATTGCATCCATTTCGTTGACGTGTAGATCATAAATTGTTTTGGCGTGCTTCCTTCCTTCTTCTGAATAGGTTTTAATGTTTCGCATAGGCTCACCTTCCTTTCACGTTATATAAGATTGATTGCTTCAATTAGTTCTTCAATATCAAGGTGCATATAGACATTTTCAGCGATTGTTTTTCCGCTATGTCCGACGATCCTGTTGATTTTAGGCTGGGGAACTTCTTTTGATTCAAGAAGACTTATGCAAGTATGCCTTGTTTCGTGTATCTGTCTTCCTTTCATTCCCAAGGATTCAACCAGCGGTAAAAAGTATGTGTCGCGGAAGCTTCGATATCCTTGTTCTTGTGATGTTCCTTCGAAAGTCCTTCCGTCAATTGTTATAAGATAGTCGGAAGATCCTTTTTTGAAGAAGTAAAGCCAAAAATCCAAGGTTTTATCAGCAATGGGAACTAGCCGGACGCCGTTTGATGTTTTGGATTTTACAATGCTTATATAATGTTCATCCAAGAAACAATCACACTTCTTTAAGTTTAATAATTCCCCTATTCGTAAACCGCTATATATCAGCATGATAACGATTTTTCCTATATCGGTATCGGTATGCTTCCAAAACAGGCTTATTTCATCGTTTGAATACTTGTTCCTGTCGTGCTTGTTCGGGTTCTTATCCTTGAACTTGGTTATATTGACGTAAGCGGAATAATCTTTATCTGTAAGGTTTCTCGGTATAGCATATTGAAACAGTTGATTAAACAGAACTTTAAGTTTCCGCAATGTCGGATAGTTGCAATCACAAGTATCAACTACACTTTGCAAGGTATCTAAATTTATATCCTTGAAGGGTATATGCCATATTGCTTCGCATCGTTTGTAAACTGATTCATATCCTGTGACATTAGATCGTGAAATAGTCGGGAACTTCTCGGAAGACCATTTTTCATAAATATCCTTGAAGGTTTGTTTTCCGGCCGTAATATCATAAGGATTTTGATTGTAGTTTAACAGGGCTTGCAATGCTTCATCGCGTGAAGGATAGTAGCCGATTGTTTCCCTTACTTGCTTTGATTTTCCGGCTTCATCGTCCTTTATCCAGCCTTTTGTTATGATGGCGCGCCAAGGCTTTGACCGATTGCCGGATAACTTATAAACGCTTCCTGTTCTGTTTGCTCTTTGTATGGGCTTTGTCTTTGGCATTTAATCACTTCCCTTCGTTCTGAAAGCGTTCGCGTAGTTCACACAATTTTTCTACAAGGTGAAGTTCACGCAAAATGTTGATTTTTTCTTGGGAAAGCATGAAAGATTCTGTTGGGTTTCCGTTTGGCTTGTCGCTCAATGTCAGCATATACTTTCTATCTTTCAATGGCTTTCTTTCTTTTTCGTCCTTGTTAAAAATAGTTGATGTTGTATCACTTGAAAGATACTCGAATCTCTTTCCTTTCTTCTTGTTTATAACAGGAAGTAAAGGCGTATCATCATGGGAATAGAAGTAGTCGCATAATGCATCTTCAAGGTCAGCGATATTGTTGAAGTGCGATAAAAGGAAGTCGATTATCTTTAGTAAACGGCTTTCTCGATTATTTAGTTCTTCAAGAAAGGTGACGGCATTTTCGCTTAATCCTGTAGTGTTGCATATCATACGCTTCTTCTTGTTTGTAGTTTTGACTTTTGGGGTTTGTCCTAAAAGGTACTCATTAGAAACATGAAACACTTTAACATAAGCATTTTGCGTGTATGTATCTAGTGTTGTAAATCGTCCGGTTTCGAGTCGGCTTATTTTTCTATTGTCTAGTGTGATGCCGTTTTTTTTGAACACCTCAACAAGTTCTTTTTGACTCCAACCTTTGTCCGTTCGCAGTTCCCTGAAAGGGTTTCCTTCTGGGTAGTCCATAATAACTCCTTTCTAAAATTGTAAGAATAATAGTACGGTGATGTTGCCCGTTCTCAATCTTTCGCAACTTTTGGAATGTGCATTGAAACAGGCACTAAAAGAATGTAAAATCCTAAATAGTAAGAATAATTAAAACAGTTCTTACAATCAGAGAATATCAAATATAAAAAAATATGTCAAGGACAGAAAGGGCAAAGATATGGCTAATAACGAAATTAAGGACTACGCGAAGAAAAAAAGGGTTTGTTTGTGGGAAGTTGCGAATCGGCTGGGAATAGCAGATACAACTTTTTCGCGGAAGTTACGTGTAGAGTTAAGCCAAAAAGAAATGGCTGATATTAAGAATACTATAGACATTATTTCTGTTGAAAGGAAGTAGGGCTATGGATGAAAAGAAGGTCTATCTTGATATCCCGAAGTTTAGCGGTGCAAATGTTCCGATAAGTCTTGTAGCCAAGGTTATGAAGAAAGACGCGCAATTCATCCGGCTGGGGCTTCAAAATGGTTCTTTGCCTATAGGTACGGCATATAAGAAGGACGCTGAAAACATACAATATGATTATTATATAAGCCCCTTCTTGTTATGGAAATATACAGGCTTCATCTATACGGATGAATACGAAAAAGAAGGGTAAGCGTGTCTATGATGAAGATGAAGGGATGTATATATTACATATTATTGTCGTGTCGGTTCTTCTTTAACGTGCTTATTAGAAAGCCGTTTACTCGGATATTTCAACCTTACTTCAATTATCCCGATATTTTTAGACGGATAGCGGAAAGGTTGGATTGTATCTATATCGGGTTTAATAAGCGGATAGCGTTCTATGAAGAAGGTTAGGGATATGAAACAGGAACGGGAACAGACAGAATATAAAGATTTTCCAAGGTTCAATAGGCTGGTTGAACAAGTACGGAAAGAAAAGAAAAATCAGACCCGAAAAAATAAGGATATTAAGAATCAAACAGGCGGTAAGAATATATATGGACGATCTATTTTATAACTTCATTAGCCACTTTGAGGTGGTTAAAAGGAATAACAATTCGGCACAATGCAAGTGTCCGGCTCACGATGATAAAAAGGCTAGTCTTTCAATAGCACTTGGAACAAAAAACCCTGATTGTATAGTGATGAAGTGCTTCGCTGGATGTACTAACCAAGAAATTTTGGTTGCAGCGGGCTTGTCAGAAAAAGATATGTTTCGGAAGTCTATTCAAGGCGGTACTTCCAAAGTGAAATGGAAACAGTATATAGAAGGACGCGAAAAAAAGAAGGTAGTTGCAAGGTATGACTATCATTCTTTCCTTGACGGGTCTTATGCTTATACAAGGGTTAGGCTTGTT
Organism: Lachnospiraceae bacterium; assembly: GCA_024693225.1. GTDB lineage: Bacteria > Bacillota > Clostridia > Lachnospirales > Lachnospiraceae > UBA2868. The sequence goes on from JAILLI010000128.1 coordinate 8,830, forward strand.
GATGAAGAAGGAAAATCTATGATAGTTGGAAGGTTTGAAAATGATTATTTTCGTTATAGTCTTAATGGGAAAAAGAAAGATTTTAAGGCTATATACGGCGATATTAGAAGTATAAAGAAGGCGATTGTTTTAGGCGATATTGTTTTTGTTACAGAAGGCGAAAAAGATACAGACACTTTGATAAAGTACGGCTATACCGCTTGTTCCTATGGTAGTTCAAATGATTGGCAACCAGCCCTTGCAGAATTGTTCAAAAATGCTAGGGTTGTAATACTTGCGGATAATGATAAAGCCGGAAAAGAAGTCGCTTATAAGGTATATGAGGATTTACAGGGCGTTGCTAGGTCTTCAAAAATCATAATACCTACACCCGACATTGAAAAAGGTGATATATCGGATTATTTCGAAACGCATACAAAAGAAGACTTTGAAGAGTTATTGAAAACAGAAAACGGATCCCCGTTACTTCCTGTAGTGGCTGATATTCCTTCGGAAGTTGGTCTGTTGACGGATGTTCGGGAAATGCTTTTGTATGACGAAAACGGAAAATTGCGGAATATCGTCCGTAATATTGAAACAGTTTTAGAACATGATGTCAGATTTAAGAACAAAATCCGATATAATGAGTTCTCACATTCGATTGATATTCTGGGGGCTTTGCCTTGGAAGGGTGATAATTCCTGTAGGGCTTGGAACAATTCGGACGATGCTTCTTTGTTTTCGGTCTTACAATGCGATTATGGATTTAGTAAAAGGCAAGATTGCATAGACGCGCTTGATATAGTGGCAAAAAATAATTCTTACAATCCGGTCAAGGATGTTCTTGAAAGCCTTGAATATAAAGGGGAAGGATATATCAGAAAACTACTTCCCTGTTATCTTGGTTGTGCTGATACGGAATATAATTATCAAGTTATGCTTTTGTTTATGTTGGGCGCGGTCAGCCGTATATATAAAGCTGGAACAAAATTTGATTTTTGCTTGATGTTGCAAGGAAAACAGGGAATAGGAAAGTCAACCTTTCTACAGTTGTTAGCCCTTGATGATTCTTGGTTTAACGACTCTTTAGATTCTCTTGATGGAAAAGATTCAATACAAGGCTTGATAGGAAGTTGGATTATTGAACTTGCTGAATTAAAATCCTTCGCACGTACTACAGGCGGTATGGATTCAATAAAACGTTTCTTGACTGCGACACAAGACAAGATACGACTTCCTTATTGTAGGGTTGTTGAAACATTCCCAAGGATGTGTGTTTTTGCCGGAACTACGAACAGGGCTGATTTTCTGATTGATGAAACAGGAAATAGGCGGTTTTTGATTGTAATAGCTGGGGAAAACACGCCTTCAAAAAACCTTTTCGATAAAGAGGAAATACTACCCGATATCAAGATGGCATGGGCTGAAGCGGTACACATATATAAGACAGAAAGCAGACCGCTTGTTTTGCCTGTAGAGGTCGAACAGGAAGCCCGATCTATACAGGAACAATGTTTAGTGGACGATCCGCGGATAGGCATTATAGAAAAATATCTTGAAGATAAGAACAGGACTTGTGTTCTTGAAATATGGCAAGAAGCGTTAAAGCAAGAAGGTCAGCCGTTGAAGTTTCAAAGTAGGGAAATAGCGGAAATAGTATTATCGCTTGGGTTTAAGAAAATAGGTTCAAGGAAGTATGGCGCGCTTGGTAGTCAAAAAACATTTGAAAGGATAAACAAAATTGAAGAAGGTTCGTTTATTCCTTGTGGGGATGATGTTCCTTTTTCGGCTTGATATAGTATGTAGTGGTGGTTGTGGTATGTTTGTGGTGGCCGGAAAGCCTTGATTTTTCTAGTAAAACTACATTTACCACATTTACCACTATAATTATAAAAATATATTTATAAGGGTGTATAGCAGGAAATACGCGCTAATAAATGTATGTAGTAGTAAGTAGTTTTGGTGGTTTTGTGGTAGCAAGGTTATATATGGAATTGAAAAGGCGTGTACTAGCGGTTTCTTCCTTTAACGTAACTTGCTGGAACACGTACAGATTATAAAAAGGATGGTGCTATATGGCTGAAAAGCGTTTTGCGGTACGGCAATGGGAAGAACTAAAGAAGGCTGGGGGCTTGTCGGCTTCCATTGAACAGATAACGGATATTTTACAAAGGGATGATAATACTATGCTTACAAGACAGGAAGTTTTAGACAGGGTAGCCGGATATTTCAATTCATGTTTGAAAGTATGTGAAGATGAAGAAACAGGGGAAAAGATAAGTACATGGGCGAAAAATCCGACAAAATCGGGGCTTGCTATTTCTTTGGGTATTTCTACACAAGCCCTGTCAGATTATGCGAAGGGAATGAATTCCAGCGGTCAGCCCTACAGGGAAAGCCCTTATGCAAATAGACGGATACAAAATTCAGACTTTGACATAATAAGAAAGGCTCTTACTATAGTTCAATGTTTTTATGAAGAAAGACTAGGGGAAAACCGAAACAATTCCGGCTCAATCTTTTGGTTGTTGAATTCAAATAATAGTAGATGGTCGAACGAACAGGAAATAATAGTCAATAGGTCGGAAAAACAGATTTTGACAGTTGAAGACCTTCCCGATATTTCTTCCTTGCCGTCACTTGGAGAAAAGCCTTCCTTGCCGGATATTGATGTACGCGCGGAAGAAACGGAAAGCGGATCGCGACTTCCTTTTGATGAAGACGATACAGATACATATTTATGATGAAAGGGGTAGAAATGGATAGGATAAAAGACTTTCAGAAACAGAACAGGCTTGAACAATTAAGAAGACTTGTAGCGGATAGGATAAAGAATGAAGGTTATTCCCTTGCGGATTTTAAGAAGGAATACTATCCAAGTGCTTTAGATTGTAAGGAATTCGAACAGATACGGAAGGAAATAACAGGATAGTTCTTCTTTAACGGCTATTGTTTATTAAGGTACACTTTTATAAACAAGTAAATTAGTATCGGATATGCTGGTTTATTATGTTTGTAAAGGTGTATTATTTTATTTATAAATGTTTATAAAAACTATTGACCTTTATAAACACATGTGATAATATAAAGATGATCCAAGAAATATATATAACATTATACATAGACAGAAAGGAAGGGTTGTTATGGAATACGGATATGCAAGGGTAAGCACAAAAGAACAGAACTTATCAAGACAGATTGAAGCGTTGAAGGGTTGCGGAATAGATGCAAGATATATCTATACAGACAAGATAACAGGAAAGACCTTTAACAGACCTTCATATAACACGCTGGTAGGAACAGAACAGACCGCGCCACTTCTTCGGGAAGGTGATTTACTTACCATCTATTCTATTGATAGGCTCGGAAGGCATTATCAAGAAATACGGAGGCAATGGGAATATATAACCAAGGAACTGAAAGCGGATATACGTGTTTTAGATATGCCTTTACTTGATACAAGGTGCAAGGATGGGAAGAACATTGATAAAACCTTCGTTGCTGATTTAGTCCTTCAAATACTTTCATACGTTGCCGAAAAGGAAAGAATAAACATTCGGAATAGGCAAAGGGCTGGAATAGAGTGTATGATGATCGATGAACAAACAGGAAAGCGGATCGGGAAGAAAGGAAGACCTACAGGAAGACCTTCCGCGGAATATCCGGCAAATTGGAAGGAAGTATATTCACAATGGATAGGCAAGGAAATAACCGCAACCAAGGCAATGGAAGTGCTGGGATTGAAGCGGAACACGTTCTATAATCTGGTTAAAAGATATGAAGGATAGTAGTACAAAATACACATAAGGGAAGGAACGGAAGGAAGGGTTGTTATACAAGATATTGTAGGCAATCCTTCTTTTTCGTCTATATCTAGTGGATGGGAGTGCCCCTTTTTACAGGGTTTATATGTACGCGGTTAGTTGCTAGAATACCGACAAGATATAAAAGGGGCTGATATTCAAGGTATTTCAAGGGGGTATAGGGGTTTCTCATAAATTCTTTTGATCGGCTGGGTTAGTCCGTGAAATATCCGCAAAATATAAAAAGGGCTTGCTTCCGGCACTATGTAAACTACTTGAAAGGGTATATAATAAGAAGTGATAAGAAGCGGTAAGGCGGTTTAAGTAGAGTACACGTAGCACACAAAAAGGCTGAAAAGTGCTGATTTTATAGGGGCGGTAGTTTTCGAAGAGATAAGGATTACTGCGAATATACAGAAATCAAAGAGCTTCCGGATGCTCGCATCCGGGAAGCTCTTTTGTTTTCTGTATATTCATTGGAATGCAAGAGACGACCCTGGAAATTCGCAGAATTTCCAGGGATGTCTCTTGCATTCGCAGTAATCCTTATCTCAAATCATATAGAATTGCATCGCGACAGAATTTCCCGGGTTGTCTCTTGCATTCGCAGTAATCCTTATATCCATCCCCCATCAACCTTTATCACCTGTCCCGTCAGGTAATTGGTCGACTCTGCCAGCGACAGTATCACACTTGCCACCTCTGCGGGCTTTCCGATCCTGTCGGCTGGGATATCGGAAACCACCTCAGCCAGCTCTTCATCGGACAGGCGGGAATTCATATCAGTATCTATAAGGCCGCAGGCCACCGCATTGACGCTTATGCCACTCGGTGCCAGCTCTTTTGCAAGGGATCTTGTGAAAGCGTCAAGACCTCCCTTTGAAGCCGAGTATGCCACCTCCATAGAAGCCCCGCTCTCGCCCCAGACGGAAGAGACATTGATGATCTTTCCGGAAAACTCGGACAGCATATGGGGTATGGCTGCCCGGCACATATAAAATACCGAGCTTAAGTTAGTGTCGATCGTATTCTTCCAGTCCTCATCCGACATATCGGTCACAAGTCCCACATATGAGATCCCGGCATTGTTGATGAGAACGGACGGGGGATCGATCTTTGCAAACAGGTCCCTGACGGCTTCAGGTTTGGAAACATCAGCCTGATATGCCCTGCATTTTACCTTGTAAGTATCCTCCAGATCCCCGGCAAGCACTTCAAGGGCTTCTATATTCTTGATACAGCAAAGTGTAAGGTCATAGCCGGCCCTTGCGAATTCAATCGCTATGGCACGTCCTATACCGCGGGACGCGCCGGTTATCAAAGCATTCTTATCCATACGGTCCTCCTTGCTTTTTATATTTGTTTACATAACTAAAATATGTTATAATAATAAGATAGTGTTCAAGTCATGAAGAGATCATATACATCGATCACTAAATGACCTGCGATGATACCTTTTAATTATATCACAGGAGGTAAAATATGGAGAAAGAATATGATCTCATTATAGTCGGTGCGGGCCCTGCAGGACTTACGGCAGGTATATATGCAGCCAGGGCGGATCTTAAGACTCTTCTTATAGAAAGATATGGAGCGGGAGGTCAGATCCTTAACACATACGAGGTTGACAATTTCCCCGGATTTCCCGGTGTGACCGGAGCAGAGCTGGGGGATAAGATGAGTGAGCATCTGGACAAGTTTGATGTGACAAGGCTCATGACCGAGGTATCCTCGATCGATTTTGCCGAAGGCGCCAATAAGGTCAATACAGATGACGGGACTTTTACCGCCAAAGCTGTGATACTTGCGACCGGCAATTCGCCGAGAAAGCTGGGGATACCCGGAGAAGCAGAACTTACGGGTGCCGGGGTCAGCTACTGCGCGACCTGTGACGGTGCTTTCTTCAGGAAACGGACCGTGGCGGTAATTGGCGGCGGTGATGTTGCCGTGGAGGATGCCATCTTTTTGAGCAGGGGATGCGAAAAGGTTTATCTGGTTCACAGGAGAGATGAGCTAAGAGCCGCAAAGATACTCCAGAAAGCCCTGTTTGAGATACCTAACATAGAGGTGGTATGGGACAACATCCCCAAGGAGATAAAAGGTGCGGCGGAGGGTTCGGTAAAAGGCCTTCAGATAGCAAACGTCAAGACCGGTGAGGAGAAGGTCCTTGACGTATCGGGTGTCTTCATAGCCACGGGAAATGATCCCAATGCTTCCTATACAGATGCGCTTGAAAAAGATGAAAAGGGTTACATCATTGCGGATGAATCCTGCAAGACTTCCCTTCCGGGAGTCTTTGCCGCAGGGGACGTCAGATCCAAGAGACTGCGCCAGGTCACGACTGCGGTTGCGGACGGAGCAAATGCCGTATATTCGGCCCAGGAATTCCTGATTTGACAATAGGGGTTTATTCTGATATTCTATACGCAATGCTTTGCTCGTAACAATTTCGTAACATTTAATGACGGGGGAGAATAATAACGGAGGTTTTATGAAGAAAGGCTTATTAAGAGCTGTTGCGGTCTTTGCGGTAAGCGGTCTTATCGTAACGGGCTTTCCGGCAGACAATGTGATGGCTGCATCTTCGCCTGTATTTCCTGCGGCAGGTATAGCGCTTGCAACAGGTAACGGACGTTCAATACAGGATATACGTGCCGATGTCGTACGTAATGCTGCAATGCAGTCCACGATCGCAAATCATGATAAGATCACAAAGTCAGACACCGAAACAGTGGAAAAGGTTGAAACCCCTTCCTCCAAAGCGGTCAGTGAAGGCATGACGATAGACGGGGTCGCAGTTGTCGGCTCTGCTTCCGAGACAGCTACCATAGAGATCACCTCGGACGAGAATGCAACAAATACAAACGGTATGAACGGCGGTGACGATACTGAGCTTGCTCAGGGAGAAGAGGCGGAAACCTCCTCTTTGGATGAATCCAATCCGTCCATTGATGTCAAGCCCGAGTCCGGTGAGGTGGAAGACGGTGAAGAGGATCTGTCCGATCAGGTCATAGCTGTGGTTGACGGATATGTCAATGTCCGTTCGATGCCCGATGAGGACAGTGAGGTAGTAGGTAAGCTCTATAACCATTCGGCTGGAACCTGGCTTGACAAACAGGGTGACTGGTACAAGATCGAATCCGGAAACGTTGTCGGTTTCGTTAAGGGTGAGTATGTCCAGACAGGACAGGCGGCAGTGAAGCTTGCCGCAGAGGTAGGACAGAGACTGGCTACCGTTCACACGACAACACTTAAGATCAGGGAAGAGGCCAGTGCCGATTCCATCGTGCTCGGTCTTGTTGCAAATGAAGACCAGCTGTCAGTCATCGAAGAGACTGATGAATGGGTAAAAGTTAATATCGAGGAAGGTGACGGATGGGTCTCAAAAGAATACGTCAGCCTTTCCACCTGGTTCCCCAAGGCCGAGTCTAAGGCTGAAGAGGAAGCAAGACTTAAGAAGGAAGAAGCAGAGCGTAGAAAAGCTCAGGCTGCAGCAGCCAGAAGTGCCGGCGGAAAGAAGGGCGGCAAAGTCAGTGGCGGCGGAGGCGGCGGAGCAGGCTTCTCTGTCGGCGGCGGCGGAATGGGTTCGAGTGTTGCCAATTACGCACTGCAGTTTGTCGGTAATCCGTATGTATACGGAGGAACCAGTCTTACGAACGGTACCGACTGCTCTGGATTTACCATGGGCGTATACAGGAACTTCGGTGTGGCACTGCCGCATTCGTCGGGTGCACAGCGTGCCGTCGGTTACGGCGTCGGAAGCCTTGCAGAGGCACAGCCGGGTGATATCATATGCTACTCGGGTCACGTTGGTCTTTACATCGGCGGCGGACAGATCGTCCACGCATCGACGGCGAGAACGGGTATCAAGGTATCCAATGCGGGTTATCGTAGCATTCTGGCTATCCGAAGGATATTCTGATCAGGTTTTTACACAGGGCCGGCCATTATGGCCGGCCCTTTTGACACTTCATTTCGTCTTGTTTTAGACCACCGAATATAGTATTATTATAGTGTCTTTATATGCCAAACTATCGAAAGGAGGCAGTTACATGGATTTCATAATTGTTGGAAAGAATATTGAAGTGACCGCAGGGCTGAGACAGGCAGTGGAGGACAAGATCGGCAAGCTTGAACGTTATTTTACTCCCAACACCCAGATACATGTTACGCTCAGTGTAGAAAAAGACAGACAGAAGATAGAAGTCACGATCCCTGTAAAGGGCAGTGTGATCCGCTCGGAACAGGTCAGCAATGATATGTATGTTTCCATAGATCTTGTTGAAGAGATCATTGAGAGACAGCTCAAGAAGTACAAGAACAAGATCATAGATGCCAAGCATGCGTCGGAGAATTTCCGTCAGGATTTCCTTGACAAGGATTATGCCGATGATGATGAGATCAGGATCGTTCGTACCAAGAGGATCGACATCAAGCCCATGTATCCCGAGGATGCATGCGTTCAGATGGAGCTTTGCGGACACAGTTTCTATGTCTTCACCAATGCCGAGAACGGGCAGGTAGGTGTTGTATATAAGAGAAAAGGAAATACTTATGGGCTCATCGAACCCGACGTATGATCTGCCGGCGGCACCGGGGACGGTAGCTCTCGACGATGAGGCAAAACAGATAGTGATAATAGACCAGACGAAGCTTCCGGGCGAGATCCGATTGCTTCGTCTGTCTTTGGTGGAAGAATTCTATCAGGCCATATATCTTTTGCAGGTACGGGGAGCTCCGGCCATCGGAGTCTTTGCTGCTTTTGCGGCCTATCTTCTCGCCTGCTCCATAAAGGCCGATGATTTTGACACCTTCTATGAGGAGTTTACCCGGCAGAAGGATTACCTTAATTCTTCAAGACCAACCGCCGTTAACTTAAGCTGGGCCCTGTCCAGGATGGACGGGATTGTTCTTGCAAACAGGAACAGGCCCATAGATGACATACTTGCGGCCCTTAGGGAGGAAGCCCTTCTGATAAGGAAGGAAGATGAGGATGCCTGCAGGGCAATAGGAGAAAATGCCCTCAGCCTTCTGAAGCCGGGCAGCGGTCTTCTGACCCACTGTAACGCGGGAGCCCTTGCCACATCAAGATACGGAACAGCCACATCGGCCATGTATCTGGGCCATGAGAGAGGGTACGGTTTTCACATATACTGTGACGAGACACGCCCCCTTCTGCAGGGTGCCAGGCTTACCGCCTATGAGCTCTCGGCAGCCGGGATGGACGTCACCTTATTATGCGACAACATGGCCGGAGCTCTTATGGCATCCGGCAGGATCGACGCGGTGCTGGTAGGCTGTGACAGGGTGGCTGCAAACGGGGATACGGCAAACAAGATAGGGACGAGCGTTGTGGCGACCCTTGCCAGGCATTACGGGATCCCCTTCTATGTATGCGGTCCCATGTCCACGATCGATGCATCATTAAAAAGCGGGGCCGAAATACCTATAGAGATGAGAAAGCCCGAAGAGGTCACCAACATGTGGTATGAACGTCCCATGGCACCGGAAGGTATAAAGGTGTTCAATCCGGCTTTTGATGTAACTGACCATTCCCTTATCACAGCCATCATCACGGAAAAGGGGATCTTTTATCCGCCCTGGTCCTTTCAGCCTTAGTGCAGGTCTGATCTTGATTCGCTATATCTAGTGATTGTAAAACCCACGCTTATTTGCTATAATAGAGTTTGCGTAATTTGTCAAATAATTAACAATCTTTTTTCGGAGGTACACTAAATGTCAAAAAAAGTCGTTATCGCAAGCGCCTGTCGTACAGCCATCGGTACCATGGGCGGATCTCTTTCAACCACTCCCGTTGCCGAGCTCGGAGCCATAGTAATACGTGAGGCAGTAAAAAGAGCCGGTATCAAGCCGGAGGATGTTGATCATGTTTACATGGGATGTGTAATACAGGCAGGCCAGGGACAGAACGTTGCCCGTCAGTCATCCATCAAGGCAGGTCTTCCCATCGAGACACCTGCGGTCACATCAAACGTTGTATGCGGTTCAGGTCTTAACTGCGTTAACCAGGCAGCACAGATGATCATTGCGGGCGACGCTGACGTTGTTGTTGCAGGCGGCATGGAGAACATGTCAATGGCTCCCTATGCAATACCTCAGGGACGTTACGGATACAGGATGAACAATGGCGTACTCGTTGATACGATGGTAAAAGATGCTCTCTGGGATGCATTCAATGATTACCACATGATCAAGACTGCCGATAATGTAGCCGAGCAGTGGCATCTGACAAGGGAAGAGCTTGACGAGTTCTCATTAAAGAGTCAGCAGAAGGCCTGCGCAGCCATAGAGAGCGGTGCATTCAAGGATGAGATAATCCCTGTTGAGGTCAAGAAGAAGAAAGAAACCATCATCTTCGATACGGATGAAGGTCCCCGCCCGAATTCAACCATGGAGGCTCTTGCAAAGCTCCGCACCATCAATCCGGACGGTTATGTTACAGCAGGTAATGCATCAGGCATCAACGACGGTGCAGCAGCACTCGTTGTAATGTCCGAGGAAAAGGCCAAAGAGCTTGGTGTTAAGCCCATGGCTACATTCGTTGCAGGTGCACTTGCAGGTGTTGATCCTTCCATCATGGGTATCGGACCCGTAGCTGCTACCCGCAAGGTAATGGCCAAGACAGGATATAAGATAGAAGATTTTGATATCATAGAAGCAAACGAGGCATTTGCCGCCCAGTCAGTTGCAGTCGGAAAAGAGCTTGGCATTGATGTTGAGAAGCAGCTCAACCCCAACGGCGGAGCCATAGCCCTTGGACATCCCGTAGGAGCATCAGGTGCACGTATACTTGTAACACTCCTTCACGAGATGCAGAAGAAGGGCGCCAAGAAGGGCCTTGCAACACTTTGTATCGGCGGTGGGATGGGATGTGCCACCATCGTTGAAATGGATTGAAATGTTTAGAACTGTCAGCGCTAAGAAATTAGCGCTGACTTTGCAGTAAGGAGGGACCCGTGAAGCGGGAAGATCCCTTACTGCACCGCGAGGGCTCATCGACGAAGTCGATCCAAATGCCCGAGCGTCCCCGGAACAGCGGTAAGGAGGTGTATTATATGGAGTTTGTAACATACGAAGTACAGGATCGCGTAGGTATCATCACGATCAGCAGGGAGAAGGCGCTCAATGCCCTCAATTCCCAGGTTCTTGACGAACTGTCCCAGGCTTTTGACGGTGTTGACCAGAACGAGATCAGATGCCTGATCCTCACCGGAGCAGGTGAGAAATCCTTTGTTGCAGGTGCGGATATAGGTGAGATGAGCACCCTTACAAAGGCAGAAGGAGAGGCTTTCGGTAAGAAGGGTAATGATGTATTCCGCAAGATCGAGACTTTCCCCATACCTGTCATAGCAGCCGTTAACGGTTTTGCACTCGGCGGCGGATGCGAGATATCGATGAGTTGTGATATCAGGATCTGTTCCGAAAACGCAGTATTCGGACAGCCCGAGGTAGGACTAGGCATCACACCGGGATTTGGCGGAACCCAGAGACTGGCCCGTCTCGTAAGCCCCGGAATGGCAAAGCAGCTTATATATACTGCCAGAAACATCAAGGCAGATGAGGCATACAGGATCGGTCTTGTCAATCAGTTGGTCAAGGCTGAGACCAATGAGGCAGGAGAGGTCACCGTCAGTGCCAAGGATGCCCTTATGGCAGCGGCTCTCAAGATGGCAAAGTGTATAGCAGCCAATGCTCCCATAGCTGTAAGGAACTGCAAGAAGGCCATAAATGACGGACTGCAGGTTGACATGGATAAGGCTATTGTCATAGAAGAAAAGCTTTTCGGCGACTGCTTCGAGACAGAGGACCAGAAGGCAGGCATGGCAAACTTCCTTGAGAAAGACAAGGAAAAGAAGTTGAAAGTCGTTCCTTTTAAGAACAAATAGACAGGATAAATCATACGGAGGTAAAAGAATGAAAGTAGGTATCATTGGTGCCGGCACAATGGGTCAGGGCATCGCAAAAGCATTTGCACAGGTTGACGGTTATGAGGTTATGCTGTGCGATATCAAGCAGGAATGGGCAGAAGGCGGCAAGGACAAGATCATCAAAGGTTATGACAAGCTCGTTTCCAAAGAGAAGATGACAAGGGAACAGGCTGATGCCATCATAGGCAGGATCATTCCCGGCCTTAAGGAAAACCTCTGCAAGGACTGCGATCTTATCGTGGAAGCTGCATTCGAGAACATGGAAGTAAAGAAGACCACCTTCAAGGAGCTTGACGAGCTGTGCAAGCCCGGCTGCGTTTTTGCATCAAACACTTCTTCACTTTCGATCACAGAGATCGGAAACGGCCTTTCAAGACCCATGATCGGTATGCATTTCTTCAATCCCGCAGACCGTATGAAGCTTGTTGAAGTCATCGCAGGTGTCAACACACCCGACGAGACTGTTGAGACCATCAAGAAGATAGCTGCCGAGATCGGCAAGACGGCTGTTCAGGTAAATGAAGCAGCAGGCTTTGTTGTTAACCGTATCCTTATCCCCATGATCAATGAAGCAGCCTTCATCAAGATGGAAGGTGTTTCTGATGTTGAGGGTATCGATGCAGCCATGAAGCTTGGCGCCAACCATCCCATGGGACCCCTTGAGCTGGGCGATTTTATCGGTCTTGATATCTGCCTTGCCATCATGGATGTCCTCTACAACGAGACAGGCGACAGCAAGTACAGGGCCTGCCCTCTTATCAGAAAGATGGTCAGAGGCGGCAACCTCGGCGTAAAGAGCGGCAAGGGCTTCTACATCTACAACGAAGACCGCACCAAGACAGCGATCGACGCAAAATAATGTCAAAAGGGACAGGAAAAGTTTAGTAAGATTAATATAAACGGAGGAATAAAGATCATGGATTTTTCTTTATCAAAAGAACATGAAATGGCAAGACAGCTTTTTAAGGATTTTGCCGAAACAGAAGTAAAGCCTCTTGCACAGGAGATCGATCAGGAGCACAGATTCCCGAGAGAGACTGTTGAGAAGCTTGCAAAGTACGGATTTTTAGGGATCCCGGTTCCCAAGGATCTTGGCGGACAGGGATGTGACGTTCTCACCTATGCAATGTGCGTAGAGGAGCTGTCCAAGGTGTGCGGTACCACAGGCGTTATCGTTTCCGCACATACATCACTGTGTGTTGATCCCATCATGACATTCGGTACAGACGAGCAGAAGCAGAAGTACGTTGTACCTCTTGCAAAGGGTGAAAAGCTCGGTGCTTTCGGACTTACAGAGCCCGGCGCCGGAACAGATGCCCAGGGTCAGCAGACCAAGGCCGTTCTTGACGGTGACGAGTGGGTATTAAACGGCAGCAAGTGCTTCATCACAAACGGTAAGGAAGCAGATGTCTATGTTATCTTCGCTGTTACGGGCAAGATCGAAAAGCGCGGCAAAATGATGAAAGAAATCTCAGCTTTTATCGTAGAAAAGGGAACTCCCGGTTTCACATTCGGAACCAAGGAAAACAAGATGGGTATCTGCGGATCTTCAACATATGAGCTTATCTTTACGGATTGCCGCATCCCCAAGGATAACCTTCTCGGCAAACAGGGTAAGGGCTTCAATATAGCAATGCATACACTTGACGGCGGACGTATCGGTATCGCTGCCCAGGCTCTCGGACTTGCAGCAGGCGCCCTTGAGACGACCATTCAGTATGTTAAGGAGAGAAAGCAGTTCGGACGTTCTATCGGACAGTTCCAGAACACACAGTTCCAGCTTGCAGATATGGCAACAAAGGTTGAGGCTGCAAGGCTTCTCGTATACAAGGCAGCACGTGCCAAAGACCAGTTCCAGAAGGACGGTAAGAGCGCATACGGTGTTGAGGCTGCAATGGCCAAGCTTTACGCTGCAGAGGTAGCTATGGAAGTTACCACAAAGTGCGTACAGCTCCACGGCGGATACGGTTACATCAAGGAATATGATGTTGAGCGTATGATGCGTGACGCCAAGATCACGGAGATCTACGAAGGAACATCAGAAGTTCAGAGAATGGTCATTTCCGCGAACTTGCTTAAATAAGACGCGGGTATTCAGACACGAAGGCGCTGACCGCTCGCGGGCAGGCGCAGGAGTGGATGAATACAACAGAATAGTGTAAAGAAAGGACAATAAATATGAAAGTTGTAGTTTGTATCAAACAGGTTCCGGATACAAAAGGCGGCGTCAAGTTCAATCCCGATGGAACACTTGACAGAGGAGCCATGCTCGCCATAATGAACCCTGATGACAAGGCAGGCCTTGAAGCTGCTCTTAGATTAAAAGATCAGTACGGTGCTCATGTTACGGTTCTTACAATGGGTCTTCCCAAGGCATCGGATGTGCTCCGTGAAGCACTTGCCATGGGTGCGGATGACGCAGTTCTTGTAACAGACAGAGTACTTGGCGGTGCAGATACCTGGGCAACATCAACAACGCTCGCAGGTGCACTCAGAAACATGGAATATGATCTTATCATCACAGGCCGTCAGGCTATCGATGGTGATACGGCTCAGGTTGGTCCCCAGATCGCCGAGCATCTCGGTATCCCTGTTATCTCATATGCACAGGAGATAAAACTTGATGGCAACAAGGTTACCGTAAAGCGTCAGTACGATGACAGATATCATATGGTAGAGGCCAAGCTTCCCTGCCTGATCACGGCTCTTTCAGAACTTAATGATCCCAGATATATGACACCCGGTGGCATTTTTGATGCAGTCAAGGCTGATATCACCACATGGGGCAGAGCAGATCTTAAGGACGTTGAAGACGGAAACCTCGGTCTTAACGGTTCTCCCACAAAGATCGCCAAGGCATCGGATAAGGTCCGCAAGGGCGCAGGTGAGAAGTTCACACCGGAATCACCCGAAGAAGCGGTCGATATCATCGTGGGTAAGCTTAAAGAGAAGCATGTGATCTGATGAACAAAATGATCTGTTCATTAACTAAAAGAAAGAGTGGTGAATAATTATGAATATGAGTCCAGAAACCATCGCGCAGTACAAAGGTGTATATGTTTTTGCGCAGCAGGTAGATAATGAAGTAAGCGGTATCGCTTATGAACTGCTCGGAAAGGCAAGAGAGCTTGCCGAGCCCTTAAAGACAGATGTTACTGCAGTACTTATCGGTTCAGGTGTCAAGGATCTTGCCGACAAGCTCGCAAAGTACGGTGCTGACAAGGTTATCGTAGTCGATGATCCTGAACTTAAGGATTACAGGACAGAGCCTTACGCACATGCACTTGCATCAGTTATAAACGAGTACAAGCCCGAGATCATGTTAGTCGGTGCAACGGCTATCGGCCGTGACCTTGGCCCTACTGTTTCCGCAAGAGTTGCGACAGGTCTTACGGCAGACTGTACAGTACTTGATATAGGTGATTTCCCTCTTCAGCCCATTCCCGGCAAAGAGGATGAGCAGCTTCACAACCAGCTACTCATGACACGTCCGGCATTCGGCGGCAACACGATCGCAACGATCGCCTGCCCTTATAACCGTCCCCAGATGGCTACAGTCCGTCCCGGTGTTATGCAGAAGATCGAGCCCAGGAAGGGTGCCAAGGCAGAAGTCATCGAGTTCAATCCCGGATTTACCAAGAATGACAGATACGTTGAGATCAAGGAAGTCGTCAAGGCAGTTTCGGATATCAAGGATATCATGGATGCCAAGATCCTCGTATCAGGCGGCCGTGGTGTAGGATCACCCGAGAACTTCAAGATCCTCGAGGATCTTGCAGCAGCCATCGGCGGACAGGTATCATGCTCACGTGCGGTTGTTGACAGCGGCTGGAAGCCCAAGGAGATGCAGGTAGGCCAGACCGGTAAGACTGTCCGTCCCAATGTATACTTCGCCATCGGTATCTCAGGTGCCATCCAGCACGTTGCAGGTATGGAGGAATCCGATATCATCATTGCCATCAACAAGGATGAAGATGCTCCGATCTTTGATGTTGCGGACTACGGTATCGTAGGAGATCTGAACAAGATCGTGCCCAAGCTTACGGAAGAAGTAAAAGCGGCTGTAGCAGCCAAGAAGTAACAGGAAGTTGATCAGTCGGGGAAAAGCCGCAAGGCCTTTTCCCGATATTAAGACTTGTCATTTTTTATGGGAGATGAAGTACAATGGTTAAGAATTTTGACGATCTGCTGGCAAAGATCAAGACTATCAGCAAAAAGAAAGTCGCCATTGCAGTCGCACAGGACAAAGCTGTCCTTGAGGCTGTAAAGGCTGCAAAAGAAAGAGATATAGCAGATGCCATACTTGTAGGAAACGAGGCTGAGATCCGCGCTATCGGTGCAGAGCTTGGCATGAACATGGAAGA
>JAILLI010000137.1 GCA_024693225.1 Lachnospiraceae bacterium
GAACAGGGCAACGATGTAGGCAAGAGCAGTAGATAACTCAATGTCCTGTATATCCTCACAGCAGACGAAGAAGATCTCGCCCATAGTCTTCTGATCATTGGCCTTCCGTCGTAGCCATTCGAGGATAATGTACCTTGTAAACACAATAGCCGTACTGCTTACCGTAAGGTCATAGCTTAAACCTTGGTATTCGTTGCCAAGCTTCAAGAGCGATTTATCGACCTTGAAGAAACATTCGATGTTCCAGCGGGCACCATAAATACGGACTATCTCTGAATCAGGCAGACTGCAGTCGCTGGAGAGGAGAATGATGTAATCATTTTTGTCATTCCGGTTCCTGACAAACACAAGCTTGACAGGTATGTTCAGTTTCCTCGTCCTTACGACGACAGAACCAAAGATGTCGCCCGGTTTCCCAAAACGGATGCGGCTTTCAAGCTGCTTCAGGCTAAGAAGCCTGTTACCGTAATAGTACATCTGCTTGTTGTCCTTTAGCATGCCTATGACGTCAAGCCCTTCATCCATTATGCGCCCTATGAACGGTTCGTTAGTAAACCATGTGTCCATAAGGACGTAGGAAGCCTGGATTCCGGCATTCAGTGCACTGCGTATCATATCTATGGCTACATCAGGCTTCTGCTTAACCGCATCTGTCCTGCTCCTGTATCCGTTGGTACGCTTATCGATCTTGCTGTCGGATTGAATGAGCCTTTTTTCTTCCTTGGCCGATGCCATCATATTGAAGGCAACGGGAATGAAGCTGTATCCGTCAGTCCAACCGAGCGCAAGAAGATTGAAGCCCTTTACTGTCTTGCCGATGACGTGGTCAAAAATCCATGACAGGAGTTCGGCTTTCCTGCTCCGGTTCCTTGATATCACGGAATCATCGAGTACGAGGGCCATTACCCTGTCGCTGCGGGTCAGAGTGCAAAAGTAAGATATGACCTTCGCGCTCAACATCGTTACAAACCTGCGCCAGTTGTAATGCGGATCTTCAAGAAAACGGTAGTATGTGTTCTTCGAACATGCTATGTCCTGCTTCTTGGAACCGAGAAAACCATACAGTCCGCGGCCTTGAAAAACAAGCTGTATGAGGAACTGGAACACCTCATAAGCTGAGCGCTTTTCTTTATTGCCAGATCCGGTATTACGACTATCCTTGCGGATGTTGCATTGGGTAAGCAGCCTGCTTATACCGAGTTCCTTCATGGTCAATGCAAACTGTGTTGAGACCTCATAATAAAGCTTTTCAGAATCGGCTTTTTGCGTTATCATAATGGTTAGGCATCTCCTTTTGTATTGTTTGGTTTTGTGCTAATTCCATTATACAAAAGGTAGGTGCCTTTAAAAAGTCTATATTGCAATTTTCTTAGACTTTTTTGTTGTTATTTCAATGTGCGGTATCCAATATTCTTATGGGAAGTTTGAGTTATAATATATGGCATTCGGAATCAAATCAGCCTTCTGAATTAAGTCTATTGACCGCCTCTTGCTTAGGGCTATTTGGGTAAGGCATTCAGCAAGCACCGGATCGCAATCCCTCAACTTATCCGAAATAAGGTATTTACCATCCTCTTGCTTATACGAACCATCTGCGTTCTTCTCGCTATCCAGTTCATGTACTCTATACCAATTTATGCCGACAGAGAATCCTTGAGCCTGCAAATACCTCAATAATGCTATTTTCCCATAATCGCCAACATCGCCAGCATATCTGTCCTGCATATGATCACCTCAAAGTCTAATTTATGCAGGCTCTTCTATCAATTCAAGAAGACCTTGTTCGTACTCTTTTCGCGTAATACGTGACCTTTTTTGTGTCACTTCAAATATAGCCACCTGCATAATCTCTATTCTTGCATAAAGCCTTCTGTCATCAGCCTGGAACATTTTCTGGAGCATCTTTGATATCTTTTTGTTACCAACTGTATATCAGAATATTTCTCCTTATTCATATACCCTTCTCATATCATCAAGGCACAAGCACGCCAGCCGTCCTCCAGCATATCCGCAGCCACAATCCATCATATAAACATTTTCCTTATCATTTCTCCATATGGATTTTAATGCCTCATCAAGATATGTCCCTCCGTATCTCGAAAAAAAGCTACTGCTTGCATGACCACAAAACGAAATGTACCCCTCGATACCATCAACATAAAATGTATCATCCGTTCCATCTCCCATTAGATAGTAGATATCATCCATAGCGGCATTCGGATCTGAAGTCATAGCATGTGCAAAAAGGACTCTACTTCCGTTAATCTCAGTTTCATGCTGCAAAGGTAATCTCAAGAGCCAATCAGCCAGATTTAGCATATCCACTTCAGGAAGCCTATCTCTAATAAGATCAAAGGAATTATAGTAATATGAAGGCAGTTTCTTTCTCTTTCGTTCTTTCGTCCCATAATAGTCCCTGATGTATTCTGCAAGCCATCTATCATGATTGCCAGATACTATCGTGCATTGTCCCTCTATTTCAAGAATAGAGAAATACACGCCTACCGGATCCGGATCATAGGAGCATCTGTCAAACAAATCACCTAACAGATATATATGGTCATCCCTGCTGAATTCAATTCTCTTCAATAGGTTTCTAAACCGCCGGTTATCATTGTGTATATCAGGTATTACATAATTCATATCAACCTAATAAAACCCTTTTGAACACTTCATAATTCCTGCTTCCACCCGGCGGGCAATATACAGCGAACTCTATCTGCTTAAATACCTTCGGGAACTCCTGTAACACTGTTTTGTAAGCTCTTGCCACAACCTCCGGATCATTCTGGAATGCTCCACAACCAAAAGCACCGAGCACAAGAATATCTGCTCCCTTTGCTGCAGCACAGGTCAGCATATGGATAGCACGCTTTACATGATATCCAAAAAGTTCTGCGTTGTTCATATATGTGCCGCCATTTACAAGCGGTACATGGACATTTGACTTATCACGAAGATCCGGTGCTGCTAT
>JAILLI010000171.1 GCA_024693225.1 Lachnospiraceae bacterium
GGCAGCCCTTAATATGGCAACAATGAACCTTTTTAACACGTTCAGGGATGAGAAGAAAGTCAATATATTTGCTGTCCACCCGGGGTGGATAAGGACAGATGGAAAAGAGGATAACCCGGCGCCCCTTTCTTCTTATGAGGCGGCCGGGATATTAAGAGATCTCTTTGCAGAAAGGCGTGAAGACTTTACGGGACATAGATTTATTACAAATGAAGGACTTGATTATCCGTTCTAAGAAGGAAAGGGGACGTCATTTATGAAGAAAGTGGCAGTTATATGGTCAAGCCATTATCTATCTAAGAGGAGCAATGTTGTTTGCACCTCTTGTACTTGCAAGTAATCTTGGAAGTTCGGGATGTCCTACACATCATTCCAGCTTGGCATCGGAGTATTGTTTTTTACAGCTTCGTTTACCAAGGTGTAGAAACGGATTTTCTTTTGCAGGTGATCAAGTCCTGCCTGAAGGGCTTCCATTGATTCGATGGTCTTTACTTCCTGTTTCTTCATCATTTCAAGAATCTTTTCGGAGTTTGCCTTCATATTCTTTTCATAGGTAAAGAAGCGCTTGATCTCGTCTAGCGGGAGAAGCGCTTTTTTAAAACATTCAATCGCATTCAGACGGTCTATGTGAGAATCATTATAGACCCGCCTGTATGAATTTGCGTGTTCAACATTTTCAAGCAACCCGATCTTTTCATAATAACGGATAGTGGAAGCGGGCAGGTCAAATTTTTTCGACAGGTCGCTAATTGAATAAGTCATAAGCCCTCCAAAAAAAGTTTTAAAAAGTACTTGAGTTAAAGTTAACTTCAAGTTGTATTATGAGGATATCATACAGGAAAGTGTGTTATTGCGCAAGAGTATTCACAAGGAGGTTGCGGTATGAGAGACCAAAGCGATGTTTACAAGCTCAGCAATGGGGTTACTGTCCCATGCATAGGATTAGGGATGTGTCGGATTGTCCGGTGATCCCGACACAATGCCGTTCTGATGAAAAGGAGGATACCGTAGATGAAGACCATAAATATTGTAAACGGTCCGCAAAATATCTCAGCGATCATACAGGGATGTATGAGGATGCCAGGACTGACGAAAGAAGCAGCAGCCAAAGTCATAAGAACTGCATATGATAGCGGGATCAATTTCTTTGATCATGCCACATGCTATGGAGAGAACGGAGCGGCAGAGACACGTTTCGCAGAAGCTTTCCCGCTCACAGGTATAAAGAGGGAAGACATATATATCCAGAGTAAGTGCGGATTGTGCTTTGACCGAAACGAATTTGACTGGACAAAAGAGAATATCCTGTCCAGTGTGGATGACAGCCTTCGCCGCCTGAACATCGAATATCTTGACACATTGCTTTTACACAGACCTGATGTACTCTATGATCCCGAGGAAGTAGCGGAAGCTTTTGATGAATTGGAGAAAGCAGGCAAGGTTCGTTTCTTTGGAGTAAGCAATCTGGTGCCGATGCAGATCGAGCTTTTGAAGAAATATGTGAAGCAGCCGCTCATCATCAATCAGGTACAGCTGTCTCTTGAGCAGTCCCAGCTTATTGATCAGGCACTCTATATGAACAATAAGACCACGGAGTTTTCGATAAACAGGGACGGTAACTGTCTGGATTATTGCAGGCTGAACGATATCACCATACAGGCATGGTCGCCTCTGCAGGTAGGGATGTTCGGGGGAACATTCATTGATAATCCGGATTTCCCTGAACTCAACAAGGCTCTTGCTGAACTGGCAGAACGCGAAAAGATATCAAAGACTGCGATAGCGATAGCGTGGATCTTAAGACATCCTGCGAAGATGCAGGCGATCATCGGGACTATGAATCCTGCTCACATCGAGGATGCATGTGCGGCTTCCGATGTGAAATTGTCGCATCATGACTGGTATGCATTGTATCTGGCTGCAGGAAAGTATTTGCCGTAAAGGAGTTTTTGTATGGAATACTTTTCATTTTATTCACCGACGTATTTTGAGTTTGGAAAAGATGCTGAGAACAAAACCGGAGAGCTTGTAAAGCGTTTCGGCGGAAGTAAGGTGATTCTTCACTATGGAAACGGGCGTGATGGTAAGATAGGAGGCTTTGTGACTTTGACAAAAGGTGACTGAGAAGAGATCTATAAGATGATGGTATGAATGGAGGTGTTTTTTGATGAACGAAACATTAAAGGTATTGGAAACAAGAAGAAGTTGCAGAAATTTTAAACATGATATGGTCAAGGATGAGGAACTGAAAGCGATCATCAAGGCAGGTACCTATGCCGCAACGGGTATGGGAAAGCAGAGTCCGATCATCATAGCGGTTACAGATAAGGTATTAAGAGATGAGATCTCTGCAGAGAACCGTAAGATCGGCGGCTGGGACGAAGGATTCGATCCGTTCTACGGTGCACCAGTGATCTTGATCGTTCTGGCTAATAAAGAAGTGCCTACACATGTTTATGACGGATCTCTTGTTATGGGT
The DNA here is from genome assembly GCA_024693225.1 of Lachnospiraceae bacterium. GTDB lineage: Bacteria > Bacillota > Clostridia > Lachnospirales > Lachnospiraceae > UBA2868. Next base: position 2,480 of record JAILLI010000171.1, read on the forward strand.
AATCTCATGAACGCTGCGGAAAGTCTCGGAGTTGCAAGCATCTGGATCCA
>JAILLI010000188.1 GCA_024693225.1 Lachnospiraceae bacterium
TCCCGTACCGCCGTTTGCGTCATATTTTATCGTATACTTGTTAGCGGCCCATTTGGCATATGCGGTAATATTACCCTTGCTGCCTTTTTTGATCACTTTGAGCTTTTTTTTGTACTTCTTGTCTTTATACCAGCCCTTGAAGGAATATCCTTTTTTAGAGGCTGCTTTGAGGACTATCTTTTTTTTGCCGGTATATGTTTTGGGATTCTTTGAGTTGTTCTTTCCACCCTTTAAAACATATTTGATCTTATAAGTCTTCCCCTTATTATCTGCATATACTTCATCTGCTTCATCTTTCGTGGTTTCACCGGCTTCTGTATCTTCCTCGACGGCACTCTCATCATATTCCGGAGATGATGTGTTTTCAGAATTCACAGCATCTTCATTAACTTCCACGAGTTCAAGCTCCCCGGCATAAACCGTACCTGCACTCATAAAAGTAGTTAAAATAATACCCCCTGTAAGTATTATTGCTATGATCTTTCCTGTAATCCTCTTCATCCTCTGCCTCCTTGAAAACTGATTGTTCTTATGATCATTCAGTATTATATAATAATAAAACTGTCACGTCATCACTTACTATGTTGATAAACCCTGACGTAATCCACATAAAAATGAGCCGGCAGCTGCTTCTTACGGATCCTGCCGCCCCATGTCCCGTATTCCGCGGATATCAGAAGATCACATGGTACCGCACAGGTTCCGTCACCATGTTCCTTTCCGTCAAAATCAAAGAGAAGGGCTTCCTCATCGGTTCCATCCATGTAAAGCCTGTATCCGTGCTCATCCCACAAATACCACAGATCATGGTATCTTTCGTAAAAATCGTCATCCACGTACCTGGTCTCGCAGTAACTTTTCAGATCCTTGCCGTAGCCGTCCCAATGAACGCTCATGCATAATTCACCCGTATGAGGGACCAGCTCTATCATGTCCAGTTCCGCTCCGTCCGTTGCACCGTTTCCGACGGTACTTTCATTCATTTTGTCTGTAAGAAGCCAAAGTGCATACCAAAGTCCGTCTGCTTTTTCCATCTTAAAGCGGATGTTGTACAGACCGAACTTTTGCTCGTATCTTCCCGTGGATCTTATGGCTCCGCTTACCGGAGTTCCGTTCTCATCCACATCACAGCTTATCACAAGCTTTCCGTTCCTGACATTGGTGCAGGAGTTTCGCCAGAAGCCTCCTGCATCCTGACGCTCCTGCTCGGGGCAGTATGCCCATTTCTTATCGTTGAAGGTCTTAAAGGCATCAGAAAATACGAGCTTGTATTTCTTATGGTCAAAAGTGATAGTATCTATATTATTCCTGACTGTAACAGTACATTTATAGGTTTTCCCCTTATATTTTGCTCTGACTGTTACGGTTCCGGGCTTTTTGGCGATCACTGTGCATTCGTGTTTTTTTTGATTCTTAAGTTTGACGATCCCCGATTTACTGACGCTCCATGTGACCTTTTCCTTTGAACCGGCACCTTTCAGTTTAAGGGTAAATCGCTTTCCTTTATTTATTGTTTTTTTGCTTTTACTGAGTTTAATGACCTGTCCGGCAGTTTCTTCCGGCTTTTGGTCCCCTTTCGTTTCTGCAATCTCTTCAGGTTCCTCTTTTAACGATACAGAAGAACTGTCCCCTGCCGGGATTTCCGAAGCCCCGGCAACTATACTGTCTCCGCTTAATCCGGCCGATATTGTAAGAAATAAAAGAGCAACAGTTATAAAGAGCCTTTTGATCATGATTTACGCCTTTCACAATATTACACTCTGATCAATTTCATTTTCCGACTGTTACTTTCAAAGTTACTGTCTTAACCGTTTTCTTATGGTTCTTATCACCCTTTGCCGTGACCATTTTCATAAAACTATTGTCAGTATAAAACAAAACAGATGCTGACACGTGGTACTCGCGTCAGCATCTGATCATTAGATTACTAAGATTATTTTTTAACAAGCAGGGATTTACCGGTCATCTCCTTGGGCTGGGGGATACCCATGCACTCAAGCAGTGTAGGAACTATGTCGGCAAGACATCCTCCCTCACGGAGTGTATAGTTCTCATCATAATTGACCAGGATAAAGGGAACCGGATTGGTCGTATGAGCTGTATAAGGCTCGCCGTTATCAGGATCGATCATCACTTCCGAATTACCGTGATCCGCACATATGAAGAGGGTTCCGTCCACTTCCTTTATGGCTTCGTATGCACGCCCCACACACTCATCTACCGCTTCAATAGCGGATATCGCTGCGGGAAGCACACCTGTATGTCCGACCATGTCGGGATTGGCGAAATTGATGATTATAACATCATATTTATCGGACTTGATGGCCTTTACAAGATTATCGCAGACCTCGTAAGCACTCATCTCCGGCTTCAGATCATAGGTCGCAACCTTGGGTGATTTGACCAGTATCCTTGTTTCACCGGGATTGGGCTCTTCCACCCCGCCGTTAAAGAAGAAGGTTACGTGTGCGTACTTCTCTGTCTCGGCTATCCTTGCCTGGGTCTTTCCAAGCGAAGCCAGATATTCACCGAAGGTATTGTTTACTGCCACCTTTTCAAATGCGATGTATTTGTTCTCGATGAGGGGATCGTAATCCGTAAAGCAGACATATACTAAGTCAAGCTTCTTTTCCCTCTTGAACGAACGGAATTCGTCATCACAGAAAGCGTGTGTTATCTCTCTTGCACGATCAGGTCTGAAGTTAAAGAAGATGATCGAGTCATCATCATTGATCGTACCTACCGGAATACCTCCGTTTACTATTACGGTAGGTTTAACGAATTCATCCGTTTCATCTCTTTCATAGGAAGCCGTAACAGCTTCTTCGGCATTTGCTGCCTTAAGGCCTTCGCCCTTTGTAAGCGCAACATATGCAAGCTTAACACGGTCATAGTTGTTATCCCTGTCCATGGCATAATAACGGCCCATAACAGATGCGATCTCACCTATGCCGATCTCGCGCATCTTGCTCTGCAGCTGCCTTATGTATTCGATACCTGATGTGGGCGGTGTGTCTCTTCCGTCAAGGAAACAGTGTATGTATACCTTCCTGAGATTGTTTCTCTTTGCAAGCTCAAGCAGGCCGTACAGATGGGTTATATGTGAATGGACACCACCGTCTGAAAGCAGGCCGTACAGATGAAGGGCACTGTCATTTTCCTTACAGTTGTTGATTGCGCGAAGAAGGTTCTTGTTCTCGAAGAACACTCCGTCTTCGATCTCCTTGGTGATCCTTGTAAGCTCCTGATAGACGATCCTACCTGCGCCCATGTTAAGGTGCCCCACCTCGGAATTACCCATCTGACCGTCGGGAAGCCCCACTGCCATTCCGCTTGCAAGACCCTTTACGTAAGGATATTCAGCCATAAGGGAATCTATGACCGGTTTTCTGGCAAGATATACGGCATTTCCCTCATGTTCATCACTAAGTCCGAACCCGTCAAGGATCATAAGTACTGTTGGTTTCTTACTCATCTTCTTTCATCTCCTCTTTAATCCGGTGACACGCACCACAAACTGTCTCTTCAGTTGTTCGCTGCATCAAACAGTTCATGGATATTGAACCTGGTCGTATCGTTGCCGGGCATTCCTATGAAATTGGCCCCGTATACATATTCATTATCCCTACTGTTATCAAAACGAACTATGTTTATAAGAGCATCAACAAGATCTCCGGTCCATATCTTGAGCTGAAGTTTATAGATAGAATTCATCTCAAGTAATTCTTTACAGGAAAAACCGATCCCTGTTCCGGATACATCGATGATATTGATGGGGACCAGGCGGTTCTTGGTACCGTCTACTCTCTCCATAGCGATATTAGCTTCAAGTATAAATCTTTTGCTCTTTCTTTTTTCCTGCATAAAACCCTCTCCTTAATAGTCTGTGTTTAGCCGACTCCAATGAATTATCATAATATAAAAGCGCCAGAAATTCAAGTAACGCCAAGTCATCCCTCTTATATGATCAGCATGGCATCGCCGAAAGAGAAAAACCTGTATCTCCTGCTTATGGCTTCGGAATATGCATGCATTACATTTTCCTTGCCCGCAAAAGCGGAAACCA
>JAILLI010000211.1 GCA_024693225.1 Lachnospiraceae bacterium
AGAAAAACTCTTCTGTACATCCCACCTTGAAGAAAGGCCCTTTATCCTCATGCCGGCTTTTACAGATTTAGTGAGCTTATGGTCTTCACCAAATATGTCTATATTTACTTCCCGCTCGGAGGCGCGCCCCCTGCGGGTAAAATTTGCATTACTTTTTCCGTAATCCTCGGGACTTCCGGCCTCGACATACTCATCAAAATCACGCCCCAGGACCATAATCCCCTTTTCATGTGAGAAGAGATCCTCGGGTGTTCCTGCCACGGATACGACTGTCATATCCTTATAGGCGTCCTTTGCACCATATCCCACAAAATAGGAAAAAGTGCATACATCCGTATACCTTCCAAGAAGATCGCACGATACGGCATTTACCACAGTGCATTTGTCAACAGGATACGACGGGAGTGCCGTACTCTTATCCATATATGCCTCGGAGACTTCCCCTATGGCCGAGTAGATGTTTTCCTCCCCCGATCTGTCATATATGCGGATGGGGCCCTCGTAAAGCTTTCCGTTTATCCTCGGATCGGTCCCGTCCGTGGTATAGTATACGGACCGTCCGGGGTTTGATGAGACAAGTTTCAGATCAAATTCATCATCATAAAAGCCGCTCTCTGCGGAAGGCAGTACCTCCCCCTCTATGACAGGTGCCACGTCCTCCCCGTCCGTGTTTGAATAGCCGGGAGTGGCCGTCCTTATGCCCCACTTGTCCTCTCCGTCAATCAGTCTCGAATACGTGGTGTCATACTTTAACCCGGGTATATCGACACGGTCTACATACTGATCGTTCTTATCGAGCAGGTTAAGATGACATCCTTCCGAAGGGATGGGAAACCCGGGATCGAAGAGATAAAAAGCTCCCGGGGCAAGAATGATACCGTCCGCTATCACATACTTTTCCTTGGACAGATCGGACGTCTTGTTAACTATGAAACCGGACAGGTCTATCTGTCCGGCTGTCGGATTATATATCTCGATCCAGTCCGGATATTCGCCCTTATCATCCATACAGCATGCCACATTCGAAGAGCACACTTCATTGATGACAGGACCTCCCTGTGACCTGGCAAAGACAATAGCCGCACCGAAGATGACAAGGGCGGCTATTACTGCCAAAAGAATGATATGTGCATATTTTTTACACGATAATCTCAATCCGGACATAGACAGATCTCTTTATCCCGGTCTGCCTCTTTAATGATGGAACAGCCTTACGCCGTTGCAGACCATGACCATGTTATATTCATCGCATGCCTCGATCACCAGGTCATCCCTTACGGATCCGCCCGGCTGCACGATATAGGACACACCGCTCTTGGCCCCGCGGTCGATGCTGTCGCGGAAGGGGAAGAAGGCATCCGAACCAAGGGATACACCGGTCATCTTATCAAGCCATGCTCTCTTTTCTTCAGCCGTATAAACCTCGGGTCTTACGGCAAAATACTTCTGCCATACATTATCACCGATGACATCCATGTAGGTGTCCCCGATATAGTTGTCAATGGCGTTATCCCTGTCTGCACGGCCTATCCCTTCGACAAACTGCAGTTCCATTACCTTGGGGCTCTGGCGCAGGAGCCAGTTGTCGGCTTTCTGACCCGCAAGGCGTGCACAGTGGACCCTTGACTGCTGGCCGGCACCGATACCAATGGCCTGACCGTCCTTGACGTAGCAGACCGAATTGGACTGGGTGTATTTAAGGGTGATAAGGGAGATCAGAAGATCATGCTTTGCCTCTTCCGGAAGGTCCCTGTTTTTGGTCACTATGTTGGTAAGCAGCTCACCGTCGATCTTTATATCGTTCCTGCCCTGCTCAAAGGTGATGCCGAACACTTCCTTATGCTCTATGGGAGCAGGCTTATATCCGGGGTCTATCTGAATGACCGCATAGTTGCCCTTCTTCTTGGCCGAAAGTATCTCAAGTGCTTCCGGTTCGTATCCGGGAGCTATGATACCGTCGGACACCTCTCTCTTTAAGATCATGGCAGTCGATACGTCACAGACATCGGAAAGAGCCACGAAGTCTCCGAAGGATGACATCCTGTCAGCCCCTCTTGCCCTTGCATATGCGCATGCGAGCGGTGAAAGCTCTCCCAGGTCATCGACAAAATATATCTTCTTCAGTGTATCGGAAAGTGGCTTGCCCACAGCTGCACCCGCAGGTGATACATGCTTGAATGAAGTGGCCGCGGGAAGATTCGTTGCCGCTTTCAGTTCCGAAACCAGCTGCCAGCCGTTAAAGGCATCCAGCAGGTTGATATAGCCGGGCTTGCCGTTAAGGACCGTGATCGGCAGGTCGCCGCCATCGCCCCTGTATACCCTTGCGGGCTTCTGATTAGGATTACATCCGTATTTAAGCTCTAATTCCTTCATTGGTCTCTCCTGTTGTTAATATACTATTGTACAGATTCTGTCGTGCGGGTGGCCGCAGGGATGCCACAAAGCGAGTTCCGCAGACGCGAGGGCTCTCCCGAAGCGTCGAGGACTGTTTGAGCGACTATCCCATATCGAAGATGTGGGATGCCATCGTGGCGAACGACTGGCGCCCTGTCGGACAGGACCCGCACTCATAACCTTCCCGCACATGATCTCATGAGTTCTTATTGAAGATCCTGGTCCTGACCTGCCCTGTCCCGATATCCGTAAAGCGAACGAACAGCGACACCTTGTTGTCAAGATTGAGGTTCTCCCACATCTTCTTTGAGAAGGTCTCGAAGTCACCCTCTATGCTCACCAGCTTGGGCTCTCCTTCAAAGGAAGGAAGCGGATTGCCGTCCTTCATGTATGTGTGGATGAAGTGGCCTTCTCCTGCAAGCGGGCTGTCATAGGAGAAAGTAAAGCGGTTGCACTCCTCGGGGTTA
>JAILLI010000212.1 GCA_024693225.1 Lachnospiraceae bacterium
GTCATTACCTCAATATAGAGATCGTAAAGGTTGGGCTTTTCCGCACTCCACAGATCGGGGACGTCAATGTCAAAGACAAGTTCTGTCTCCTCTTCCAGGTCCTTTCGGGCATCGACTATATCTTTCAGACCGTCTCCCAGCCTCACACGGACTGACCCGGTCTGTGTAGCTGCAAGGCCCAGCTCAAGCTTTGCCGACCGGTTGTCATCGGACAGTCTTGTCCTTACCGTCATGTCACTGATGTGAAGGTCAGGCATGGTATAGAGCCAGACATCCCTGAATATGCCCGAGAATCTGAAGAAATCCTGATCCTCGCACCAGGACCCGGCCGTAAACCTGAAGACCATGACCGCCAGCTTGTTCTCGCCCTTACGCTTTATATAAGGGGTCAGATCAAAATCCGAAGGGGTAAAGCTGTCCTCGGAGTATCCGACATAGTCTCCGTTAAGCCATACGGCGATACCGCTTTCAGCCCCCTGGAAAGATATACAGACCTTACCCTTTTCAAAGCCTTCGGGCAGGGTAAAATACCTGGCATAGCATGCAACGGGATTAAAGTACTCCGGTATCTGCCCTGGCTCAACCTTCTCAAGGCCGTCCCAGGGATACTCCGTATTGGTGTACTGGGGAACCCCGTAACCTTCCATCTGTATGTGGGCAGGGACATGGATCCGGTCCCATCTGCGGCAGTCATAATCGGTCCTGTAAAAGTCCTTTACCGCACTGTCATAATTTCTTGCACAGGAAAACCACCATACCCCGTTCAGCAGGTACTTAAAGTCGGACATACCGCCTGCCTCGGCGGCCTTAAGACTTCTGTACCATTCGTGATCGGAATGTGCGGCAAGCCTGTTCTGTTCAAATATCCTCGGATCTTTAACTATAGAATAATCAAAATCACCCATAACTTACTCCGTATATCATAATACCCGTTACTTGACGGCACCTGTGATACCTTCCGCAAACTGCCTCTGCATTACAAAGAATATGATCATGGTAGGTGCGGAACAGAAGAGGACCGCCATCATGAGCAGACCGTAATCGATGACATAACCGTTTGAAAGGTTGGTCAGCAGTATCTGCATGGTCTGGGAACTGTTCTTGGTCATTACGGCTCTTGGCCACATATATGCATTCCAGGCGTTCATGAAGGTGATAACGGCAGCAGCCGCATATGTTGACTTCATGATCGGCATATACATGGTGAAGAATATCTTCCACTCACTCTCCCCGTCTATACGGGCGGCCTCCATGATCTGAACGGGAAAATTCCTGGAGTTCTGCCTAAACATCATGATCATGAAGGGAGTGGATATGGCCGGCAGCATAAAGCCGGCAACAGTGTTCAGAAATCCCAGCTTGGACATCATGGTAAAGAGGGGTATAAGGGTTGCCACCTGTGGTACCATCATGGCCATCAGAAGGACTCCGAACAGCTTGTCCTTGGACTTGTCGTGATAGAGCTCAAACCCGTATCCCGCAAGCGAGCACAGGAATATGCACAGTACGGTCTGCGCCAGGGCATAGATGAATGAATTAGACAGGAACCTGCCAAGCGAAGTACCTGCACCCTGGGAGGATGCCGCTTCAAGTAGGGCCCTGAAATTGACAAGTGCCTGGTCTCCGAACCATATGCGTCCTCTTGCTATATCGACCGTGTTGTTCGTTGCCGCGGTTATCATCCAGAAGATGGGGAAAACCGAGAAAAAACAGACGATGATAAGGAATATGTAGCTGGGTATCAGCCTTCTCTGTATAGCTGACGATCTTCTTCTCTCAGTCACGTGTATCACCTACTTTCAGATTGATGGCGGCAAGGACGGCGACCATTATAAAGATCACAAAGGACATAGCCGATGCGTATCCGAAGTGGCCGACACCCTGTCCGAACGCCTCATTCCAGATATAATGGGACATGGTGATCGATGTATTTGCGGGTCCGCCGTTGGTCAGGTTGACGGATTCGTCAAAGAGCTGCAGCGTTCCGTTTATCGACATTATCGCAGTCATCACTATGACAGGCTTGAGCAGGGGTACCGTTATCTTCCAGAAGGTCTTCCACCCGTTGGCTCCGTCTATCTTGGCAGCCTCATATACCTGATACTCTATGTTCTGCAGACCGGCCAGATAGAAGACCATATTGTATCCGGTCCACCTCCATATCAGCCCGATGATTATCACCGCCCTGGCCGTACCCGTGGTCCCAAGCCAGTTGATGTTCTCGCTTATAAGGCCCATGCCCGAAAGCACCGTATTGACAAGCCCTTCTCTTGCAAACAGTGACCTGAATATAAGGGAATAGGATACAAGCGATACCGCACACGGCATGAACACCATGGTCCTAAACAGGCCCCGGAACTTTATATCGGGATTGTTGAGTATCTGTGCCAGAAGTATGGCCAGTATGAGCATTATGGGCACTTCTATTATCAGATACAGGAATGTGTTTCCCATGGAACGGATGAAGGTCTTGTCCGCCGGGATGTTCTTGATATAGTTGACAAGCAGCGGATCCCCCCACTTAAGCTTTACGCCGGATCCCGTCTTTAATGACGTGATGAGGGCCATTACCATGGGATAGAAACTCATTATAAATATGAGCAATGAAGCGGGCGTTAAGAATATCCATCCTGCTCTTTGCTGTTTTCTGGTTACGCTTCTGCCTTTTTTATTCATCTGTCTTCCTCTTACAAAAAGGGGACCGGAAGACCCGATCCCCTGAAAAATCCTAAACCGGCATTATTACCTCATGATCAGAGGCTCATCTGACGATCGATATCATCAGAAGCTGCCTGTATCTCTGCTGCCAGATCAGCGCCGCCGCCTGCAGTCGTTGCATTGGTGATGGCTGTGCCGATAGCGGTACGGAGATTGTAATGGAAGTCGTTCTGCTCAACTACGGGAACGTTTGCGCCCATTGCAACGATGTCGGCATAGATAGCCTGTCCGTTGAAGTATTCGTCGGGCTCCTGGTAAACGTTTGACTTGCCTGCGCTGATGCAGCATGTGATAACGCCGCCGTTCTTGAGTGCGTTGTCATATGTCTCCATTGATCCCTCACCGCCGCCGAATGTGTAAGCCAGGAAATCGGCTGCCAGCTCGTGCTTTGCACAGTTAGCCGTTATGTAGAGTGAAGAACCGCCGTTTGCTGCATAACCTTCCTTGCCTGAAAGGGTGGGGATGGTCGTGAGTGCCCATTTACCGCTGTTCTCAGCAACCTGCTTGATGGTGGGGATGATCCAGTTTCCGTTCATAACGCCTGCAACCTGGTCGCCGACGATCGACTCATCCGTATACTCACTCCAGCTGTTGCACAGAAGGATAACGCCGTCGTTTGCTCCGTCAACTATAACCTGAAGGATCTTCTGGTATGTTTCGTTACCTGCGATATCGGGCTTGCCGTCCTTCCACTGTGACAGTCCTTCAGCCTGCATGAACATGTAGGGAAGGTCATCGCCTGAATGGTCCATGGAAAGAAGGTACTTGCCTGTCTTCTCCTTGACTTCACGGCCTATCTCAAGCCAGCGGTCCCATGTAATGCCTGTAACATCATCAATGGTATATCCACACTGCTCAAGGATATCGGTACGGTATGCAAAAATGGCTGTTCCGTTATCAACTGGAGCACCGTAATGCTTTCCTTCGATCGTGCTGTATGAAAGCTTTTCTGCGCCGAAGTCACTCCAGTCGATGGAAGCATCTTCAAGATCCTGCCATGCATCCGGATAGTTGGTCACATACTGCTGAATGTAATGATCCTGGAAAAGAACGATGTCGGGAAGTGTGCTGTAATCCCCTGCTGATGCAGCATTTGTAACTGCGTTTTCGACATCGGATGAACCCGAAACCGTATTGATCTCAAGCTTGAAATCGGGGTTCTTGGTCTTGTAAGCTGCTTCTGCAGCCTGAAGTGCGGGAATGTTAAAGTTTGCATCCCAAGCGGCTACCGTAAGTGTATTGGGATCCTCGGATACACCGCCCAGATCCGTTGTTTCCTCTTCTGCAGGCGCAGCTTCGGCTGTCTCCTCAGTTGCCGCTTCTTCTACCGGGGCAGCGTCTGCTGCGGGTGCTGCAGCTCCTGCACATGCCGAAAGAGCTCCGGCAGTCATTGCAAGTGCCATGGTCATTGCCAATAACTTCTTCTTCATAAATACCTCCTTTGTGCCAAAAGAGTGAGCTCATCTCACTCTCCAACCCTTTGATGTAAAAAAGGATAACACGGAAATATCCATGAAAGTTGGTAAAAAAAATTTGATTTTTTGCAAATTCGACTATTTGCTCTTTTGCCTTCAGTCCGCCTCCCAGCCCTTTTGGGCGGAAATACGGTATCCGCTCCGTATCATGCCGCCTTTGGCCTGTGTTTTACGCCATTCCAGGGGGGTCATGCCCGTAAGTTTCCTGAAATTGCGGTTAAAAGTGGAAGGTGTGTCATATCCGACCATGATCCCCGTCTGCTCGATCGACCTATCCCCCCGCCTTATCAGACGGCAGGCTTCATCTATCCTGACCATGTTGAGATAATCAACGGGTTTCATATGCATGCTGGCTTCGAACATCCTGCGAAAATGACTTTCAGACATACCGCACTCATCCGCCACATCAGCTATGCGGACATCTTCGGCATAATGGGCATTTATATATTCTATGGCTCCTCTTATGAAATCGCTGATCCGGTTCCCGCCGGCTCTCTCACGCTCCTCGTCAAGACGGAGTACTTCGATGACAAAAGACCGCAGATAGCCTTTTATGCTCTCCCGGTAATACATATCCTCATCCCTGCACTCCTTTATGATCTTAAGTATCAGATCATTGAGGGCCGGGTGGTTGACTGCAGTCTTCATTGTCCCCCTCTTGTTGATGATCCTGATGATCTCATCCGCAGACATATCATCCGACGCCATCTCCGTACGGATGAAGTTCTTGATATCGATAAAGAGGAACTCCCATTTGCATATGTTGCCCGGAGCCGAGATGGTCGTATGGGGTATGTTCTCCGGGATCACGGTAAAGTTATTGTTGCCGTATATGTAGGTCCGGTCTTCGATAAGGAGCTCCCCCCTGCCGTGATAGCAGTAACCTATCTCCATATAATTGTGAAAATGGAGCATCCGCCCGTATCCTATACCGTATTCCTGCTCCCAGCCCTTACCCAGCTTGGCAAGGACATAGTCGCCCTTGGGTATATCATAGAAGCGGAACTCCATTTTGGGCTTTTCTTTGGGCATAAGCTCCCCTTCTATACAGCAGCCACAACTTCGACTTCACAGATGGCTCCCTTGGGAAGAGCCGAGACCTCCACGCATGATCTTGCGGGTTTTTCCGAAAAATACCTGGCGTATACTTCATTAAAGGCTGCAAAATCCTTGATGTCGGTCAGAAAACAGAGTGTCTTCAGTGCATTTTCCGGTTTTGTCCCTGCAGCCTCAAGTACGGCCACCAGATTTTTCATGACCTGCTCTGCCTGTTCTTCGATGGTGGTCCCGACAAGGTTACCCGTCTCGGGGTCAAGGGCGATCTGGCCCGAAGTATAGACTATCCCTCCCAGTTCGACGGCCTGGGAATAAGGCCCTACCGCTGCGGGTGCGCTTTCCGTATGGATCCTGTTCATGATCTTCCTCCTTCGCAATGTACGGCTCCCCATGAGCCGTCTTCATACTTATGGTCAGCCTATATTGTACCATCTGCCTGTGGTATTGTCAGTTCAATTTATATTTCCCCATATTCCGATGATGACCTTTTGACCCCGGTAACATTCTGATATAATATGACGATGGGTTTGCCATAAGGAGGCGGAAATATTGAAGACATTAAAAGATCTGAAGATCGGGGAAAGCTGCCTTATCACAAAAGTAGGCGGCGAGGGGGCCTTAAGGCAGCATTTCCTTGACATGGGAGTGATCCCCGGTGCCGAGGTAAGGGTCGCAAAGTTTGCTCCCCTCGGGGATCCCATGGAGCTGATCATACACGGGTACCAGCTCACCCTGCGCCTTGCCGATGCCGAAAAGATAGAAGTGACCATGAAGGAGGCAAGTATTGAAGACAGCGTGGGAAATCATCCCATAAATACTTCCGTTCATCCGGGTCTTGGAGAAGGGGGCAAATTCCATCCCAAAGGAAGCGGCGATCCCCTGCCGGACGGGACCCTGCTGACCTTTGCCCTTGTCGGCAACCAGAACAGCGGCAAGACCACCCTTTTTAACCGCCTTACCGGCGCAAGCCAGCATGTGGGGAACTTCCCCGGTGTCACCGTCGACCGTAAGGACGGATCCATCAAAGGCTATCCGGACACCCTGGTCACGGACCTTCCCGGTATCTATTCCATGTCCCCCTACAGCAGCGAGGAGATAGTATCCCGAAACTTCGTGATGAATGAAAAGCCAAAGGCTATCATCAACATCGTGGATGCCACCAACATCCAGAGAAATCTCTATCTGACCATGCAGCTTCTGGAAATGAACATTCCCATGGTCGTCGCTCTCAACATGATGGACGAGATCACGACCAACGGCGGGACCATAGATGTAAACAGGATGGAGGAAGCTCTGGGGGTTCCCGTAGTCCCCATATCCGCCGCAAAGAACCAGGGTATCCATGAGCTCATAGAGCATGCCGTCCATGTGGCCCGCTATCAGGAAAGACCCATGAGGCAGGACTTCTGCGACGAGAACGACCATAACGGCGCCGTTCACCGCTGTATCCATGCCATCATCCACCTTATAGATGATCATGCCGCCTCCGCCGGCATACCCGTCCGTTTTGCAGCCGGCAAGGTCATAGAGGGAGATGACCTTGTCCTCGACAGTCTGGTCCTGGATCAGAACGAAAAGGAGACCATAGAACATATAGTGCTCCAGATGGAGAAGGAAAGGGATCTTGACCGGAGTGCGGCCATTGCTGACATGCGCTACTCATTCATAAAGGGGATCTGTACGGCCTTTGTCAAAAAGCCCGGCCAGAGCCGTGAGAGCATAAGGACAGAACAGATCGACCGCGTCCTTACCGGCAGGTGGACAGCCATCCCCCTTTTCATACTGATCATGTTCATAGTATCCTTCCTTACCTTTAACGTTATCGGGGGTACATTGCAGGACTGGCTCGAAGCAGGTATAGACATACTGACGAAGCTGACAGACAGGGCTCTTTCAAATGCGGGAGTCAATGAAGTGCTTCACGGTATCATAATAGACGGGATATTTGCGGGAGTGGGAAGTGTATTAAGTTTCCTCCCCATAATCGTGACCCTCTTCTTCTTCCTGTCCCTTCTCGAAGACTCGGGATATATAGCCAGGGTGGCCTTTTTCATGGATAAGCTCCTTCGTAAGATCGGCCTGTCGGGCCGGAGCATAGTGCCCATGCTCATAGGCTTCGGCTGTACCGTACCAGCAGTCATGTCGACCCGTACCCTGCCCAGTGAGCGGGACCGCAGGATGACCATACTGCTGACCCCCTTTATGAGCTGTACCGCCAAGATGCCCATCTACGCCTTTTTCGTGGATGCATTCTTTCCCTCATACAAGGCCCTGATACTCATCGGTCTCTATGTCCTGGGTATCATCATGTCGATCATAATGGCACTTGTCTTTAAGGGGACCCTCTTTAAGGGCGAAGCCGTGCCATTTGTCATGGAGCTTCCCAATTACCGGCTTCCGAGTGCAAAGAATGTCAAACAGCTCCTGTGGGAAAAAGCCAAGGATTTTCTGCAGAGGGCCTTTACCGTGATCCTGATAGCCACGATCATCATCTGGCTCCTGCAGAGCTTTGATATGCACTTTAATATAGTTTCCAACCAGCAGGACAGCATACTGGCAGGCATAGCCGGATGGCTGGCTCCCATCATGGCTCCGGCAGGCCTTGGAGACTGGCGGATATGTACGGCCCTCATCAGCGGCTTTATGGCAAAGGAGAGCGTGGTATCGACTTTGGGTGTCCTGTACGGGGAAGATGTGACCATGTTCCTTGGCCGTGCTGCAGCGGCATCCCTTCTGGTATTTTCCCTGCTCTATACACCATGTGTTGCCGCAGTGGCATCCATACGCAGGGAACTGGGCAGAAAATGGGCGGCCGCCGTAGTCCTCTGGCAGTGCTTCGTGGCCTGGACAGCCGCGGTGATCGTCCGCCTGATCAGCCTGATATAGGGTCTACTCCTGCACTTTTACGTGCTTTGTCAGGGTCTTCATGACTTTGACCACTATAGGGCCGAAGACATAGCATGATATGACCTCTCCGGCACCTACGGAAAACGCCATGAGCAGGAGTACCAGCACCTTTGCGGTCGCTGACCCCATGCTCTCTATCCCGTATCCGTAATAGAGAACGAAGGGGATGATCAGGGCATTTACAAGCACGGTCGGTATGGGAAGGAGGAGGCTTCTCTTAAAGGACAGGTCCGCTCCGTCCTTCTTCCTGATGGCCTTTGCAAGGGGACAGGTCATAAGTACGGCAATGACCGTTGCCAGCGTCCCGAATACCATATCTATCCATGATCCTCCGAAGAGATTTGTTATAAAGCAGCCTATGCATACTCCCCAGGCACCCGCAGGAGTGAAGTATACGGTCATGCACAGGGCCTCGGCGACCCTGCACTGTATCTCAAGATACGAAAACTGATAAGTGAGCAGGGAGAGTACCACATATATGGCAGCTATTATCGCGCTCTGTGTCACCAGCCGGGCCGTCATGTCCGGCTTTTTGATATCATCTTTTTCCATCTGTTTCTTTTGAAATCCTTTCTGTATCTTAGGGTTCTTTATTTAAGCTTTGGCTTTTATGGCTTTTTCTTTTTAACCTGTACAGATCGTTCAGTCTTACCTGCACATAAGTCAGGGGAAGTATGGCTATGATCAGTATTGCAAAATGCAGACGGTTTATAGCCGGATTATCCTCAGGTATGGACTGTGTCAGGAAATCATACCAGAAACCTCCGATATAGGCAATGAGGTAGCCGGAAAAGAAATGGATCGTCAGATAATCCATGGATCTGTCCCCGTAAAATGATAAAAATCTTTTGACAGGCGATATGCGCTTAACCCGGTTCAGAATGATCCCCAGAAAGATCATCAGGGCAATACTGTATATGGGCGCAAGAAAATAGCTTGCCGGTCCGAATGCTCCCCACTTGCCTATGGGAAAATCGTATAACTGATCATCCGTATAAACAAACAGGGCTATCACCAAAACGGTCAAAAGCCCCAGTAACTTCTTTTTTTTTGTATAAAGGTCAAAATCAAGCAGGGATACGGAAGAGGCCAGATTTCCCAGCAGGAGCAGTCCCGTGACCCCCGGGATGTTCGGGAGCACGAATCCCTTGCATACGGGTGGGAAATATTCCCCGTTCAGGCCCTGGAGGTTTAATATGTAGAGGACAGCTCCGGCAGCAAGGAGCGCCACTGCGGTGATGAACTTATATATTCTTTTCTTTCCTTCAAAGAAATAGACCAGGGGAATGAATATAAGATCAGACACCATCATCTGAAATACGAACCATCCGATCAATGCCCCGTAAAACATGGGATGCACTCCGGCAGATGCAGGATCGAACAGGTGGACGGACTGGAGCTGGAAGAGTATCCCCATAGCTCCGTCACCATACCAGGCAAGTGATCTTCCACCTGCAATGACATATATGACAAAATAGACTGCCAGCATTACCGCCGAATACTGGTAATAGGGTATGAGCAGCCTCTTTGCTCTTTTTACCACCTGGTGCAGGGGACCTGTTTCGCTTATACGGGTCGTGTATCCGCTGATCAGGTAGAAATTTAACATGACAGGAGCAAATATCGAAGTCAGCAGGTGCGTTTTGATACCCGATATGCTCATCATATGAACCATGATGACGAAGAGTATCCCGAAACCCTTCATCATACTGATCTCGTCAATCCTTTTTCTCAAGTCTTCCTCTCCCCTGTCAATCCAGATCATAAACATTGCCGGTCAACAGCTCTCGCCAAACTACTGGTTTCCGAGAAAAGCTTTTATGGGATTTATGCCCTTTGCGATCTCGTATATGCTGTCGCACTCATTTTGCACATAGTCCTTAAGTTGCCCTATCTCCTCATCGGAAAAGCCTTTGTTGGAAACTATCCTGCAATCCGGAAGGGCTATCTCCGCGCTCTTTCCCTTATCCTCAAAAAGGACATAGACGGCCTTGCTGTCTTTCGTTCGTGTCATGGTCGACACGCTCATTCTTATCTCAGGATTCATTGTCATCCTTCCCTTTCAGAACCGGTCTTGCAATATGCACGTTAAAGAACTCTATCATAGGACCCATGAAAAAGGCTGTGATCACAGTCCCTATCCCGGCTATAGTTGGAATTGAGGATACCTCCCCTCCCGATACAAGGAATAATATGACTCCCGCTATGACACATACCAGGTCCGTGATGATCCTCACATAAGAAAACCTGCCCTTTTTCCAGGTGTTGCATATGATCAGGGCTATGGCATCATATGTGGATACACCAAGATCCGCCGTCATATAAAAAGCAGATCCGAAACATATGATGACAACTCCGATGACAAGGCACAGTATCCTGACCGTAAGAGACGGATCGACTATGACCGTCTGCAGGAATTCGTATGTGAACTGTGTGATATATCCGAGCAGAAAAAGGTTGATAAATGTGGCTATACCTATGTAATGCCTGTCAAAGGCGAGGGCAAACAGCAAAAGTGCGGCATTTGCCATCACATAAAGTGTTCCGAATTTTATCGGTACCAGGGCATCCAGCCCCGCCATAAAGGACTGGAAGGGGTCAACTCCCAGTGCCGCGATCTTGAATATTCCGACGCTGACCGCACATACGATCACACCAAAAAGCGACATTGCCGTCCGCCTTCCGAGCCTGTCTCTTTTCATGATATCTCTCCTCTTCATCCTGCGCCTCCGGTGAGGCGCCGGTGCTGCATGGGATCCCGTCTTATGCTATGACGTCACAGCTTTTGCATCCCGCCATTACCATAAGATCTCCGGGGGCCAGTTCTATCTGGTATCCTACCTTTCCGGCACTGACAAATATCCTGTCAAAGCCCGCTGCCGTCTCATGTATGAAGGTCGGAAACTGCTTCTTCATACCGATCGGAGAACACCCTCCGTGAACATAACCCGTAAGGCCCAGAAGGTCCTTCTGCTTTATCATGGCAACAGCCTTTTCCCCCGAAGCCTTTGCGGCCTTCTTAAGGTCCAGCTCCGCCTCTACCGGTACAACAAACACATAATATGCACCGGACTTTCCCTGTGTCACAAGGGTCTTGAATACCTTACTTCTGTCCTCGCCAAGTATGTCGGCTATCTCTTCGCCTGTCAGGGTGGCATCCTGCTTATATGTGTGGCTTTGGTAGCTGATGCCCTTACCGTCAAGAAGCCGCATTACATTTGTCTTTTCTTCCTTCTTCATATCAGTGCTCTGCCATATCCTTTGTCAGTCCAGATGAAATACACTCACAAGATCCGCAGATACCGGGCTCTTATCCGGATTGGTCTCCATTATATCCGCCATGAAGTCCCACCACTTCCGGTTGATGGGCTCATCTGCCTGCTTTGCCCACTCTTCTTCGCTCTCGATCTCTATATAGCCGAAAAGGGTCATGGTATCCCTGTCAAGATATATGGAATAATTACGGCCCCCGTGCTTATGGATGCTTTCGCGCATCTCCTGCCACAGCATATTGTGACGCCTTGTATATTCCTCCTCCATGCCTTCATACAGTTTCATCTTAAAACCCTTACAGATCATGATCCATCTCCTCTTATACGGTTATCACTTCCACGGGAATGTTAAAGATCTTTGCAACCTTTTTTATGGTCTCGGTATGTCTGCCGACCGCTGCAGCCATATGATGTGTGGGACCCGCTTCGCTCCACCTGTTGACAAAGTCCCTTGCGCTGCATGTAAAGCGCATCCGCATATTGGTATCCCCGAATGTGAAGATGGGGCCCTCCTCATTTACGCCTTCCGCAACGACAAATTTAAAGTTCCCGTCCCTGTCCTGGGTTATGGCAAGGAAAGTGATGGGACCTGCAGGCGGGTAGAACTGGGTCAGATATCCTCCGCCCGTCTTGCCGTGAAATACAGGGACGATCTTCATGGTAGGCTTTGCTGCCTGCGATATGTCCGCATCCCCGCTCCCGCTGTGTCCTATGATACATATATCCTCATCAAAATCTATCGAATACATCTCGGACAGCTGGCCCGTGCCGGAGATGGTCTTGAGCATGCCCATGGCCATTGCCACCTTGATATCACCCTCTACGGCACATGCAGTCCCTTCTTTTATCAGCATGGAAAAAGCGGGGATCAGCATACTGTCAAGCTTACCGGCCACCCCCTGCGCAAATCCGTCATAGTGAGAGGCTACAAAGCCAAGCTTCTCCTTCCTTACCCAGTCTTCAAAAGCGACCACATATCTGGCCATGTCCCAAACTTTTTCTATACTGCCTCCGCCCTCGATCTCAAAGGTATCAAGTATCTCCTCTGCCTTTTTACCAATGATATCCTTATCCGTGACATCATCAGCTATGGCCCACATCTTTTCCCAGTCGAACTGCTTGGTATAGAGCCACATCCTGTGATAGAGGTTGGTCTCATCTATATACAGATCCATCATGCCGGGATAGGGACGTCCTATCTGGCCTATATTGGTATCCCTGAAGCGACGGCGTACCTGGGCGGCAAGACACCAGTCCCTGATCTGCTCATCAGCTTCGGCATCTCCCCCTTCAACAACCCCTGTGATCACTGCATGGCGTTTTCCTGCACGGTCAAGATCCGCGACCATCTCGCCCACAGCCCCACAGGCATAGAGCTCACCCAGCCAGGTGGCGGTATCGGTCTTTGCATAGTCGGGAGCTTTCTTCTTCTGAAGGTTGACAAGTACTACCGGCACATCAAGATCACGTACGGCCGGAAGCATATTATAGCTGGTGGCATAGGTCAGAAGCTGCATTATGACCAGATCCACATCCGCCGCCCTGAACTTATCCCCGGCTGACATTGCCATCTCCTTGGTCGTCACCAGTCCACCGTCAACAAGCTCTACCGTATCCGGTATCCTCTTCTTGAAATCGGAATACTGGTTTTCAAATTCCGGTACAAGAGAGGGAAACTGGGGAAGATAGGCTCCGAGAGCTATTGAAAAAACACCGACTTTTGCTTTAGTCTCAACCAACATGGGATCTCATCCTCCTGATACTGTTATTTCCTGTCGTTAAGAAAGAGATAGAGGAGCCTGTACAGTTCCTTTGCATCTTCCTCCGTAAGTGCCGAGCCTTTACCGGACATCTTCATGGGAATATCCTTACACACTTCCTTGAGCCTGTCTCCCTCGGGGGTGATGCTTATGACCGTCACTCTTTCATCTTCTTCCGAACGTCTTCTTGTGACCAGACCTGCCTTTTCCAGCCTCTTGAGAAGAGGTGTCAGGGTTCCGGCATCAAGGCAGAGGGTCTCTCCTAACTGGCCCACGGTCACGCTCTCTTTTTCCCACAGCACCATCAGGACTATGTACTGTGTGTAGGTGAGCCCTAAGGGCTTTAAGTAGGGAGTATAATTGCCCACTATCTTCCTGCTGCACGCATATAAAGGAAAACACAGCTGGTTCTTCAGTAAAAGCTGTTCATATTTCTGTGACATTTTTCACCTTCCTATCAGATCTGTTATAGCCGCATCATCCGCACCGGGGAACACTTCCCTGATACGTTCCGCGATCCGGTCATAACTTGCTGCGGGGTTTTCTTTATAAGCCGCCGTTACGGCTTCATATCCCCATACGGCTTCAGGCGGCAGGAGAACGGATACCGGCATCCCGTATTCCTCTCCTCTTTTGTTCCTTCGTCTGTGAAAATCGGTTATCACAAGATAGGTCTGCATCTGCAGTCCCGTTATTATTCCGGGATAATTCTTCTCCCCGCCTTTCCCGAAACCGGCCCTCTTCTTGAGATCGGTGGACAGTATCTGATCATCGGGAAAGGTCACGTCACCGTCCGCATCCCTGCCTGTCAGCATATCCATGATCTTCTTTTCCCTGCGGTTTGCCAGGCCGTCCTCCCACCGGGCATCAAAATCATATCCGTTCCGCCTGTAATTGACAAAGTAGGGCAGCCATTTAAGGCTTATGAACCCCGCCTTTTTATCAAAGAACTTCCCGTAAGCCACCCTGTGATCCGCCGCTATGATCTCACGCCACTCCCAGGGATCCTCTTCCCTTATCCCCGTCCACCAGTAATCCGGCGAAACGTGCTCTTCAGCGGAAAACCCTTCCACACCGTTTGCAAAGAGGGGAAGGAAACCGACTTCATCTATCCAGTTGACCAGCTCCTGCCAGGTTCGGATACGATAAGGGTCATTCCAGTCAAGCCCTCTCATGATCCATACACCATCTTCTACAGCCATATCAGCCCCCATCACCTTTTCTTTTGCCCTAGTATATTTCGCGCAATATATTATGTCAAGATAAATCCTTCCCGGGATCGGTTACCTACCCCTCTATCTTGTCTGTGCTCCCATGGCTTTCAGCTCCTTCTTGCGCTCATACATCATCTGGTCCGCTCTTTCAAAAACGTCCCGAAGTTTTGTATCCTCATCACCCAGGACCGAATAGCCGATCGAAACGACCACACCGTTCTCCTTTATGTTCTCTTCAACCTTGCGGTTTAAGTCATCTATGGCTTCCTGCATGGTATCAAAGCCTTTGCCCTGAAGGATAACGGCGAACTCGTCACCGCCGATCCTAAAGACAGCACCCTGTTTGAAGTAATCGCAGATCATGGCACAGGCATCTTTTATCAGGGTATCTCCTGCTGCGTGCCCCTGGGTATCGTTGACATGTTTGAGGCCGTTTAAATCTCCGACAACAACACCGAGGTTTGGCAGCTCACCTGCCTCTATCTGGCTGTTGATGGCCGCCTCATTTTCGGTATATGCGAGCTTATTCCTGACGCCTGTAAGGGAGTCGGTATTTGCCATGGTCTGGAAGGTCCTGCTGGTCTCTTTTTCTTCTTCGAGTCTTACCATTGAAAGCTTTCTAAACTGATGCAGAAGGATACCGGCAAGACCAAGGGCTGCTATAAAGGTAAAGGCGATCTGACTTCTGTTGGTGTCAAGGTTCTTTTCACTTATATCCCTTATCTGGTCCTGAATGACACTTTCACGGATGAGTACTGCCATCTCCCAGCCCGTATCCTGAATGGGAACATAGCACAGTGTTTCCTCCGCTTCTCCCGAATCAAAGGTTATACTGCCTTCTTCCGCATTTTCAAAATTCTCCCTGTTATCTTTCCAGACATTCACGGGAACGATATCCTTAAGGGCTTCAAAGAAATTATGGTGCAATATAACAGGTCCCAGTTCCGTACCGGACAGGTTGGCCCCGTTCTGTGCATAGAGGGCAAAACTGGTCCTTCCCTCATCATCAAAAGCGAGCAGGTCGACGATATCCTTTATATCAAGTTGAACGAAGCAGGCCTTAAAGGGCTTGCCCATTATCGTAAGTCCGGGTGTCGGTATGGCCAGACATAGCTGCTTGGAAGAGCCGTAGATGGAAACCGTGCTGATGATCCTGCCATTCAGATTTTCGTCCGAAAGGAAGGAATGCCGGCTTCTGCCTGTACTTGAAAATAACCGCATTCCCTCAACCCCTGTTTCTGTATCTCTTTGTTTCCCTGTATCCGTTCACATCTTTTATCACGCCGGTTCTGCAAGGTAGAAGCCCTGGAAGAGATCCACTCCGATACCGGTAAGATATTCAAACTCTTCTTTTTGTTCGACACCTTCCGCCACGACCAGGATATTCTTTTCATGAAAATAGGGAAGGAGTTTTTTCACATTCTCCTGTTTTTTTGTCATGTGATCTATCCCTGCTATAAGCTCCCTGTCGAGTTTCGCTATATCCGGCAGCATGATCTCCACTCTTTCGATATCATTGATCCCGCTGCCGAAATCGTCAACCGCCAGCAGATTGTCCATGTGCTTTACGGACGCTTTTTTTGCCTTCCAGTGTTCGAGTGAAAAAAAGGGATACTCCAGATTCTCTATGATCATCCTTCCCCTGATCTCTTCCCCGAAATACTCGAGAAAGACATCCGCCTCTTCATCTCTCATGCAGTCGGACGGGAATGAATTGATCGAGACCCTCTGATCGTATCCTCTTAAAAAATATGCCTGCATGGCTCCGAAGAAGGTAGCCACCTCCAGAACGTGCAGTTTATCCTTCTTTGTATAGTCACCTATGAGTTCGGTCACCGTCATCCCTGTAGGCCGCATGAGGGCTTCCCATGCATATACGGTTTTCCCGTCCGGATGGAATATGGGCTGAAAAACATAGTTGATGGAAAGTTCGCCCAGAGCTTTCAGGATATCCTCATCCAGGGGCAAATGATCATAGTAAATCATGCTTAATCTCTCCGTTGGTCCTTACAAAACCCTCTATACATTATAGCCCTTCTGCAAAAAATGGCAAATCCTGCCGGTATATAGTCTTGGGAATGCGGCAGCTGCTGCAAAAGAATTGTTTAAGACAGATAGTGCCGCCATATACAGACCGGGGTTACAGGCTCATTTTCCGATCCCGTAACCCCGTCCCGCCTATACACGTTTGGCAATATCATATGTCAGAAGCAGCCTTGATGATCTTTGCATCAACCGATGCTGCTCCCTTAAGAGATGGTGAGAGTTTTTCAGCGGTCTTTCCTATACCGCTTCCTCCCGATGTTGCAAATACATGTACCGTCTTGCCTGTCCAGTCGTATTCTTTGGCAAATGTATGGACCACTCTCGGTGCCTGCCCGTACCAGATCGGAAAACCCAGATATACGGTATCGTACCTGCCAAAATCTGCTATGCTTCCTTCTACGGGAACATCCTTGCCGCCTATCTGCTCCCGGTTACATCTTGAGATGGGATTCAGATAGTTTATATCTGACTTTGTGTAAGGCTCCTTTGGGATGATCTCAAACAGATCCGCACCGGTCCTTTGGGCAAACTCTTTAGCTATCCCGCCGGTCCTTCCCTCCGCACTGAAATATGCTACCAATGAACTCATATCATAAATCCTCCTGTTCTGCCTGATCCGTTGCCTTATATACTGTCCTCTACATAAGGCCGTCTACCAGCTTTGCCACATCATCCATCTTTGCCGTGGGCTCAAATCTGGCCACCACATTTCCCTCTCTGTCGATCACAAATTTCGTGAAGTTCCATTTGATCTCGGGATTGTTCTTAAAATCCTTGTCGATCTTCTTGAGCATAGCATTCATGGCAAGCGCTGTCGCTCCTTTTCCAAAGCCCTCGAACCCCTTCTGCTCTTTAAGATACTTAAACAGGGGAATCGCATTCTCACCGTTGACATCCGACTTTTTCATCTGCGGAAACCGTGTGTTGTACTTGAGCTGGCAGAACTCGTGGATCTCCTCATCGGTTCCGGGTGTCTGTCCCGCAAACTGGTTGCAGGGAACATCGATGATCTCAAATCCCCTGTCATGGTACTTCTCATACATTTCCTCGAGATCCTTGTAATGAGGGGTGAAGCCGCATCCCGTTGCAGTATTTACAACAAGGACAACCTTTCCCTCATATTCCTTCATGGATATCTCTTCACCGTTAGCTGCTGTTACGCTCTGATCATAAAATCCCATATTCTTTACCTCCTGTCTGGAATGAACATTGATATTTATCTTTTGTCATATTATATTTTGCGCAATATAAAATGTCAAGAACTTTTTTCTCATT
>JAILLI010000014.1 GCA_024693225.1 Lachnospiraceae bacterium
ATCGGCCTGTTCCTAATTGGGCTCTCGTCCGGAACCAGCTCTCCACCGATGATAAGATACAAAAGAGGATCCTGAAATATGAATCATTTTAGAGGCATAAAAATAACCGGCGGCCGTAATGGTCGCCGATTATGATAAAAAACTTACACACTTATCTTGACACTCTCGCTTGACTTTTTATTTGCAGACTCTTCATATACTTTACCCCTACGTCCTTTTTCGCTTTCGTCCTTCTTACGATCTCATCGAGCTTTCTCGTGTTATCGTCAGTAGCATTTGCCTCTACACTCTCGTTAATGTATACCAGTAACCTCTTAAGATTCCGGTCTGCTCACATCTTCGCCCGTATACAGATATCTTAAGTGGTAACTTGCCGACGGGTCCTTGATATCAGAGTAGGCGATGCTTACCCCGTAAACTTCCGATACATCCAGGGCTTTGTCACCAAAACCGTACACATAATGATAATGTGTATGGGCATCCTCAATAAGCTTCGGCTTTCTGCCGGCTACCCACTGGGCATCCTGCATGAAATAGGCTCTCTCTTCCACGCGCCTTACGGTGGAGCCTGCGCTCATCTCCTCTTCGGTCTTCTTCTTTCCCTTACCCTTGATCCTGCGATCGGTCCATACACCGTCTTTGAGGGTCCCAATATAAGTCTCCTTAACAGACCGGTCCTTCAGGACGGCAAACCAGACCGTATCATCCTTGCCTCCTATCACCCAGTCAACTTCATCGGCAAAGGCCTGATAGAATTCAAAACCTTTTTCTTTTTCCACCAGTTCCAAAAAACGATAGGTCTCCATTGTCCTCCTCCTTACCTGATAACCCTGTCCCTTTTGACAATCTCCTTCGTATATTTCTCGGCACCGGCCCGGTTCAGATGTGAGGTGTCGGAAAAATACTTTCCGTCGTAGGACCGAAGGTCGGTCTCATATTCCATGCCGGGGCAGACTGTCGAGATCTGCTTGATATAGTTTCTGTAGGAGCCGTAATAATGCTCGTTAAGATTATCGAAGGTGGCGGTATTGACGGCGGGCTGCAAAAGCTTTACATGAATGCCCTCATCGGCGCAAAGGCGGAGGAGCTTCTGCATATAAAGGGTTATGAGCCTCGCATCACCGTCGATCTCCATATCCTCGTAGGATGTCTCGTAGGATTCGTCGTAGCACTCATTTTGTTCACCGAAGGATCCCCAGCCAAGGGATGCCTGAAGGTCCCTGTAGGCAGCCTTGTTTATATCATATCTGCCCGTAAAGCGGGCCGCGGTTATGGCCGGCAGGTACTTGTTGGGAAGACCGCACCTGGCCGATATCTCACCCGTTACGGCACCCTTTCGCCAGACGGAAGATGCTCCGCAAAGCCTGGCATTTTCGTAGAGTTCCGAAAGCTTTGAAAAAGGCACTGCCTTAAAGTAGAGGGTACGGGTCTCGTAATTGTCTATATGCCAGTAATGGAAGGGCCCGAAGAGGATAAGGGCAGTTTGGGGGGCTTGGTGGTTTTTCAGATATTCTTCCATATAATAATACATCTCTATGGAAGTTGCCCCGCCTACGGCAAGGTTTACGCACGAGCCGTCCATAAGGGCCGGCATGATCGAACTCATTGCAACCGAATCACCGAGGATCACAGTGTCAAAATCCTCTCCCGCGCACTCCTTTCCTTCCGCTACATGCTTTGTATATGTCCATGCCGGATACTCCTCATCCATGTAGCAAAAAGGGCAAAGCAAAGTATAGGCGATAAGGGCTATCGCCGGGATCGAGGCCAGTATGCATTTTGCAAGAAATCTGATCCTTTTCATCCCATCGCCCTACATCTTCGAATAAATGAATTCCTTGCCTGTTAAGTTTGCGGAAAAGAGTATGGCTGTCAGCAGGGCATAATATATGATCCACCGCAGCCATGCCGGTACATTCTTTACAAGAGACGGTGTATCGCACTTTTTTCTGTATGCGGCCCTGTCGCAGAAGAGTACAAAGAGGGCCATGGCAAGAACAAGGCAGAGGTTAAAAGTCCCCAGCCCCAGCCCAGTAAGGCCGGCCGCATCCCGCAGGGAAAAGCGCGTGAATATACCTTTTACGGCAAGATATGCGCTTTTTACATCCTTATTTGCAAACCATATGAAGGTGTAGGACGTAAGGATATAGACACCCACCCTCTTCAAAAAGCCCCTGACCTTATCAAAGGCGGCTTTTGACGCTTGACTTTTGCATAAATTATCCGAGAGCATTCCGGCTGCTTTATCCCTTACAGGCAGCAGGATCTGTCCCATGATGATAAAGGCTCCGTTTATGGCTCCCCATATGGCAAAGGTCAGGTTGGCCCCGTGCCATATGCCGCTAATGGCAAGCACGATAAAAGTATTCAGGTACTTCCTGAACTTACCGTGCCTGTTGCCCCCGAGGGGGATGTAGAGATAATCCTTGAACCAGGAGGACAGGGAGATATGCCATCTTCTCCACAGCTCCCCGGTACTTAAGGAAAAGAAGGGCTGGGCGAAGTTCTCCCTCATCCTTATACCCAGTATGTATCCGCTTCCTGTGGCTATCTGGGAATAACCCTCGAAATCACAGTAGAGCATGAAAAGATATGCCAATGCGGTAAAAGCTATCTCAAGTCCCGAGAAAGCCGCGGCATCGGAATACACCTTGTCAACAACGATGGCCAGCCTGCCTGCGACCGCAAGCTTGAGGAAATACCCCCACAGCATCTTCTGCATGCCCGTCTTTGCCATATCAAGGGATGGTGCATCTTCCCGTTCAAAGCCGAACTGGGGCAGAAGATCCTTGGCCCTGTTTATGGGCCCCGATACTATGGAGAGAAAAAAGGACAAAAAGAGGGCCAGACGCAGGGGATTTTTTTCCGGTTCAACGCTTCCCCTGTAAACATCGATCAGATATCCTATGGCCGTAAAGGTGTAAAAAGATATGCCAAGCGGCAGTATCAGGTTAAAGCGAAGGCCGCTCCCCAAAAGCCCAAGGGTCATATCAAGGTATTTGAAAACAAAAAGGATTGCGACCTGGCTTCCCACCGTCAGGGCCAGGAGGATCTTTTTGAAAAGACTGTTATCGGCCGCTTTGATGAGCCATGCACCTGCATATGTTATGGCGATACAGATCAGAAGAAGGGCCGCAGAACCCTCCGACCCTGTATAATAAAAGGCAAAGCTTACCAGCAGGAGCCAGATGTAGCGCAGCTTTTTCGGGATGATCAGGCAGGCAAGGGCCGCCAGCGGAAACAGTATGATATATGGTATGGAGTTAAACTGCATTTTGCGATCTTTCTCCCTTGTTTTACTAAAACGATTATATTATAATGTACCGTTGTTGATGTTGCAAATAATGTAAGGTGCCCTGCACCCTTTGGTGAATATAGATGGAAAATAACAACTTTGCGCACGAAGCGTTCGAATGGATCGTTGTGATCGTCATATCTGCCTGTCTGGCTTTTCTGCTCAGCAGGTTCATAATAGTAAATGCCAAGATACCCTCGGCATCTATGGAACCCACTATAATGACCGGAGACCGCCTGATCGGCAACCGGCTCGCTTATAAGGGTTCGGATCCCCAGCGGGGAGATATAGTCATCTTCCTTTATCCCGATAATGAAAGCGAATATTTTATAAAAAGGGTGATCGGTCTTCCCGGGGAAACAGTCGAGGTAAGAGACGGGAAAGTCTACATAGATGATGCCGAAGAGCCTCTTGACGAGTCGGCATACTTAAGGACCACACCCCTTGGTGACTTCGGGCCCTACACAGTGCCCGAGGGTGCTTACTTCATGATGGGGGATAACAGGAACAATTCCATGGATTCCAGATACTGGAACAACAAGTTCGTCTATAAGGATAAGATATTAGGAAAAGCCTGGGTAAGGTATTTCCCCAGGCCTTCGAAGATCAGGTAGATAACTTAGACAAAACTACCGTACCCGCTCATCCCTCGCCGGGCGGCATCCCATATTTCATATGGGATATACGGTGCTCCGCCTGTCAAGATGATAAGCGCTCCGCTTGTCGCGCTTATCATCTTGACAATCTATATAACTGCATTATCTCATCGCCGCGGGCGAAGCCTTCGTTAAATGCACTTGCGCTGCCCGCACAGATCCCAAGACACAGAGCATCTTCCATATTGTTATTCTGAAGGTATCCGGCAAGGAAACCGGCGACCATCGAGTCACCCGAACCTATGGTGTTGACCACTATGCCCGCGGGTGCAGGTCTCTGGTATATCTGTCCGTCCTCGGCTATAAGGACTGCCCCGTCCTCTCCCATGGATACGAGCACGTTCCTTGCTCCCTTATCCTGAAGACGCCTTGCAGCCTGGGCGATCGAGCCCACATCCGACGGTGTGAAAGTCTCATGGAAAAGATCCGACAGTTCATCTATGTTGGGCTTGATCAGGAAGGGATGATAACAGAGGGCGTTGATGAGCCCCTCACCCGTTGTGTCAAGTATCACCCTCGTATCCCTGTAGGGAAGCTCCGCGATAAGGGTGGAAAAAGTATCCTTTTCCATGTTGGCCGATGCCACACCGGCAAGGACAAGGATGTCATCCTTTCCTATCTGCTGTACCCTGTCACGCAATGCCCGCATGCTGACCGCATCAACGAAGGGGCCCGGAGCATTGACCTCGGTCTCTTCTATCCCGTTGAACTTGATATTGATACGTGAATGGCCTTCCGGCAGATGCACAAAATCGGTACGGATTCCCTTCTTCTGCAGTCCTTCCTCGATCTCTTTTCCGGTAAAGCCGGCAACAAATCCCAGAGCGGTATTCTCTATCCCAAGCTCTTTGAGCACCTGGGATACGTTAACGCCCTTTCCCCCGTAAAAGTACGTGTCCTTGCGCATACGGTTCAGTTTCCCTATCTCAAGGGTATCAACCGTAACGAGATAATCGATGGACGGATTGTAAGTCAGTGTGTAGATCATGAGTCCTCCCTGCCTTATTTGATATTTTTCCGGCGAATACTTTACATCAGCCGGCAGGATCTATTCCAGGTAACCCAGATATCTCATCCTCCTGTAGATCTGCTCCCCGAGCAGTCTGTGATAATGTCTGTTACCGTGAACATAATCCCTTCTAAGCGATGCCGGTATCTCTCCTTTATTTATATCGTCCTCATCCTTCGGTGTCATTATAACCCCGGCATCCGCAAGACCATATTTGAGCATATATGTTCTTATATCTATAAAATTGTCGCCGAATTCTTCTTCAAGCGCCTTATTGACTTCATCGATATCGGGGATGCCTCCCGCGTAGGTAAGCCCGACTATGATATATCTGTCGCAGTTGGCGTACTCGAGCATGGCACGTTCAAGCTTTATTATGTTGCCGACGGTTTTGCGGTCCGGAAGATCATTCGTCCCCGCAAAGATCACCAGTACATCTCCATCCCCGGCATCCTGCATGGCGTGGGTGATAAACTGTGTGCCGTCATCAACGACATATCTTTCACCCTTCTTCCTGCGGCTGAAATAGTAGGATCCGTTGAGCTTCTGCAGATCGCCTTCTATGGGACCTATCATGCAGGGATTGACTCCGCCGTCGCCGTTATTTAAAAAGAAAACATGACCGTCATTTTCCGTCCTTAAAAAAACAGGGATAAGATCAGGGGCGGAAGGTATGACCGTTGCCTTGACATTGACCCGCAGTCCCCCTTCTCTTGCAGCGATCATGGCGGTATTCTCCGCGTCAACTCCGTAGTTTACAACCTCGCATCCCGACAGTTCCCGAAGGACATCGGGATAAGCGGTCTCCCCGTCAAGCGACACCGTAAGGCTGTCCCCCCAGCAGACTATCCTGGGAGCTGTGCCCGAATATGGAGCAACAGGCTCAACATCTCCATGCCAGAGATATTCCCTGTCATCCGTATCACCGGTATCTTCTTCCTCTGATGCTAAGACACCGGGATCAGCCGGTTCCTGTGTCGTTTCCGCGGCAACAGGTCCCGTGTCCTCTTCCACTGTCTGTGCCGTGTCCTGCGCATCTTCCTCAAGGGCTTTGGTGCGCTCACTCGCAAGGGCCTTTCCGGCAGATACACGAAGGGCGATAAAGGCTGACATGGCCGCTATGAACAATGTATATGTGATGAATGTCTTTCTCATAGGTTTAATAAAAGTTGATTGAGCCCGCTCGGGCTGACGTGATTTGCGGATCCAGTTCAGTTGGCCGTACCCGCTCATCCAATGTCATGAATGCGTAGCATTCTTGACACGGCGACATCGACGCAGTCGATGTTGGTTATGAATATAGTTGGCCGTACCCGCTCAAACGCCGCTCGGGCTGACGTGATTTGCTTTGCAAATCACGATTAAATCTTTCGCAATATTGAGTCCGCTCAAACGCCGCTCTGGCTGACGTGATTTGCTTTGCAAATCACGATTAAATCTTTCGCAATATTGAGTCCGCTCAAACGCCGCTCGGGCTGACGTGATTTGCGGATCCAATTCAGTTGGCCGTACCCGCTCAAGCGGCGCTCCGCCTGTCAAGATTTGCTTCGCAAATCTTGACATATTATACCACAAAAGAGAAGAGATGTGGGGAAGGCACATCTCTTTGTTCATCACTGTATTGTCTGTCGGCTACTTCTTTTCGATGTAGTTTCTAATGTATTCCTTGATCTCGTCACGGTCCTTGTTGAGGGCAAATGCCATTTCCTCATAGAGCCTGTTTTCCGCTATACGGAAGTATCTCTCATCTATGGCAGTTGATTTTTTGCCACTCTCGATACGTGCTTTCCTCCTGAAATACATGGTCTTGATTATACGTATGAGTTTTCTGGGGTCCTTGGAATTGACAGCATTCCTGTACTCGAGCTCACGACTCTTCTCATCCTTGATATTGATCTGTTCAAGGTCCTCGATCTCATCCATGAGCTGATTGACTTCTTCCCGTCCGAGAGCAAACCTGAGAGCATTCTCATCTCCGTCCACGGGAACATATATGGTCGCCGCGTTGTCAAAACACGGGCGGAGGGTGTAATATGAACGGCCTGACACGGATTTGCCCATATCTGCAAGAGGTCCGATCTTCTCGATCCGACACACTCCGTTACTGCATACTACCGTATCACCTATCCTGAACATATTAACCTCCTGAATTATTTGAAAAAACTGATCGAAAAAACACGGTTCAAATGCTATTTTACATCATTCGGGAGGAAAATGTAAGTGGAAATTTCAGAAAATATGTCTATTATATAGCAGTTATCAGATATTTTGTGGTGGGGGTCGAAGGAGGTACAAGATATAGGTGCCGTACCCGTCAAACAAGGTCGCTCCGCCATTTTGATCCGACTTCGTCGGATGGGGCGTCGCGGTGCCACTCGCCGTGGCGGCATCCCACATTACATGTGGGATATGTGCAAGGCTTCTTCCCACTCGCCGCCTGTCATGATCTGTGAATCCATAAAGTTGGCCGTACCCGCTCATGCGGCGCTCTGCCTGTCGTGATTTGCTTTGCAAATCACGACATTTAATCCATCTGGAATTCGCCGACGATATCCTGGAGCTGGACTACGCAGTTCTTGCTCTCTTCAACAAGGCCGCTGGTCTCGCTGGTCCGGCTTACCATGTCGGTGGTTTTCTCTGCTATATCTGTGACACCTACCGTTGATTCGCCGACCGTTGATGTGATGCCGGAGATGGCATCGCTGATCTTGGCGATTGATTCGGTGAGGTTGACTATGGACTCGTGAACATCGTTCATGCTCTCCTGGAATTTGACGGCATCATCATTGTACTGCTCGGATACCTGGGCAAATTCGGAATAATCGGCAAGGACCGTTTCCTCCAGGAAGGTTCCCGTCTCCGCAAGACATGCGGACATATTGCTGACGGCGTTGTTGACTTCGCTTACGATATTGTTGATGTCTGCGACCGTGGTCGAGGTCTGGTTGGCAAGGTTGCCTATCTCCGTTGCAACTACCGCAAAGCCCCTGCCTGCTTCACCTGCTCTTGCCGCCTCTATGGATGCGTTAAGGGCAAGCAGGGAAGTCTGTGATGATATGGCCATGATCGAATCTGTAAGGGCGTTAATCTTCTCGACTGCCTTTGAATCCTCTATGGCCTTGTCGGAACGGATCTTGACCGATTCGTACTTCTCTTTTGTTCTTGATGTTGCGGCTACCGTCTTGTCACGCAGCTTGGCTGCCCTGTCCATTACCTCGCGGGACATGGTATCGCCTGCCTCTGACAGGGCCTCGATATCCTCCGCTCCTGTCTTCATGTAGCCTATATTGGCATATATGCTCTCGGCTGTTGCCGATGTCTGCTGCATTCCTGCCGCAAGCTCTTCGGTCGTGGCCGAGTTGTCCGTACACATGGAGTTGACTACGTTGGTGACATCTTCGAGCTGATCCACGTTGCCATTGATCTTGAATGATGCCTCTTCAATGGATGAGACCATCCTTCGAAGGCTTGACCGCATGCCCCCGACAGCCCTTGCCATGACACCGTTCTCGTCGTGTCTTTTGACCAGCTTGTCAGAGTTGGGATTATGCCTGAAGTCGAACCTGCTCGTTCTGTCGAGTATATCGGTGAGCTGCTTTATGGGCCGCACGATAAGGACTGACATGGCGTATGCACCGACCAGTGATACAAGGAGCATACCGATCGCAACGAATATGCCTATGTTCCTGATCCTGTTCATGGATGCAAGAGCCTTCTGCTCATCGGCGGAAATGACCAGGATCTGATTCTTGTTGGTGATCGCATATCCTGCGTACTTGTAGCTTCCCTTGTAGTAATACCTGGCAACACCGTCCTCGGGCGTCTGTCCGCTCTGCAGCTGGGCCGCAAGACCCTTGACCACATCATTCTCGACCGGGGATCCTATCTTTTCAGCCGTCGGATGATAGAGCATGGTGCCGTCCTTGTCAACAAGATATGCATAGGAACCGTCTATGCCTTCAACAGTTATGCTGCCGAGAGCGTTTGCATAAAACTGGGTATCCGCCTGGCCCGGCATCTTGCGGTTTAACAGATCGCGCTCCGCTTTCGTAACGCTGTCTATAAGGTGTAATGTCACTTCCGTGACCTCGGTCTTGGCATTCCTTATAAAGATCAGTGCAGTCACCGTGATCGTGATCACCAGACATACAAAGACCAGCAGCATTATCTTTGCCGCAATGGAGTGTATGAAGGAAACCCTGTCGTCTGTCCTGTTCTTACCGCTGTTCGTAGCCATAGCTGTCCTTTCCGCCGCCTTTTTAGCAGCATCAGATAACACAAAATATAGTAAAAGTATACATTAGCAGGCTCTTATTTACAACCTTTTCATGTATCCTGTACAAAAGTGTCCGTCTCATACCGCTTCCAGGCCCCATAATAGGTCTTATCCTTCCTCCTGATGAAGGGACGTATGCGCACATAGTATTCTTCCCCCTCATCAAGGCCTGTCAGCTTCTTGTGGTCTGCCATACCGGGCATAACGGTGATACTCTTATGATCCGAAAAATCCCTGTCGGTGCTGCACTGTATCTGATAGCCGCTGCAATCGTCATTTGCCTCCCATTCAAGGGATACGCCGCAGGTCTCTTCATCCTTTTGTATGTTAAGCTCACAGACTTCAAGATAGATATAGGACTTTTTGGGGGTCCTTCTGCCGTAGACCCTCACGGTCGGGTATTCATCGCTTACTATGGCATAGGGTCTTACATAAAAAGAAAGTCTCTCCCCGTTTTCAAGTCCTGTGAAAGTCCAGGTGTTTTCACTGTACACGCCTGCTGCATCGGTCACCTGCACATACTCGTCGGGGGCATCTTCGCCTATCTTTCTTGCGTATACCTCATATCCCGAGGCGCCCTCGCACTCATCCCACCTGATCTTTATGCCTTCGGAAGTGTTTCTGATCATGTCAAAAGCGGCATCATCAGGCTTGTATGCCTTTTTGTCAAACACGGGCCTGCATACTCCGAAAAGGGTGGAAAGATCCTTTGTTGTGATATTGACGGAATTGTTGCTGTTGCCCGACAGATTGACAAGGCCCCTGGCTTCTTTGTCATAGCTTATGAAAATAGCCACGTGATCGGGACCGTCATTTCCGTTCCCGTCCGTATCAAAAAGGAGGAGGTCACCCGGTTTGATGGATGTGGGCTTGATGGTCTTTATGCCCTCATAACCGCCCTCGCGCATCATCACCGTATCGGCAGCGTCGACACCGCCTTTTACATAAAAGAACCTGTCCTTTGGGGCATATATCTCGACATATTTTCTCGAGGTCAGAACGTGTGGTATGGAACTTTGGGGGATACCCGCGCTCTTTGCACACCAGGTGATGAAGGCCGTGCACCAGGCACTGTAGGTTATCCCTATCCGGTTACCGAAATAGCTTGAACCGTCACTTGCCTCCCTGTATCCTATCTGCGATCTTGCCACTTCTACAAAATCTTCGCGCCAGTCGCCCGTAAGAGAGGGCACAGGAAGGGGAGGGGCGAACCGGGGCGGGCCCTTCTTTTTTTCCTTATCACCTTTCCCGTCACTTTCCTTGCCATCTTCATCAGGGGTATCTTCCGAAGACTCATCCTCTTCTTTTCCATTCTCGTCCCCGACGATCTCAACGACCTCTTCGATGACGGTCACAAGGGTCCTCGGCTCTTCTCTTACTTCCTCTTCATGCCCTTCATCGTAAGGCACGTAAACATCTTCTCCCGACCCGTCATCTCCTTCTTCGGGATTTTCACCCTCATCCTCCGAAGGATCTTTAACTTCTTCCGGATCGGTATCATCCGCTGTATGGCCTTCCGGATCGGTCAGCTCTTCCTGATCGGATGCTTCGGTAAGCTCTGTGTTTTCGCTGTTTTCGACAAGGGTATCCGCCATGACAGGCACAACACCGGTCACTGTCATAAGGGCAGCCGTCATCAGTATTAAAAATGGGTGTTTTTTCATTGAAAGGTACACTCCCCTGAATTTTCAGTGTGTCTGTCAATGTTACCATAACTCCTGCATGTTTTGCAAGATGAACACCCTTATATCTCGATGATCGTGTAAAGGCCTGCTTTCTTCAGTCTGATGTATATACATCCGTTTCCGGCTTTAGTCTCTATCCCGGCCGGCTCGATCCCTTCCGGACTGTACACGAGCGGCTGCGATCCTGCGACATCCCTGACTTCTATCTCAAGACTGTCTGCAGGTATCACACGGTCTGATGCCTCGTCATACCTGTAGTTTAAGATATGGATCCATGTCCTGTCACCGTCATCAAAACGCTGTATTCCGATCTTTTCCGCATCGCAGCATACCGGTGCGATCTCATCGTAGAGACCCTTGAAGGCAGCCATAAATGCGGGCATGTAATCTTCTTTTTGGCCCTCTGTCGGCACGAAGACGGCATTGCCGGTCTTTGCGAGTTCGTCCTTAAGATCCCCTTCGGCTATACGTCCTGCGACCAGGATCTTTTTCCCATCCCTTGCGCACTTAAGGAGGATCTCCTCCTGGGCTTTTGTCACGCAGAAGCAGTCGGGCACTACTATCAGGGGATAGGGGGAGAGCCTGTCACAGGTCAGATCATCCTCCCTGAGCTCTCCGTCCGGGAGCATGACCACATCATACTGGGCATTGATATCGCTCATTGCCCTTATGATATCCCAGAAAGGCACCGGCTTCTGGTCCGGATCCAGCCATTCGCTGGCCGTTGCGTCCATCAGGGATCCGTAGGAATCCTGCATGCCGTTGGCACCGCTCCCCTTATTGGAATCACGCCAGTAATAACTGCCGTATGAATAGAGAACGGCAGCCCTTCCCCGCCCGGTACCCGGGAAACATTCATCATGTTCATAGAGAAAATCCTGGATCTGCCGGGTAAGATGCGAAGGCGCCCAGAAGGCGTCCTTTATGGTATTCCCCATCCAGCTTCCGTAGGGAACGGACATATTGCAGCCGTACATGGATGCTTCAAGAAGATATATGCGGTAGAGATCATAACCCTTCCCCTCATCCAGCATCTCAAGGAGCCTGGGCATGATACCGCCGTAGGGGTTTTCCGCTATTATGACGGGCTTTTGGTAGGCAAAGCCGGCACAGTACCGGTAATAGTATGGCTGACGGAAGAGGGTGTGCTCCATCTCGGTGATGACTATATCCACCTTGTTCTCTATGGGATAATAAGCGGGCTGCATGTTGTAAAAGTTACCCGATACCAGGATGGTCCTGCCGTATTTTTCTTCCGCCCGGTCCCTGGCATAATCAGCCAGTTCTCCGAAGTACTTTTTCACCTGCCGCACCTGGAATTCCCAGTAATCCCTGAAATAAGGGGCGTTCTCCGGATAGGTGAAGCCTCCGGCTTTCAGATACTCCCCGTAATGGAAGGTCTCAAGGTCGATCCCCTCCCATTCGGGACCAAGTCTTCCTTCCTTCTTCCTCCCGATAAGCCAGGTCCGAAACTGCTTCATACAGCTGTCGCAAAAACACCCGCCCGAATTGATGGATGTCATGGGGAGTTCACATTCATCGAGCTGGATACCGGGAACACCCGCCTCGAGCTGGATGTCTATGATCTTTTTCAGATACTGCCTCCAGACATAGTTGTTGCGGCACATCTGATAACACTCTTCCCTGTGTCCCTTTATCTCGACCCACCGGGCATGGATGGGGTTTCCAAAACGGTCCCTGGTACAGCACTCTTCCCACAGATCTTCCACAAGTCTTCCGTCCTCATCCCTGATCCCATCCGGATAATAGTCATATAGTCCGGTCGGAAAGGCATCGGGCCACTTGCCGGATGAGAACTCGGAAAGTCCGTACCTGGTCATGTTCTTATCCTCTTCCGCCCTCCGGTTCAGTTTTACAAGCTTACCCTCTTTATTAAAAACGGCCGGATATTCCCAGCCCTGCACCTCAAAAACGATACCGAACAGGCTGATACCCCGCCGGCTGCACTCTTTTATAAAATCAGAGTCATTCATAAAGCCGTATATCTGCATACGCGGGTCCACCTCACCGAAAGCTTCATGCATAAGATAAGGCAGGCTGATGCTGCCACCTCCAAGTCCCGCCCACACAAGGACGGTACCGTGGTACTTTTCCAGATCTTCCAGCATCTGCAGGTTTCTCATGGGGAGGCTGGGATGATAACAGTATTCGTTTTTGTACCATGCGTCAAAATATATCCCTCTTTCCATCTCTGCCCTCCTTTGGCTCTTTTACCACTGATTTACCATCTTACCCATGTTTATGAAGTGATCGGCTATCCTCTCGGAGTTGGAAGCGAGGGACATATACTGGGATCCGACTATGGCCGTGCATATACCCCTGTTAAGACGGATGATATGATTTTCTTCCATCCTTGAAGTTATCCTGTCCACTTCGTCCTCGACCTTATATGCTTCATCGAGTGCCTCTTTGTCCTTCATGGCGTATGCTTTTATAACCCTGTCAAAGAGCTTCTCTAAATGCTCCCTCATATAGGCTATCTCGGATATGGCCGACTCGGAAAAGCCCTCATTCTCCGACTTTAAGGTGTCGGCATATTCCATGATGTTTTCCGCATAATCCCCCACTCTTTCAAGATCGCTTATGGTATGGAAGGTGGTGGAAACAAACTTATGGTCCTTTTCGCTTAAGGGGAGCTTTGCCAGCTCGACAACGAACTTGACCAGTTCCCTGTTGATGTAATCTAACTCCTTCTCATTTTTCATGAACTGGTCCTGTTTGGAAAAATCAAGACTGCATATGGTCTCCAGCGAACATATATAATTGCGCATGGCTATATCGGCCATGTTGATGATCTCCTTCTTGAGCTGGTCAACCGCTATGGGCGGCGTCTTTAACATGTTCATGTCAACATAGTAGAGCCTTCCGGTCTCCTCTTTTTCTCCTTCCTCCCTGTCGGGGATCAGCTTTGACACGAGCACTACCAGGGCCCCTGTAAGAGGCAGGAATATCAGGACAGTCATGGTATTGAAGATCGTGTGGAACATGGCCAGCTGGATCTGGGGTACGCCGGGGAACAGGTGCTCAAATATGATGCCGAAATCCAGGCTGCCCCCGCTGAAGAGGGATATGAGAAGACCGAGCACCAGAAAGGCGACCACACCGCCCACATTGAACAGCAGATGGATAAAAGCCGACCTTTTGGCATTTTTCCCGCTGCCAAGACCCGCTATCATAGCGACCACGCATGACCCTATATTGGATCCCATGGTAAGATATATGCCCTGATCAAGCGTTATGAGACCGGTGACGACCATGGTAATGGCTATGGAGGTCATTACCGACGAGCTCTGGATGATGGCGGTAAATACAGCTCCGACGAAGACAAGCAGGAGGGCATTGTTTATCCCTGCCAGAAACACCTTTACGGATTCAAGTCCCGAGAAGGTCTCCATGGATGAGCTCATCATGGAAAGTCCCACAAAGAGCATACCGAAGCCGGAGAAGATCCCTCCCCAGCGTTTTATCTGATCCTTTTTCCCGAAAAGAGATACCATTGCCCCGATACCGGCAAAGGCCGAAAAGATGACCGTGGTCGAGACCCTGTTGCTGCCTGTCATTCCCAGGGCAACGATCTGGCCTGTTATGGTCGTACCTATATTGGCGCCGTATATGACCGTAGCCGCCTGCGTCAGTGTCATGATGCCCGCATTTACAAAACCGATGATCATGACCGTGGTCGCACCGGAGCTCTGGATGGCGGCAGTCGTTACCGCACCTATCCCCACCCCTATCATCTTGTTGCCGGATACCCTTCGAAAGAGGGAGCGGAGCTTACTGGAGCTGACAGCTTCCAGGTTGGAGCTCATGGTCTGGCAGGCCACGAGGAATATACCTATACCTGCCAGCATTGAGAGTATCGCAGAGATTATCAGAGTCGTGTTCATTTTTCTTCCCTTATCAGTCCGTCATTATTTTCATACCGTCTCGCATCCGTAGAGGCTGCGGTAGCTGGCACAGCTCTCCATCAGTTCTTTGTGGGTGCCGCTGTCAAGTATCCGGCCATCCTCTATAAAGAAGATAACGTCGGCATTTATTATGGTCGAAAGCCTGTGGGCTATGACTATCACGGTCCGGTCACCGTGCAGGTTCTCGATGGCCTTCTGTATACGTATCTGTGTGATGTTGTCCAGGGCTGATGTGGCCTCGTCCAAAAGAAGGATCCTGCTGTTGCGAATGAGGGCGCGGGCTATGGCAATACGCTGGCACTGGCCTCCGGATATATTGGTACCCCCTTCGCCGATGACTGTGTCAAATCCTTTGGGCATGCTCATGATCTCATCATATATGCAGGCCTTTTTGCATACATCCGCCATTTCCTCATCAGTCAGATCAGGCCGGACGATACACAGGTTTTCCCTTATGCTCATATTGAATATATATGGCTGTTGGGTGACCACGGCTATGTTTGACCGTATGGTGTCATGATCCAGGGTCCTGATATCAAGGCCGTCAATGAGGACGGTCCCCTGCTCTTCAAGACAGGTCTTCGTGATGCCAAGAGCCCCGTCAACAAGGTCATCCTCAAGGTTTGACAGGGTTATGTTATATACTTTGTTATAGTTCTTGTTGGCAAGATATCCGGCCAGATTCGTGAGCAGGCGGACGATATTGACCCCGTCCTCATGGGTCCAACGGGGAGGTGCATCATAAGTCCCCTTAAAATGTTCAAGGACATAGCTTTCCGATGAGAAGGGGTTGAAGGCTTCTCCGGGGACGGTAAGCTTTAAGCGTATGTCACCGTTACGCCTTACCATGTCGATCTCAAAGGTGGTGGCGGTACCAAGCTTTTCCATATAGGACAGAAGTATCTCTTCCAGTGTCATGGTAAGCTTGGTCCGGCTCATTTTTTTCAGACCGTTCTTACTTATCCATTCCTCAACCCTGTCTATGGTTTCGACAATGGTCTTACGGTCAATCCTGTCATCTATTTTCATCATTTACCTGTATACTCATCAAGCTGGCGCTGGGCCTCTTCCCTGACCTTCTCAAATCCTGCTGCGTTCATAAGATCGGCGATCTCCTTCATGGTCACATCGGGATCAACCGTTCCCGTAACAAGCTCACTGAAATATGTTGACCATATGGCATCCATTGCGGCAACCTCGGCCTCGGTAGAGGTTGCATCAAAGCTGAAGCCCCGGGTGTCACTCTCCTTGGCTGTGGCATAACCTTCATAGACTTTTTCCCACTGATCCTTGTCGGCAAGCAGGTCCTTGCTGGCTGACACCACTGAAGCGGAGATGGCAGGGCCCGTGACAAAGTTGTCCATCATATAGTTCTCGGCTCCCGCATCGGTACGGAGAATGGTGTCCTCATAGTAGTTAAAGTGTTCTCCCTCTATACCATAGGCCAGAAGATCCCTGAAAGCCCTGTCCGTATAAAGGAGCTCCATATATTTAAGAGATCATATATGAAGCTCTTTCCGGGAACTATATGATACCTTTTAAAAGCAATGATGATGCCGAACATTGGAAGATAGCAGAACGCGATATACCAGGCCACCGTAAACGCCGACATCCCTATCATTCCCTTTTCGGTCTTTTTGCGACTGCGCATTCTCATCCCCGCGTGGTAAGCTTATCTTTCCATAAGGAGCAGCATGGATGAACAGGGCGGCATACGAAGACCTCCGCCGAAATCCACCTTTTCCCCGCTTATCATATCCTCGGCCATTCCGCAACCCGCATCAAAGTGGGCAACATATTCACTCATATCCGCATTGATGCACACAAGCACTCTCTCACCGTCGCATTTTCTCTCGATGATGCACTGCTTATTGGTAAGATGGGCATTACGGTAATCACCGTAACAAAGCGCCCGGCTCTTTCTTTTTGCCGCTGCAAGCTTTGCTATATGTTCTGTAAGGGCATTCTCCTGCGGCCCGTCAAAGCAGGGGCGGAGTGCAGGATCTCCCATGGACTTGTCTGCCTTTTCTCCCCATTCACTGCCGTAGTAAACGCAGGGTATGCCCGGCATGCCGAAGGCCAGTGTGTATATAAGGGGAATATGGGCCTCATTGTTAAGGATGCTGGCTATCCTTGATACGTCATGGTTATCGACGAAGGAAAGCAGGTGGCGTCCCCTGTAGAGGCACCAGTTCTCCGGCCCGAACTGTCGCTGGAGCGAGTGGCAGATCTCGAACATGTTCATTGAATTGAAGCTCGAGTGCAGTCCCTTGTAGCATTCGTAATTGGTAACGCTGTGGCACTTGTCGTCTCCCATCCAACGGTTGTAGTCCCCATGCAGGCACTCTCCCACAAGGAAAAAGTCCTCCTTGAGGCCGTTCGTAAAGGACCGGAGCTTTTGCAGAAATTCCGGCGGCAGACAGTAGGCCACATCAAGCCGGAGCCCGTCTATATCGAATTCATCCACCCAGCCTTTTATGCAGTCAAAGATATGGCCCGTGACCGCGTCATTCCAGAGGTTGAGCTTTACCAGATCGTAGTTGCCTTCCCAGCCCTCATACCATAGGCCGTCATTGTAATTGGAATTGCCGTCAAAGTTTATATTGAACCAGTCCTTGTAGATGCTGTCCCACCTGTACTTAAGGACATCCATAAAAGCCCAGAAGCCGCGGCCTACGTGATTGAAGACCCCATCCAGGACCACCTTTATCCCGGCCTCATGGAGGGCATCGCAGACCTTTTTAAAGTCCTCATTGGTCCCCAGCCTGCTGTCGATGATCGTATAATCCCTTGTATTGTATCCATGGGTGTCGCTCTCAAAGAGAGGCGAAAAATAGATGGCGTTTACATTCATGCCTTTCAGGTGATCGATCCAGTCGATGACCTTTAATATTGAATGAACTTCTCCTGCCCTCTCCGGCTTCTTTCCCTCATTCCTTTCTTCGGCATTTAGCGGTGCTGTCGGATTCTCAAAGGGTGCTCCGCAAAAACCGAGGGGGTAGATCTGGTAAAAAACCGATTCATATGCCCACATATGCATTTCCTCCTGAATAAATTCTAAAACACTCGTAATCCGCGCAATAGAGCTACTTACTCGTGTTTTGCGGGTCCCAAGTCCATAAAGCGATCCATGCAGGCATGATCGCTTCATGACCTTTTGACCCTGTCATCATATTATATATCATCTCCGGCTGATCCTGATACCGGTAACTGCACACTGGTCTCCCGTGATGGCTATATACACAGGTTTCGTATCATCCGAAACAGCGGTGGTGTTATTGATGGATATGCCGAAGTTTTCTGTCTTAAGGATGATATCCTTTCCTCTTTTTTCAACATTTACTTTTACATCGATGCCGGATCTGTTGTATTCCTTCCAGGCATCCCAGCCGGCAAAATCGGGACTCTTTTCAACGATCAGGCTGTTTACGGCCCCCTCTTCGGTCTCTCCCACCTCACCGTCAAGACGGATCAGGCCGTATTCCATGTAATCCTCTCCGCCCACCTTGCCGTCCT
The DNA here is from genome assembly GCA_024693225.1 of Lachnospiraceae bacterium. Taxonomy (GTDB): domain Bacteria; phylum Bacillota; class Clostridia; order Lachnospirales; family Lachnospiraceae; genus UBA2868. Next base: position 18,367 of record JAILLI010000014.1, read on the forward strand.
TTGAAGTGAAGATGACCAGGTAGGGGCAGTGCCAGATGAGCCTTGAAGTGGGAAGGCTTCTGGAGCCAAAAGTTATCTCAAGCCTGTCTTTTATCTCCACACCCGAAGAGGAATCCGATCTTACGCTGTCAATCTGAACATTCGGTATATCTCCTTCCGGCGCATCTATATATGATATCTCCGGTGCTATCCTGGGGATATAGCCTTCTCCTATCTCCTCTTCATCCCTTACGATACTGACATCGCTTATGTCGCAGGAGCTTCCCGTTATGGCTATGAAAAAGTATCTTGAGCTGTCCGGAAGGGCTATGGTAACGGTTGATATGACACCGTCATGATCCACCTTTAAAAGGACATGGTCCTTATACTTTACGGCCTCCACCTCATACCTGTCCCCGTCACCTGCGGCTCCTGCCGATGTCTTGGCCGCAAGCACTTCCTCGATCTTTCTGGCACCGGCCTTTACGGATCCTCCGTCAAGCCATACCGTTCCGTATTCGTAATAAAGAAGTTCGGCTGCGGTCTTTTCATCCTCATGGATACGGCCGTCAAGAGAATCAAAAAGTATAAAGGCAGGACCCGTGCTTTTCTTTGCCCCGGTCCTGTCGGTCAAGGCTCTCATGCTGATCCTTGTGATATTCTTCGTGATCTGTATGCCGTCCGACACCTGGCTTCTGAAAACATCACACTTGATGTCATTCCTTCCGGCAAGTTCATTGACCGCATTTTTTTCACGCATGCTGTAGTTGCTGTCATGATCGATCATGTTCTTCATGATATCCGCAAAGACAGGATCGAACTGGGTACCCGCCCCTTTTACGATCTCCTCACGGACCAGATGCTGGGGAATGGCATCCCTGTAGCTCCTGTTGGAGGACATGGCATCATAGGCATCGGCTACCGAGATGATCCTTGCGATCTCCGGTATGTCCTCGCCCTTGAGACCCGACGGATACCCCTTTCCGTCATAGCGTTCATGATGGAAATGGGCTCCTATCGAAAGATAGGGGTATTCATTTATGCTGGAAAGTATCTGGTTGCCCTTGACGGGATGACCCTTGATGATATCATACTCTTCCTTTGTGAGCTTGCCCTTCTTGTTGATTATGGTGTTGGGGATACCGATCTTTCCTACATCATGCAGAAGTGCCGCATAGTATATCCTGTAGCACTCACTATCATCCTTCCCGTATGCCCTTGCAATCTTCTCCGAGTACTCGGCGACCCTGAGGGAATGGCCGTGAGAGTACGCATCCTTTGCATCGACGGCGTTGACCAGGGCGGTCGCAGTCTGTTCAAAGAGGTGCTGTGAGAACTTCTGCCGGTCCTTAAGGCGGTCAACCTCCTCATTCATGTATTTCTCTATCTTCCTGTTCCTTCTGTATATTATGATAATGATAAGTATGGTGAAGATGTTCCCCACGGCTCCGGGAATGGCCAATAGGTTGCGGCGTGTAAAGAAGCTTACGAACATAACGGGAAACTGGGCAAGGAGCAGGGCGATAGCCGCGATAAAGCCCGGTTTTCTGAACATCACGACCATGACTATTATCAGGATATTTGCAAGAGACGACAGTACCCCTGTAAAAGCCTGTGCCGGTATCACATCGTTGAAGATCCTGACACCTTCATTGGATCTTGATGCCATTATTATCAGAAAAGTGGCTGCAAGATACAGTATTATTATCGCAGTAAGTCGAACTTTGTGTTTTTTGTCCATTTTCATCTGCTATCAACTATAGTGAACGGATCTAATTCGTTCACCCTGTGCCGATTGCATGACGCCGAAGGCGTCTGCCTTGTGCAATCGTGTGCATCTATAATTCACGCAATAATAAAGACAGAGTTCGTCCCCTCAAAGGTTCAGTATCAGGTCAAGGTCCCCGGACACTCCCTTCGACAGGCAGAGGGCTGACGAAGCCCCTCTGTAGGACAGGGCATTCCCCTCTATGTCGGTGACAGTGCATCCGGCCTCGGTGGCTATAAGGGCGGCTGCCGCATAATCCCACAACTGCATCCTCATTTCAAAGTAAAGGCCGCACCTTCCGGCTGCAACACTGCAGAAATCCCATGCCGCGGTCCCCGACCTTCTGATGTCAACACAAAGAGGCATGAGTTTTTTGGCCAGATCAAAGGTCCGATCCTGCAGCTCGGTATAATAAGGGGCCGTCCCGAATACCGAAAGGCTGTCGGAAAGGGGCGACGATGACGAGGATATGGGTTCATCGTTCATATATGCCCCGCAGCCGGCCTGGGCATGGTACATCTCATTGGCAAAGGGATTATAGACCACCCCTATATAAGGGGCACCCTCCTTGAGGAGGCCTATCGAGACCACGGAAGGCCTGTAACCGTATATGAAATTCGAAGTGCCGTCTATGGGGTCGACAACAAAGGTGTAGCCATGGGTCATGTTTTCCGTAAAAGCATCCATATCTTCCTCTTCGCCGACAAACATGGCATCGGGTATTATCTTTCCCAGCTCCTTTATCAGGAATTCCTGTATCTTCTCATCGGTCTCGGTGCAGAAATTCGCATGCCCGCTCTTGGCCTTGATATGAGAACCAGATGCTTCGGCCATTATGGTCCCTGCAGCTTTCGCAACCTCTTCTATCTTTTTGATCAAAACAGTATCTTTTTGCATTTTTCTTCCTTTCCCGTCATCCCCGGACCATTGGATCCGACCTGAAACCGGTCCCGGCGGATCATAAAGTCAAGCCCTGCCGTTTTCCGCCCAGAAGCCCTCAAGCACTTCACCTACATCGTCCACGCGGCATGTACTGTAATCCTTCCACTCCCTGGGGAAGAGCCGCAGATAATCACTTCCCAGAAAGCGCTCGTCAAGAAGGGCCACGACCCCTCTGTCATCCTCGGTCCTTATCACCCGGCCCGCTGCCTGCAGGACCTTGTTCATCCCCGGATACCGGTAAGCATAGGCAAAACCGTCAAGGCCCATATCATCATAGCATCTTTTCAGAAGCTCTCTCTCGGCACATACCATGGGAAGGCCCGTTCCTATGATGACGGCACCTATAAGGGCATCATTTCTAAGGTCTATCCCCTCGGAAAAAATGCCTCCCAGTACGCAAAAGCCCAGCAAAGTTTCCGGTTCATCATCTATCGTATCATCTATCTCTATCTCCATCCCGCCGAATTGCGGGATAAAGCCGCCCTCTGTCTCTTCATCGGAAGACCTGCCCGTCGTAAACCTAGCCAGGAATTCTTCCCTCTCGCTCTCGGACATGGCCGAAGACTGTACTACCACACTTTGGGCAGTCCTGTCAAAATACCTTGACATATAGATCTCGCATACTTTCTCAAGCATGGCGAAGGAAGGAAAAAAGACCAGGTAGTTGCCGGGCTTTGCCGACGTGACGGCAAGTATATACGCAGCCATCCTGTCATACTCGCCATCGCTCCTTCTCGTGTACTTGCTGGTCACATCCCTGGCCACGATAAGAGCCCTCTTTGCCGGATCGAAGATGGATCTTGCATATACGGCCGGGTCAGTCTCATCCGCACCCAGCATCATCCGGTAATAATCTATGGGCAGGAGTGTGGCCGAGAAGAAAACGGTAAAGACCGCTTTGTCTGTACAGGTCCTTACGGGTTTTGCGGGATTGGCGCACATGAGATTGACCTCAAAATCCATGTCATCATTTATTGCCGTATACTGAACATAATCCCGCGCATTCATGTTTTCGTACATGTTAAGAAAATGCCTGACCCCGAAATAGAATTCCAGCAGCTCATCGGAATGTTCAAAATGTTCATGATCGTCAAGGAACTGTTCTATCCTGCCGGAAAGGCGAAGTAAGAGATTGACAAAAGGCTCAAGATCATCGACCGTCCTGACATCCTCGCACTCCCGCTTAAGGGTCAGAAGGTGTCTGTTGCAGCCCTCGAGCGTGCCGGCAAGCCTTCCGTCCGTCTCCTTGACCAGCCGCTTCATATCAAGAAAATCCTCCTTGACCAGCCTTGCCGAATACATCTTCATGGCCCGCTCAACAAGGTTATGGGCCTCATCCACCAGGAACATGAACCGTCCCGAAGCAGTCTCGGAAAAGAACCTCCGAAGATAGACGTTGGGATCGAAGACATAGTTGTAATCACATATGATCATGTCGGAAAAAAGCGACATATCCAGCGAGAACTCAAAGGGGCATACCATATGGGCATTGGCATATTCCATGACCTTGTCCCGCGAAAATTCGTCCTCCTTTGTCAGAAGATCATACATGGCATCATTTATCCTGTCAAAATGCCCTTTTGCATAGGGGCAGTCATCCGGATTGCAGGTGCACCGGTCCTTTGGACAGATCTTCTCCTTGGCGGTAAGCGTCACGGACTTCAGCTGCAGGCCTTTTGTTGTATCTGCCGAAGGGGTCCGCAGTATATTGATGCAGTCCGAAGCAACTGTTCTGGTCACAGTCTTGGCCGTCAGATAAAATATCTTATCCGCCCTGTCCCTTGAAAGGGCCTTAAGCGAGGGATAGACGGTGGCCAAAGTCTTTCCGACCCCTGTCGGTGCCATGACAAAGAGCCTCTCTCCCTTCCCTGCCGATCCGTAGACCTGTGCCATGAGCTCCTTCTGGCCGGGCCGGTATGCATAGGGGAACCTCATGGCTTCTATGCTCATATCCCTTATCTTTTTCCAGCCCGTTTCAAAATCGGTCCATCTGACATAGGACTTCATCAGGGCCGTAAACCA
>JAILLI010000001.1 GCA_024693225.1 Lachnospiraceae bacterium
TTATTAAATGGCGACATGTCGAAAATAAAAAGCTTCGGCGTCAGCCGAAGGTTTCCTTTTTGAAAAGCCCGGAAGGAAACCTGTTTCCTCCGGGCTTATGTTTCATTTATTTCGGGACATTTTCAAAAACGGTTGACACATTTTCCGCCGTAACCTTATTACCGACACTGATAACAGTTGCATTTGCAGGCGGGAAATCTCCTTCTCCATCCCCGTCCGGATAAAGGTTTTCACTAGTGGAGGCATTAGTTATGTCAACCCTCTCCCGGGAAATAAACTGATCATTTTCTTCTTCGGGAGACTGTACTGGCTCCAGATCAGCTTCAAGATCGAACCCCTCTTCCTGTCCAAGGACTTCCGGCACCTCAATAACTTCTGACAGTGTCTCATCAGCTGTCATAATCTCCTCATATCCGAATACCGGTTCTGCCGGTACCATGCCGATAATCATGATAATACTCAGTAATAATGCTATACACCTTCTCATGTAGCAAACCCTCCTGTTACTAGCATTTTCATCCGATCACTCTTTGTTATATTCAGGCCGCCTTGTGACGGATTTTATCAGTAGTATAATCTATGTAGTTGTTGTTTTCAACAATAAATTGATCATTTTCCAATTAATATCTGTCAAATATCACAAAAGCTCCCAACCGGAGTTGAGAGCCTTTATTATTATTATTATGAGATTTCCTTTTTCAGACATGGTACGAACGCATATACGATCAGGGGACGGTTCCCTGATTGAGGAAATCACCCCCTGTTTCCATCTAAGATTTCGCTGCCAGCATGGCTTCCAGTTCTTGTATACGCTTCTCAGCCTTCTCTGCCCTCTGGCGTTCTCTTTCCGCTCTTTGGTGCTCTCTTTCGGTGTTCTGTCGTTCTTCTTCTCTTACGGCCTCTATAAGTTCCCGTTCTCTTTCCCAGCTCTTCATATACTTTACACCTATGTCCTTCTTTGCCTTAGTCCGTCTCACGATCTCATCGAGCTTCCTCGTGTTATCGTCAGTAGCATTTCCCTCTATACTTTCGTTTATATAAATAAGTAACCTCTTAAGATTCCGGTCTGCCTCTCCGGCTCCTTCCGGAAGTTCACCGCCCGCATACAGATATATTCTCCTTACCCCGTCATCATAGGGCTCATCGGGATGAGTTTTTAATATAGTCCCTGCCTCATAGTACATGGCGTCCCTTCCAAAGGGATCGTATGACAGGATAAATATGGTGACCAGGTTCGGTAAACTCTCATAATCTATACCGGTCTCCAACAGCTGCGAGTCTATAAGGCTTCCATAATACCTGCTCCTTCTCGGAAGCGCAGCTTTCCTTTGCACTCTTTTATCCGGTTCGATATCATAGACATTGATGTCTTCTTCCTCACCTCCCGGGCTTTCGTTGATCTCTGTCACGTAGGCATCAAGCCTTATGCCGTGTTTATCCTCAGATATTCCGGGGACATTCTTCTGTGGGGTGTAGTGGATCTTTCCGATCTTACGCTTAAGCACACAGATTAAGATCATCCTGCATACTTCAAGTCCGTTCTCCTCATCCGCCATTATCTCGTTAAAGAGAAAGTCATCAATGACATTCATCTTCTCCAGCGGCTTCATCTCATAACTCTTCTTTGATTCACCCATAGCCACTTCTCCTTTCGTTTCTGATATCCGCAGGAGAAAGATACAGCTATGTCATTCTTCATCTCCTGCCTTTGGTTGTTAATGTTGGATTAAAGCAGGAAATTTCGAATAATGAAAATGCATGATCTGCACATTAGATACGGCAAGCCGTTGTAGAAACATCTGCTTTTATCAGTATACTATCATCTTTGTGCGGGATTTTCAACGCACTCTTTACTATATGTATGATCGCTGTATTAACTGCCACAGCCTCCTGCTGTCAGATCGGGTTTCTTACTGAATGATCATAAAGAGCCCTTTCCCGCCCCCCTATGGTTAATTCCTGAAGAGGGCACAGTAGGACAGACCCAGGGTCCCTCCAACAACTGAAGCGAGCCCTATGAAAAGACCCGCAAGGTCCACATCGTCCTTATCCTTCTGACCGCCTGTAAGCATTATGGTCTTTCCTCCTTTAAGGTAATCATCAACCGTCTTGCTGATCATGTAGCAGCTTGTATGGATCTCGGTATCGGTAACGTTTCCGGCCTCGTCTTCTGCTACAACCGCTATGGTATATTCTCCGTAATCATCCACAACAATGTCGGCCTTGTTATCGCTTCCAATGACTATGCTCCTGCCGTTGAATTTAACGCTCTTTAGGGTATCTCCATCTTCAAGGAGACCGACCGTGAGCAAGCTGCCCTTTTTTACATTTCCCTCCCTGTCGCATCCCGCAAGAACGATCTGCGGGGCAGTATGGTCGACTATGAAGGTCGCCTGATCATCCGATACATTCCCCGCCTCATCTTCGGCAAGGATATTAAGGACATATTTTCCTTCTTCTATTATCACATCATCGTCATTTATCCTGTCATCGTTTAAGTAGGCATCTACACTGACCCTTGTGGCGTCCGATACCAGGGAAGCCGCCTTGACGGGAAGTGAGAATGACCTGAAGAACTTCCTGTCCATATCGGACAGATCCGCTATTACAGGAGGTGTATAGTCCACCGTATAGTCGACCGATCTGCTCGCTGTATTCCCGCTCCTGTCCGCTGCAATGCAGGTCAGTCTGTACCGGCCCTCACCCGGTGTCTCTACATCTATGTGATCCTGTGGGGATGTCATGACCCTGTCCCTGGCCTCAACAGGAAGATATCCGCCCCTTTCCTTCTTCTCCAGTATCGTCGATAAGACCGTGGACTCATAAAACATCTCACCTGCTCCGAAGCATAGCACAGGCTTGTCGTTTGTTACCTCACCTTCTCCTACCCCCGATACAGATATATCCGGCGG
>JAILLI010000095.1 GCA_024693225.1 Lachnospiraceae bacterium
GGAGATGGCTTATTCCCTTGCAAGTGGCGATCCTTTTCCGGAAACGATAGAATTGACATTTGATAAATATGTCTTCAGGCCTTATAGTATTATTACGTATGATAATGTGCAGGAATATCTCAAGATGATCAACGTACCTGCGGCGGGCGGAAGATAAAGCTTATGGATCTGCAGGCGGGCATAATGGTATTCTGAAGGTTACAGGACAAAGGAGAGATACATGAGAAGATTCGAGGGTTACCAGAAGGGCGTTAATCTGGGCGGGTGGCTGTCCCAGTGTGTATCGTATGATGACGGTCATTTTGATAATTTCATAACGGAGAAGGATATAAAGACCATAGCCTCCATAGGACTCGATCACGTAAGGGTACCCGTTGATTATGATGTGTTCATGAAGGATGTGGCAGACCATGATATTGTGAATGAAAAGGGAATGTCACATATAGATGACTGCATAGAATGGTGCCGGAAGGCGGGCCTCAATATGATACTCGACCTTCACAAGGCCAAAGGATATATGTTTGATTCGAATGCGGTTTCGGATGCGGACAGGTTTTTTGTCGATGAGATGCTTCAGGAAACTTTTTACGAAACATGGGAGATGTTCGCCCAGAGGTTTGGAAAGCACAAAGACATACTTGCATTTGAGCTCCTTAACGAGATAGTCAATCCCGATTACCAGTCAAAATGGAATGAGATAGCCTCTACAGCCATAAAACGTATACGTGCCATCGTGCCGGATATTTATATAATAGTGGGCGGAGTTAACTACAACAATGTATTTGCGGTTTCAGGCATATCGGTTCCCTTTGATGAAAAGACAGTCCTTAATTTTCACTGCTACGAACCCCTCTGCTTTACCCATCAGAAGGCCTACTGGGTTCCGGGAATGACTGAGGATTTTGATATGAATTATCCCGAACCGCTTGATGTTATGAGGCGAAAGAGTGAAGAGTTCTCAAAGGATCACATGGGTGCCGTGTTTGATGAGCGCTTAGAGAAGGATGGTCCGTTCTTTGACAAACTCTTCAGGGATGCTGTTGAATATGCACGCGAGAAGGATCTCCCCCTGTATTGCGGCGAGTACGGGGTCATTGACAGGGCACCGCTTCCCGATACCCTTCGCTGGATGAAGGATATACATGAGAGCTTTGAGAAGTTTGGTATAGGAAGGGCTTTGTGGAATTATAAGGACAAGGACTTTGGGCTTGTGGACAGGCACTATGCACCTATCTTGAGGCAGATGACAGAGCTTTTGTGATGAACATAGTGTTACTTGAACCGGAGATACCGGCTAATACCGGAAACATAGGAAGGACCTGCGTCGTTACAGGGACCCGGCTTCACCTGATAGAGCCTCTCGGATTTGCGATCAATGAAAAGATGCTCAAAAGGGCAGGACTTGATTACTGGGATAAGCTGGATGTTAAGATCTACAGGGATTACCGGGAATTTGACAGTCTCAATAAAGACAGGCCTGTATGGTATCTGACCACAAAGGCGGAAAGATCATATACCGACGTGGAATACGGTCCCGATGATTATCTGATGTTCGGAAAAGAGACCGCAGGTATACCTGAGGAGATACTTGTCAGGAACAGGGAGCATTGTGTAAGGATCCCCATGGTGGCATCTGAACGGTCGCTAAACCTTTCCAATGCTGCAGCCATCGTTTTATATGAAGCGCTGAGGCAGAACGGCTTTTTGGGACTGGAAAAGCAGGGCAGCCTTCACAGGCTGAACTGGCAGTAAAGTAACGGTTCACCGACAGATGACAAAGCGGAGACGTTAATTATAGAAAGTATTATACAAGGGAGAGTTATCAGATCATGGAAGAAAAAAAGAAAGAAGGCTTTGGCAGTAAAGTAGGTTTTGTACTCGCAGCGGCAGGATCCGCGGTAGGTTTGGGAAATATATGGAGATTTCCTTATCTTGCGGCCAAGTATGGCGGAGGTATATTCCTTCTGGTCTATATAATACTGGTCGTTACATTCGGTTTTTCACTGATGGTCACCGAGATATCCATCGGGCGCAGGACCGGAAAGAGCGAGATCGGTGCATACAAGGAGGTTGATAAGAGATTCAGCTTTTTAGGACCCTTTGCTTCGCTCGTTCCTTTCATAATCACCCCATATTATTGTGTCATCGGCGGATGGGTACTGAAATACCTGGTCACTTTTGTGGGAGGACAGTCAAATGCGGCCACGACTGACGAATTCTTCGGGGCCTTCATATCACAGGCGGGACAGCCGTCCGTGTATTTCCTGATCTATGCCCTGCTCACTGCTCTTGTCGTAATATTCGGCGTGGAGAAGGGAATTGAGATCGTGTCAAAGGTGCTGATGCCCATCCTCATAATACTCTCTATCTGTATAGCGATTTATATAATGCTTCTTCCCGGTGCGGGTGCAGGGATCAAGTATTATCTGCTTCCTGATTTTGCGGGATTTACGGTTGCGAAGCTCTTGAAGACGATCGTTGCCGCAATGGGCCAGATGTTCTATTCCATGTCATTGGCTATGGGCATTATGGTCACATACGGTTCCTATATGAGAAAACAGGATTCGATAGAAGGATCTGTCCGGCAGATCAGCTTTTTTGATACATCGATCGCTATAATAGCCGGTCTTATCATCGTGCCGTCAGTATTCATATTCAGCGGCGGAGATGCGAATGCACTCAATGCGGGACCGGGGCTTATGTTTGTTACGCTCCCCAAGGTTTTCGATTCAATGGCCGGAGGACATATAGTCGGAGCAGCATTCTTTGTCCTGGTTGCCTTTGCGGCTCTGACATCCTCCGTATCACTCCTTGAGACCATGGTCTCGATAATATCGGAGAAGTTTGGCCTTAAAAGGACCGGTTCCACCGTCCTATGTTTCATCATCGTTGTAGTGATGGGAATGTTCTCGGTATTGGGATACAGCAACTGGAGCAATGTTACGATATTCGGATATCAGATACTTGATTTCTTTGATTATATCTCAAACAACATCATGATGCCGATAGTCGCACTGCTGACCTGCATACTCATCGGCTATATCGCAAAGCCTTCTTATATCGAAGAAGAGACCACCCATAACGGGGAGAAGTTCAAAGCAAAGGGTCTGTATGAAGTGATGACCAGGGTTGTATGCCCCCTGTTTATGATCATCATCCTGCTGGCTCCCTTCTTTATCGATATCTGATCCGGCTATGATAATGAATGAATTGTTATATCGGAGGCCAAAATGCTGAAAGATCTGTGTGAAAAATATTATCAGGACCGGAACTATAACTGTGCCGAGACTATGATCAGGGCCGGAAACGAGTATTATGACCTCGGTCTTCATGACAGGGACATGATAGCTTTCGGAGTATACGGAGGCGGTATCCAGACAGGCAACACATGTGGTGCCATACTTGCTGCGGCTTCGATCCTTTCCATGAAATATGTGGAAAAGAAAGCTCATGAAAGTAAGGATATAAGGCCTGTCACGACAGCTCTTATACGGGAATTTAACAGAAAATACGGATCTGTTCTGTGCAAAGATATAAAACCTCAGTCGTTCAAACCGGACATAAGATGTAAAAATACCGTTGAGACGGCCTGCGACATCCTTGAGCAGGTGATAATGGAGTATGAAGACAGGAAAACAGGAAAACAGAGTAATTCCGCAGACAAATAAAACGAGCTATCAGATAACCGGAGGGTTTTTGATGCCGATAAGATCATATGACTCGATAGAGGCCGGTATCAGGGGATGTTTTGCCCCTGATGTGGTGATCAAGGAAAGATCCTACGTTCATGGTGGAGATATCAATGATTCTTTCTGTCTTCATCTGAGTAACGGAGAGGATGTATTTGTCAAGTCAAACACGTTAAGTAATAGAGGCTTATTTGATGCGGAAGAGACGGGACTGTTTTCGATCGCGTCTACAAAAGCGATAGGGACTCCGGATCTGCTGTGCAAGGGTGTGGACCAGGAAAAGCAGATATCATTCCTTATGATGGAGATGATCCCACGCATGGGAAGGATTGAAGACTATTTTGCTGTTTTTGGCCGGGAACTTGCAGCCATGCATCTTAAGGATACATCATCCTTTGTTTCCGATGGGAATTACGGCTTCAACTCGGATAATTATATAGGCGCATCAAAGCAGGTGAACACACCGAAAGATACATGGACAGACTTCTTCAGAGAATGCCGTCTTATACCTCAGTTCAGGATGGCCAAGAGGTATTTCGGCAGTACCGAAGTAAAGTCTGTAATAAGACTTCTTGATAAACTGGATGATATCCTGATAGAACCCGAAAGACCATCTTTATTACACGGGGATCTGTGGTCAGGCAACTTCATAACGGGAAGGGACAAAAAGGCATGGCTCATCGATCCGGCAGTATATGTGGGACACGCCGAAGCGGATATCGCAATGACCGAGCTTTTTGGCCGCCTGCCCAACGAGTTTTACTCGGAATATATGTCTGTATATCCGATGCAGCCCGGATATCCTGATAGGAGAAACCTGTATAATCTTTACCATCTGTTGAATCATCTTAATCTGTTTGGAGGCTCCTATCTGCCGGAAGTGATCAATACAGTAAGGTATTATACAAGCACGCGTTAACCTTATAATCTTTTCATGTTTTGAAAATCCCAAAAACATAAAGATCCCCTGAATTGTAAAAAATCAATTCGAAAGCCAACTTAAATATTGGAGGTCAAAAGGAAATATGGTAAGCGGCAGGCAGATTGAAAAGGGAACTGTATCAGTGGCAGTAAGCTTTTGCATGTTTTTGCTGGGCTATATGGAGATGATGGCTGTTTGCGATGGTCATATCTCACAGATAAGCGGATTGGGAGTACATTATCTTACGGATGTCTTCAAAGCCCTGGGTTTCCTGAGTTTTCCGCTGATCGCCTGCTTTGTGGGAAATATTAGGATACGCAAGTTCGCCCTGTATGCGGATACAGCGGTTATGCTGGTAAGTGTTTCTCTATTGATATGCTCAAGGCAAAGTATGTTGATAACTGCCGCAGCTCTTATGTTTACCCTGGCTTATGGGTATCTTGGAGGCTATTCCTACTACCGGTTGTCACTTGCACTCGGCAGAAGCCGGAACAGGGGAAAGGTGATAGGAACAGCCTGTGCCGGAGCGGTACTGATACAATATGTCATAAGCTTACTGATCAGTTCCAGGTACATTATTTTTGTATCAGCTATAGCATTTATCATTTCGATCGCAATATTCACATATTATGATAATCCGGTTCCCGGGAAAACGGAGCCGGACGCTGGAAATGGAAGGTTTTTCCGCACGATCTCCGTACGGCACAGCTTTATCCTGATCTGTGCCATTTTGCTCATAATAGCCATGATATCCGTCAGGACGGATATTATATTTTTTGAACTAAACTATAAGGGGCAGCTGGATTTCTATTCATATACAAGGCTTTTTCTTGCGCTTGGATATGTGATCATGGGATATGCTGCGGATCTGGTGAAAAAGAATTATTTCCCGGTTGCAGTTGTTGCCGGCATTCTGATGACATCTGTCCATATTATGCTGCCGTTTTTTTCGGCTTCTTACGGGAATGCCTTTTTAAGCATATATTATGTATCCACTGCGGTATATATATTCTTTTATACCTATTCTTTTGTGAGTCTGGCCGCAGACACGAAGTATCCTGAGCTGACAGCAGGTTTAGGTCGTGTTCTGGCGGATCTGTCGGAATTTTTGTTTTACAATCTGGCAGTCTTTTTCTCGAATCACCTTATCAGAGTTCCCGATATGTATTTTTACGGGGAATATTTTGTTTTCCTGACGGTTTTTGTCATAGTTGTTTTTATGAATCTGCCGGGACTGGATTTCAGGACTGTGAAGCAGGCAGCGGCAACACCACAGGGAGGGAGTGCGGATCTATTTCTTGACATGTATGATCTGTCACCCTTGGAGAAGAGAATAGCAAACATGCTCATACTGAGTGATGAGCCGATGAAGGTGATAGCAGCTGAGATCGGTATAAACGAGCGCTCGCTTTACAGGTATTCAAAGAAAATATATGAGAAGACCGAGAGTGAGAATAGAACGGCCCTGATAAAGAAGTTTTTCAGTATGTAGCCGGCACGGACAGGCTGCTGTCAGAAATATGACAGCAAGTGTCACAAACATGGTACTTTGCAATAAATACTTTGACCCATAAAATTAAGATGACGATTTTGTCATCTTTTTTTGCGCGATAACGGGGTGCTTTTCCCCCTTCTCGATTGCAAAGTACATGGAAGGAGAACGACATGAAGAGAATAGAAAGTATACTGCGGATCGCAGCCCGCACACTCGGTGTTTTGTTGATCACAGGCGGGATATGGGGCGTGCCTGGCGCGGTCTTCGCTGCCGATACGGATCCGGTTGGGGAAACAGTCATTGAGACCGAAGCGGATGGAGCAG
>JAILLI010000104.1 GCA_024693225.1 Lachnospiraceae bacterium
CGTCCCTCCAGTCTCATTGAGATTATCATATGACAGCCTTATCCTGTATATCTCATTCTGTTCAACCGTACCCTCGGGATAGGCATCCGCTGCATCATAAGTTGATACATAATTGATCTTGTCAAGCTCTTTAACGTCAAAAGTTTCGTGGATCTTGTAATTCCAGTCAAGATCCTTGTCTGTCTCAAGGAAAGTGAGCGATTTCTGAGTCCTGTAGTCCGTAAATACGGTCCTCTCCGCATAATCGGCATTGCCTGCTGCGTATAGTTCCGAACGCAGTCCCTTTAGACTCTCGAGTATCTTCTGGCGGTCGGACGATGTATTAGTATCACTTGCACCCGTTGTAAGGTTTTCCTTGATATTCGTAAATATCTGATCCGTCTGCTTGAGGGCGGTCTCTGTAACATTGAGCCAGGCCTGGGCATCCGGGATGTTCTTCTTGTAATACTGGGTCAGCTGCGAGAGATTGGTATTGAGACGAAGGGCTCTTATAGCTACGACAGGATCATCCGAAGGTCTTGATATCACCTGCCCCGTTGCGATCTGCGTATTAAGTTTGTCTTCATTCAGTTTATTGATATTGATGTTGTTCTTGGTATTAGACGTCATCATGGCGTTGGTGATCCGCATCATATCGGTGTCCTCCGTTTCAAAACATAAAAAAACCAGTCACAAACGGCGGATCTCCTTATCCTGCCTTTTGTGAAACCATCAAGGGCGAACTCCGTTTCGCCATATGTCATGATCGCCGGGCGATCTTACCCGCCAGGGTGGTGTCTGAACGGGCTGTCTCCTATCATAATCTCTGATATATCAGTATATCGTCACATATCGATCATATCTTAACTGTACCATTTGAAAACCGGGTGGCCGCAGGGATGCCACAAAGCGAGTTCCGCAGACGCGAAGCGTCGAGGACTGTTTGAGCGACTGGCGCCCTGTCGGACAGGACCCGGTTTTCAAACAGAAAGCGTCTCTGTGTCCGGATCAAACCCCGGTCTGCAGTATCAGCCTGTCATAGATCTCCGTCATGATCTGTATCATCTTGGATGACAGATTGTAAGCCTCCTGGAACTTCACGAGATTGAGGGCCTCTTCATCGTTATCTACACCCGAAACGCTCGTTCTCTGCCCAACTATAGCTCTTGAGATCTTGTCAAAATTGGAATAGAAATTATTGGCCGATTTTGCCCCAAGGGCAACGTCACTTGTCAGGCACTGCAGGAACTCTTCGGCAGAGCATCCCCTGTAGGTCATCTTGGACTTGTCGGTCCGAACCTCCATAAGGAGCTGTGTGATATCCTGCGCATCCTGGCCCTGTGTGATATCCTTTGTCGTACCGAACAGATTCACATCCTTGACCATATCGGTATTGATATTAAAGTTTCCCGCCGTAAGCTGAAGGTAGTTATCACTTGTGGAATTGAAATACGTCATCTGATTCACGGCCGGAATATCGCAACCACTGTCATAATCATAACCGGCAAATTTATTTTCATCACTGCCGCTCGTAAACAGCACCTGGGCCTGCTTGCCGTACTCATCCTGTGCAGATATCTCTATCCCGTTCATGGCCTGGGCAAAGCTTCTGACCCATTCATTCATCTGGGCCTGATAATACGGAATTCCCTGATAATCGATATTAACGCCTATATAACAGTCCTTGCCGTTAAGACTTGATAAATCCGGTGTCCCGGCCTTTGCCGTAAATGTGTACTGTTTATTCTCATGGTCATAAGCCCAGCTGTCATATTTCACTTCCACGTTTCCGACAACGATCGTGCCTTCCATATTCATGGTAACCTTATTCATATCCGTCAGAAAATCATAGTTCGGATTAGACGGATCTATAGTCACTGTTACCGAATTAGTATTTGTAGAAACATACTCGCCTTTTGCCGAGAAGTTTTCCCCGTTATTACCGTCCCTTACCTCAATAAGTCCCTTGAGCTGTCCGCCGAGGCTTCCCCCGTAAAGGTTAAGCGGTATCCCGTTTAGGGAAATATCATAGAGTCCGTCTGCATCTGACTGGTTGACCTTCTCATCGCCTTTTCTGGCTACGCATTCCAGGCTTGAATACTCATAACCGTTAACCAGATTCTGACCGCCTGCGATGTCTACTATATATCTGTATATACCGGATTCTTCCGTTCCCCCTTCCGAAGTATAGATCGGGATCTCGGAAACCTTGACGTCGACTATCTCCGACAGCTCATCGATCAGGAGATTTCTCTTGTCACGAAGCTCATTTGCCCTGACCTTGTTGACCTCTATGGTATTGATCTGCTTGCTGACCGTTGCTATCTCCGATGCCAGCGAATTGACCTGGTTTACCTTGTTCAGTATCTCGTTGTTCGCATCTGTCTGAAGACGCTGAAGAGATGTGGACAGACCGTTAAAGTATTCGGTAAGGCTCTTGCACTGAGACAGAAAGGCCGCCTTCTTCGTATCGTCGCCCGCACTCTTGTATACCTCATCAAGGGCATCGAACATATCCGAAAACACGACATTGAAGCCCTGAACATCATCGGTATCCGCAAAATAGTCCTCTATCTGGCGGTAATACTGCTGCTTGATATCGTATATCCCCTTGCTGGCATTGTTCTGCCAGAATTTCAGGTCATAGTATTCATTCCTGATCTGGTCGATCGACTTCGTGTCCACGCCCGCTCCGGCCATACCGTATGAAGTATTGGTGCGCAGCGCATCAGCTGCCACCTGCTGTGCCTCCTGCCTGGTGTAGCCCTTGGTCTCAACGTTTGAGATATTGTTGCCGGTCACGTTAAGGGCCGCATTGGCAGCCTGCAATCCTGTGTATCCTATATTTAATCCGAAGAATTGTGAAGTACTCATGATACCTCCTGTCTGTTCATCATCCCAGGCTTGAAAGGAGCCTCTCCAGCATATCATTGCATGCGGTTATATATCTGCTGGCTGCATTGTATGCATTCTGATATTTGATCATGTTCGTCAGCTCTTCGTTGGAAGAAACTCCCATTATCGCATCCCTGCTGTCGGAAAGGTTATGTGTTGCGATCTGCTGGGCAGAGACTATGCTTGAATAAACGCTTCCTTCAGTTGCGACCTGTCCGACCATGGCTGCATAGTAATCCCTGTAACCGTACTGGATCGTCAGATCCGGTGACAGGCTTGAGAAGGGTTTCATGAAAGCTTCTGCAAGCGCATCCGCCTTGGCATGATCGACCTCTCCCTGAAGAGTCATGAAGCCCGGTTCATCCTTTTCGCTTCCCGCAGCCTGTCCGAGAAGTGAAGGTGTCTTCTGAAGGTCGGGATTGATCTTCATGTTCGATACCGTGTACAACAGGTCTATAACTGTATGTGACGGCTTATCGTTTTCCGGAACATAACGGTAATATGTTGTTCCGCCATCGTCAATCTTTTCATATCTGGATGTTCCGAGACGGACAAAGAGTTCTTTCGGAAGGGTCTCATCTTCTTTATACTTGGGAAGAAGGCTGGGATCCTTGGGATCGGAAGCATTATATGCATCTATGGCATCCTTTTCCCCCGTAAGTATGTTGTTCACTTCCGTCATAAGACTGTGGACCATCTGATCAAGCTCTGCCTGCACCTTCATCACAATTGATTTGGAGGTGGGGATCAGATCCTGCGTTACATCCGTATTTGTAATATCGTCATGATACGTATACTTGCCGTTCATATATGTATCATAGCTCATATCGGTATAATTGGCTCTTCTGTCTCCCCTGCCAAGGATGACTGACTTGAGCTGCCCTATATCGGTATTATAATCGGTCGCGATCACTTCATTCCTGGCAAAAACCTCGGCATTCATATTCTGGGGCCATACAGGCGTATAAAAACCGGTACTCTCCTCAGCGATAGTATCTATATGAAAGACCCTGTCCCTAACCACAAAGGGTACACCTTCAAGTTCCACCTCAATGCCGCCGTCCGCATTTGTGGAATAAGATATCTTTGCAAGCCCCGAGAGCTCATCAAGTGCCTTGTTTCTGCGGTCACGGAGGTCATTTGCCTCCTGTACGCCTATCTCTTCCTTATGGATGGCTTCGTTAAAGGAATATATCTGGTCTCCGAGTTCATTGATCCTGTCAACATACTCATTGACCCTTGCATTAAGATTATCCTGATATGCTGACAGACCGTTATATACAGCCTGTGCTCTTTCGAGGAACTGTGTTGATGTATTTATGAAATATCCTTTGGTGACCGCACTTAAAGGATCCTTCTGAAGCTCCTGGACCGAAGTCCACAGATCGGCGATCGAATCCTGGAACGCCACTCCGTCAAATTCCCCGAGAAGGGTCTCTATCTCAGTGGTGGTCTCCTGGCATACCTCGTAAAAATTAGACCTTCCGGTCTCCTTGCGATATGATTTGTCAAGGAAGTCGTCCCTTACCTGACGCACCGTATCGTATTCGACCCCGAGGCCTATCTGCATCTTTGAAACTGCCGAATTCTTTATATTGTTATAGGACACGTCCGCATGAAGTGTCTGCTGCCTGACATATCCCGGTGTTTCGATATTTGAAAGATTGTGTGCTGTTGTATGAAGCGAATTCTGACTTGTCTGAAGTCCTGATGCTCCTACAAAAAGACCGCTCATGAGCGACATAAGATCACCTCTTGTATCAACTTCCTGTTTTATTGCTTCGCATCAAAGCCCCTTACCGATCCCAGGGTCTCTCCCACGCTCACGGCACTCCTTCCGTAGTTGTTGGTTTCCGGAGCCTGTCTCATGGCGCGCAACATGTTTATGTCAAATTCCACCATTTCCAGGGACTGGTCGATCAGCTGTCTGTTGCTTTCATTTATGGCTCTTACATTGTCCACCGTGACCTTAAGTCTGTCATGGACCTCAGACAGCCTGCGCTGTTCATCAGGCTGTTTTGAAAGCAAGCCGATCAGTACGGACAGCTTTAATGTTTCAACATCCTTGTTGATCACGTCGGCGATATCGGCTGTTACCTGTGCCCGCTTGGCATCTAGATTGCCGATGATCGTCACAACGGTCTGTTCATCATCCGTGATTTTTTCAATGGCCGGAATGTTTCTTGAAACTATCGCGGCCGATTTGCTTTTGGATAGATCCAGCAGCTTTTCGTATTCATCGGTTTCCCTGTTCAATGTATCTATGAGTTCCTCGATAAGACTTGCCACTGTTTATCCTCTTTTGGGACTTGCCCGCTTCCGATCAGCGTCCCTGATCAGAAGCTGAGCTTTTCCTCATACTTTGCTATAAGCTTTGATGCAAAATCATCATTGCTTACATTATAAGTTCCGTTCGCAATGGCAGCCTTTATGGGCTCGGTTATCTCCTTCCTTATATCGGAAGTATTTGCCACTGCAGCTTTCACAGTCTGGATATCCTTTCCAATACTGGAAATATGAACCTGATCTCTTCCGTAAGCAGCCTGGGCTTTGTTTACCTTGCCGGGCTTCTGTGCCTGATATATCTGGCTTACGGCGTTGTATGCTTCTATACGCATAACTGTTCCTCCTTCCTTCCCTGTTGGAGATATTCCCCTCATATCCCCTTACTATATCTTATTTATCGACAGTTCCCGGATTATCTTTATAGGCACGGGCAAAAAAGTTTAAAAAATTATCATGTGACATTTCTACCGCCTTATAAAGGCATGTCCTATACCCGACATGAAGAGCTTCCATGCGGACAGCATGCAGCTCGTGGCTTCCTTTTTCGTCGAAGGGATGATATACATGAGTGAAGCCTCATAGGCCCTGATGCTGCGCCAGCTGCCTGCAAGTTCGTTGAGATCGACTATTCCGGGCTTCCCCCATGTGGTGATAAGGAGCCTGTCATTATCCATGTCGGTAATGGTCGTAAAATGTCCCTTTATCTTTGTGTCCGTACCGTCCACAAGCTTATGTTCAAGATCGGCGTCACCTGAAAAAAGCCTTGCATTGTGCCTGTTAAGGCAGGTCAGCATGACCACAGCTCCGCTTTGCCGCAGTCCTTCAGCGATGAACTTTCTCGCCTCTTCCTTTGACAGAAAGGCCGTACGGGTGGATCTTACGGATATATCAAGGGAAAACTTCCGGGCAAAACGGATTATTCCTATAATAAACCCGACATTTGACAGTCCCAATGTACTTTTTAACCTGGTAAAAACTTTTGAGGACCGGTCCCTCCGGTCATAGATACGATTGAGAGGAAATATCTCAAATGAGCCCATGGTCTCATAGACTCCGGTCATGAGAAGGGGAAAACTCTCATGACCGGGTTTTTCCGAGCACAATGCATCCTTTATCTGGGCCGGGATCTTTCCGGATGCGTTTATTTTTTCGCGAAATGCTTCATTGACCCTTGCCAGGGACCGAAGGGCATTTGCCCCGGCCACTGAGCCGCAACCGCCCGCGGCTTTCGTATTTGACGAAAACCACAGCTGATTGCCACCGTAACACGGTTTCCTGTCAGGACCCGTGATCTGCAGTTGTCTGGCCCGCGAAATATTCATGCATTACTTCTTAAGAGTAACTTTGTCCAGATGCCATATATCATCAACATACTCCTGAATGGTCCTGTCTGATGAGAACTTGCCCGAGGAAGCAACATTGAGTATGGCCATCTTGTTCCACCGCTTCGTGTCCTTGTATGCCTCGCCGATGAGCTTCTGGGTCTCCGCATATGAGGCGAAATCCTTGAGGATAAAGTAGGTATCGGCCTTGGCGGTACACTGGGTGTTGAGAAGGGAGTTGTAAAGATCCCTGAAAAGCTCCGTATCGTTCTGGCTGTAGGTCCCGTTGACCAGCTGCATGAGTACTTTACGGATATTGGCATCACTGTTGAATATCGCATTCGGATCATATCCGCCGTTCTGCTCATAGTTTATGACTTCATCGGATGTCAGTCCGAAGATGAATATGTTGTCTTCACCGACTTCCTCATACATCTCAACATTGGCACCGTCCATGGTACCTATGGTAACGGCTCCGTTGAGCATGAACTTCATGTTACCCGTTCCGGATGCCTCCTTTGAGGCTGTGGAGATCTGCTCCGATACATCGGCAGCAGCTATGATCAGTTCTGCATTCGATACGCAGTAATCCTCTATGAACACGACCTTGATCTTGCCGCCTATGGAAGCATCATTGTTGATGACTTCCGCAACGGAATTGATGAGTTTGATCGTAAGCTTGGCGTTCTTATATCCCGCGGCCGCCTTTGCACCGAAAATGAAGGTTCTGGGAACGAAGTCCATATCGGGATGATCCTTGAGCTCATTGTACAGATACATTATATGAAGGATGTTCATGAGCTGACGCTTGTATTCATGCAGACGTTTTACCTGGACATCGAATATGGATCTGGGATCTACTTCTATACCGTTATGATCGAGGATGTATTTTGCAAGCCTGACCTTGTTCTGATACTTGATGTTCATGAACTCGTGCTGGGCTTTCTTGTCATCCGCATATACCTTGAGATGACGCAGTACCGTCAGGTCTGTGATCCATTCGTCGCCGACATGGGCCGTTACCCAGTCCGCAAGGAGCGGATTGGCGTGAAGGAGGAACCTTCTCTGGGTGATGCCGTTTGTCTTGTTGTTGAACTTCTGGGGCATGAGCTGGTAGAAATCCTTAAGCTCCTGATTCTTCAGTATCTCCGTATGAAGCCTTGCAACACCGTTTACCGAATATGAAGCACAGATCGCCATGTGGGCCATCTTGACCTGTCCGTCATATATGATTGCCATCTTGCGGATCTTGTCCACATTGCCCGGATGAGAAGCCTCTATGAGCAGGCAGAACCTTCTGTTGATCTCCTCAACGATCTGGTATATCCTGGGCAGAAGACTGGAGAAGAGCTCTATGGGCCATTTTTCCAGAGCTTCCGACATTATGGTATGGTTGGTATATGCAACGGTCTTGGTGGTGACACCCCATGCTTCTTCCCAGCCCAGGCCGTAATCGTCCATAAGTATACGCATCAGCTCCGGAACCGTAAGGGTGGGATGTGTATCGTTCATCTGGAAGGTGACCTTCTCATAAAGCTTCCTGATATCATCATGCTTTCTCATGTACTTGGCAACAGCTTCCTGGATGCTGGCCGATACGAAGAAATACTGCTGCTTTAATCTCAGCTCCTTGCCCGCATAATGGTTATCGTTGGGATAGAGGACTTCGCATATGTTCCTGGCAAGGTTTTCCTGTTCAACAGCCAGACGGTAGTCACCCTTGTCAAAAGAGTCGAGCTGGAAGCACTCAACAGGCTGTGCATCCCATATCCTGAGGGTATTTACCACCCCGTTCCCGTATCCGGGTATGGGAAGGTCATAGGGAATTGCCTGAACTGACTGGTAATTCTCCTGGGAGAAGTGGTTTTCACCTTTCTCATCCACATTCACGCAGACATTTCCGCCGAACTTGACGATCTTGGCATACTCGGGACGGCGCAGTTCAAAGGGATAACCGTCCTTGAGCCAGTTATCGGGAGTCTCTACCTGGAAACCGTCTTTGATCTTCTGGCGGAACATTCCGTACCGGTAACGTATACCGCAGCCGTAAGCACTGTATCCGAGAGTTGCAAGCGAATCAAGGAAGCAAGCCGCCAGACGTCCGAGACCGCCGTTGCCGAGTGCGGGATCCCTCTCCTCGTCTTCCACAAGATTGATATTGATACCAAGTTCATCGAGTGCCTCAGCGACTTCCTTGTATTCCTTAAGGTTTATCATCGCATTTCCGAGTGCTCTTCCCATAAGGAATTCCATGGAAAGATAGTAAACGGTCTTGGGATCTTCACGTTCATAGGCCTTCTGGGTCTCGAGCCAGTTGTCTATGATGGTATCTTTTACCGTATATGCTACAGCCTGATATATCTGCTGCTCGCTTGCCTCCTCGAGGGTCTTCCGAAATAGCGCCTTGACGTTCTCTCTGACCTGCTTCTTGAATGTTTCCTTGTTAAAACCCATCTTGCGTGCTGCCATAAACTTCCTCCTGACTGTTTATTGTTTTTTTACTCCCAAAGTTACGGTTTCGCCGTTAATGTTCCATTCCTTTACATATCCGTCCGTATCCCCGGTTATTATATCATCCGCAAGCACTTCCCTGCTGATGGTATCCCTGCACTTGTCCAGGATCTGCGCGATCTTTTCATTATCCTTCGCATAGACCTTTATCCTGTCCATAACCTCAAATCCGGCTTCTTTCCGCATGGTCTGTACCTTTGATACGATCTCGCGGACAAAGCCCTCTTCTATGAGTTCGGGTGAAAGCTTTGTATCTATGACTACGGTCACGTTACCTTCCGATATGGTCTCAAAGCCTTCCTGCTGGGTCATTTCTATAAGAAGATCCTCCTCGGTAAGCTCGATATCAGTTCCATCCACCGTAAACTTAACTGCTCCGGATGACCTGAGCTCATCCATTGCAGCGTTCCCGTCAACCTGCGACAGGTATTTCCTTATGCCTGCCAGGAACTTGCCGTACTTGGGACCAACGGTCTTGAGCTGGGGCTTGATGATATACGTGGTAAATCCTCTTACATCATCCGTAAACTCAACAGATTTGACGTTCAGCTCGTCCTCTATGATCTCCCTGTAAAAATCATTAAGAGTAAAGTCCGCCTTGATCAGCATCTTGGCAACAGGCTGCCTGTTCTTGATGTTTGCGGCATTTCTGCAGGCCCTTCCCATGACAACGGCTTTGAGTACATGAGCCATATCGGCCTCAAGCTGCGGATCTATCCATTCCTTTCTGACAGCGGGGAAATCGCACAGATGGACGCTCTCGGGAGCAGACGGATCTATGGAGCAGACAAGGTTACGGTATATCTGCTCAGTCATGAAGGGGATCATTGGTGCTGCCGCCTTAGCGGTCTCAACAAGGGCCGTGTACAAGGTCATGTAGGCGTTTATCTTGTCCTGTTCCATGCCCTTGGCCCAGAAACGCTCGCGGCATCTTCTGACGTACCAGTTCGAAAGATCCTCAACAAAGTCCTGAAGAGCCCTTGCTGCCTCCGGGATCTGATACTTGTCCAGATTGTCGTCAACGGCACCTATGGCTGTATAGAGCCTGCTCAGTATCCACCTGTCCATTACGGGCAGCTTATCGTATTCAAGACTGTATTTTGTCGCATCAAAATCATCTATGTTCGCATAGAGGACAAAGAAAGCATATGTGTTCCAAAGGGTCCCCATGAATTTTCTCTGGCCTTCCGTGACCGCCTTCTCATGGAACCTGTTGGGCAGCCAGGGTGCTGAGTTGATGTAGAAATACCAGCGGATGGCATCCGCCCCCATGTTTGCAAGTGCATCAAAGGGATCGACCGCATTTCCCTTGGACTTGCTCATCTTCTCCCCGTTCTCATCAAGCACCAGACCCAGAACGATGACGTTCTCGTACGCGGCCTTGTTGAAGAGGAGGGTGCTCTCCGCGAGCAGCGAATAGAACCAGCCTCTGGTCTGGTCAACAGCCTCTGAAATGAACTGGGCCGGGAATCTCTGCTCAAAGAGGTCCTTGTTCTCGAAGGGATAGTGGTACTGGGCAAAGGGCATGGCTCCCGAATCGAACCAGCAGTCTATGACTTCGGGCACCCTCTTCATATCTTTGCCGCACTTGGGACATTTGATCGTAAATTCATCTATATAGGGCCTGTGGAGCTCGACCGTAAGGGCATCGTCCCTTCCGGACATCTGCTTAAGCTCTTCGCGGCTGCCTATGGCATGTCTGTGGCCGCACTCACATTCCCATACATTGAGCGGCGTTCCCCAGTAACGGTTTCTTGATACCGCCCAGTCCTGTATATTCTCGAGCCAGTTGCCAAATCTTCCTGTTCCTATGGATTCGGGTATCCAGTTGATCGTATTGTTATTGCGGATAAGGTCATCCCTTACCTTTGTCATCTCAATATACCAGGATTCGCGGGCATAATAGATAAGGGGTGTCGAGCATCTCCAGCAGTGGGGATAATCATGCTCTACCTTGGGTGCGCCAAAGAGTATCCCTCTGGCATCAAGTTCCTTGAGGACCTCGGGATCGGCACTTACGGCGCCTGCCTCGATCTCTTCGGGTGTCGGCTTGGCGCGCATTCCGGCGAAGGGGGTCTCATCCTTCATGACACCCTTTTCGTCGACCATCTGAACAAAAGGAGCATCATATTTCCTGCCCACCCTGGCATCATCTTCACCGAATGCCGGTGCTATATGTACTATACCGGTACCGTCTGCCATGGTGACATAGTCATCACAGTACACGAAAAAGGCTTTCTTATCCTGTGCTTTTGCACAGTCCTCGGCGCATTTGTAAAGGGGTTCGTATTCCTTATATTCAAGATCTTTACCCTTATACCTTTCCAGCACCTCATAGGCGGGACTTCCTTCCTCCCGTTCGATACCGGAAAGGACCGTATCGGCAAGTGCCTCTGCCAGGATATAGGTATAACCGTCTGCAGCTTTGACCCTTACATATGTATCTTCGGGATTGACGCACAGGGCTATGTTGCTGGCAAGTGTCCAGGGTGTCGTCGTCCAGGCCAGGAAATATGCATCCTCGTCCTTTATCTTGAATCTGACTATGGCAGTCCTTTCCTTGAGGGTCTTATAGCCCTGGGCCACCTCATGTGAAGAAAGGGGAGTCCCGCATCTGGGACAGTAGGGCACGATCTTGAAGCCCTTATAGAGAAGCCCCTTGTCCCATATAGTCTTAAGGGCCCACCATTCGGATTCTATGAAATCATCATGATATGTTACATAAGGGTCATCCATGTCGGCCCAGAAACCAACGGTTCCCGAGAAATCCTCCCACATGCCCTTGTATTTCCAGACACTTTCCTTACACTTGTCTATAAAAGGAGCCAGTCCGTATTCCTCGATCTGTTCCTTTCCGTCAAGACCCAGAAGCTTTTCGACCTCAAGCTCGACCGGAAGACCGTGGGTATCCCAGCCGGCCTTACGCGGAACATAATAGCCCTTCATGGTACGGTATCTCGGGATCATGTCCTTGATAACACGTGTAAGAACGTGTCCTATGTGGGGCTTACCGTTGGCTGTCGGAGGTCCGTCATAGAACATGTAGGTCTTGGCACCTTCACGTATCTTAAGGCTCTTCTCGAATATATTGTTCTCGGACCAGAACTTCTCTACTTCCTTTTCTCTTTCGACAAATCCCAGATCCGTTGATACTTTCTTATACATTTTCCATCTCCTGTTATATTGTTTTATTGTCCCCGGCGTCTTCTTTTATTTCTTCGGATGCCTTTTTACCATCCTTCGGCCTGTATTCGGGGAAAAGCTTGTCACGATAATCCTCCAGGCCCAGCATAAGCGCAATACCCAGCACTCCGCATGTTATAGCCTCTCCAAGCCCCACCAGGAGCACGCTCCTTAAGAAGGGAGGCTCGTCAAAGCCCAGCATGAAAGTATATATGGCCGGGACCGCAAAAGCATTTATTATTATGGGCGGTATGGGGACCAGATACTTGTTTTTACGGACAAGGTAACTTACCGTTGCGGCAAGGAGTGTTGAAAGGCTTCCGAATATGACATCCTGCATGGGGAGATTCATTGCATGATTGGCGCTTAAGCATCCTATGAAAAGACCCGGGATCGCAGCCGGTGTATAATATGGCAGGACCGTAAGGGCTTCGGAGATCCGAAGCTGAAAATTGAGACCGTTTGCAAGCTGGAATTCATTTGCTATAAAAGTGAGAACAAAATACAGCACAGCAATGACCAGTGTCTGTATGATAAATCTGCCTGTCTTCTTACCCATCCGGTATATCTCCCTGACTTTTGAGAATGGATCCTCGCCCCTTCATAAGCGTGACTGCAGATCCACACACAGAATAGAGTATAGCACGCAAATCGCGAACAGGCAATAGAACCGGACGCCAAATAAACCCTTTAATTATGACATGGTTTGGTGTAAAATTATGATTTATAGAAGGGGGGATCTTCAATGGCTGACAGATTATTCATCATCATTCCGGCATATAACGAACAGGATAATATCAGGCAGGTCGTAAGCGACTGGTACCCGGTAGTAACATCACACGGGGAGGATTCGCGTCTTGTTGTCATTGATGACGGTAGCCGCGACGATACATACAGGATACTTAAGGAGCTCGAGGCCGATATGCCAAAGCTTACCGCCCTGACCAAGGAAAACGGCGGCCACGGTGCGACTTTGCTCTACGGCTACAGATATGCCCTTGAACAGGGTGCCGACTATGTATTTCAGACCGATTCCGACGGGCAGACACTCCCTTCCGAATTTGAGCCCTTCTGGAAGGCAAGGACAAAGTACGATATAACCATAGGCTACAGGAATAAGCGCAGAGACGGACTTTCCCGTATACTGGTGACCAAGATACTCCGTCTTGTTGTTTATATCTGCTTCAGGACCTATATCCTTGACTCCAACACTCCCTACAGGATAATGACCGCTTCATCTCTTAAGGAGAACCTGAAGTTCATCCCCGATGATTTCTTCCTTTCAAATGTTGCCCTTGCAGCCATCTACAAGAAGCGCAGGCAGAAGGTCCACTTTATCCCCATATCCTTCCGTCCCAGACAGGGGGGTACCAATTCCATCAACCTCTTTAAGATCATAAAAGTCGGAATTTCCTCACTTCGAAGCTTCATCGTCATAAACGACCGGATCGAAAGGTCCTGATCACCATACATAGGTGATAAATCTGTTGCCGGCCTGCTCGAACATGGACCGGCTGTCATTCATACCCATTTTGTACACTCTCTCATCACGCGGTTCGTACAGTACCGTGTTTTTGGCGTCATATCCTATGATGATAACGGCTCCTCCGCCTTCCGTCATGGCCATGACGGGATAACCGTTCGATACATAGTACAGCATGTCGGATAGACTGCAGCCCGAAAGATCCAGAACATCAGCTTCCAGATTATCCGACAGGACCCTTACAAGAGACTTGGTCCTGACCTCTTCCCGGGAACTCTTGTATACCCCTCCCGACTGGAGCATGGCATCTATACATTTAACGTATGAACTGCTGCTATCTTCCTCCTGACCGGTATCTCCTTCGTCTGCGCTCTCTTCATCGTCTTTTCCTGCCTCATTTAGGTCTCCGGCTTTTGCTTCTTCCGATCCTGCTTCTATACCGGCTATCCTTGCTTCCGTTTTCCGATCACCCGTCTCCCATATGTAGGCCATACGTTTGTCAACTACCACTCCGTACAGGCCGCTTGCCTCTTCAACAGCCTCCGCAGCCGATGTATATATCCCATCAAGCTCGCCCTTAGCATATACATAGTAGCGTTTAAGGGTATCCTTACCGGACAGGCTTACATCCCTGCTGCCTTCAAGAACGACCTCCTTGGGATTTGTGACCTTGACCGTCTGCTTGGGATCTTCCGGTGCCTTGTAGAGCACAGTCTGGTAAGTGGTCTCCTCTTTCTCGGTAACAAGGCCGGCAAGCTTGTTCTTAAGCGTTGTCCGGGTCTTATTGTTGACTATCTGGTCATCCTCGACCGGTATGAAGGTTCCTCTTTCGACATCCCTCATGGCCCGGGTAAGGATCAGCATGTTCTCCACCTTTTCCACTCCGAGCACAAATATCCCGTCCTGCTGGTAATTCTTGAGGATATTGCCTGCCTGATCCTGTATCTTTATACAGTACATGGGTATCACGGTCTTTCCCGTATCATCCGTTGTCACGTCGGATACCCTGGCTGCCCCGTATACCACGTCATTGTCCATAAATCCCAGAGGGATGACCACTTCCCCTGCGGCAGAAGGTATGACCGACGGGGTCATGCTGTTCAGTTTAAATAACTGGATCTGGGTATAATCGATCACCGATTCACCGCTCTGCCATGCTATGGTACTCTCGTCATCCGAGGAATAAAAGCCGGATTCCCTTATACTGTCCTGCATGACCTCGGATTCCCTGGTATCGAGCTTTATGGTATAGATACAGCCGTCAAGCAGAACATACATCCTGTTTCTCGTGCTGATGTACGCCAGATTGTCGATATCCCTGGCAAGTATGTCATATGATTTGGTATAGGGGATAAAGAGCATCTCCTCTATGGTGTTCAATGTACAGTCATAGTAATAGAGGTCCACACCCACTCTTCCTTCATTGCGGCCCCTGTTCATGTATCCGTATACTATGAACCATATGTTTCCGACACCGTCGATCATCATGGGCTTGATTGAATGCGCATCATATCTTGTCCTTGCATCATCATTGTCCTTATCGGCAAAAGCAAAGAGCCTTGCAAGTGTCTGCGATGAGATATTATATGAATAAAGGGCATTCTGCTGGACGAAAGCATATATGGATCCGGTATCGTTCTCCATCCTGACCGGCTTGTCATTGATTATGCCGTGCAGTATCTTCCCGTTGACCACGACATTCTTTTCCTCGTCAAAGACCTGGTCCATTTTCCGCTCATACTCCATGAGATACATCCTCTTGCCTCTCTGGATGCGGAAATACTCCGACACGTTATGAAGCCTTGAGAGGGCCTCAACCTGATAGGTGAGCTTTATGGAGGCCGTGGTCTCGTCTATCTCGATAAGCTCCATGTCCTTGTCTCCCACCAGGGTCGGCTCCAGATCGCCCCAGGTCAGCTGGTTGAAGCTGGAATGGATATTTACATAGGCATAACTGCTGTTATCCCCATCGGCGTTCGATTCCATGTATTTTCTGAGTTCTTCGGCCTCATCAGCCTTCATGGTCCTGTCGGAAAAATCCCGGACAAAGTCCATCTTCTCCGTAAGATACAGTTCGGCCCGGTTTATCACCCTGGCGTAGTACCTGATGATATCTCCCCCGGAAGTCGTAAGCTTTATTATGAGCATATACTCCCTGTCATCCTCGATCAGATCCTTGAGCATGGCCGTTGCATATATCACATCGCCTTCATAGGTAAAATCAGACACCTCGGTCTCCTCAATAAGCCTGGACATATCAAGAGGCCTGACTTCATAGGAGACTTTTGCGATAACGGCATCATAAAGATCTGCCCGAAATGTCACAGATCTGTTGGCCATAAGGGGCGTTATGGGACCACGCAGATAACTCCCCTCCATTTCAGCCGTATAGCCGTGGAGAGGATTGATATACTGGTCATTGACATTCATATATACGATGGGGAGCGTTGCACGTGACATGTCGGATGTCATATCCGTATTTCCCCTGTTAAGGAGAAGATCTGACACAAACAGGGAAATGAGAAACAGTATAAACGTAACGGCAAGCTTTATCGCTCTTCTTTTTATCTTACTTCGATCCATATAATCGCAAACCGGTCCCGGGTGGTCGTATCTATCGTAAACGAAATAAATGATCCCGTTCACGATAACAAATCGATGCGTTACGACAGCGTAAAGGGGTCGGAGCAAAAGCTCCGACCTGTCTTATTTTCTGGCTGCTTCTATTCGTGCCGCACTCCGCTTAAGTGCAAGTATGGCGCGGGCTATATCTGTTCCCGCCGGTCTCTCGGAAAGGAACCTCTCCGCACGTACCCGCGCAGCCTCGGCTCTTCCCACGTCAATCTCGTCGGGCCATTCGCAAACCTCTGCCAGTATGGTCATCCGGTCCTGAAGTATCTCGAAAAAGCCTCCGTGGATGGCACATACCTTGGGGTCCCCATCCGGAACATGCAGATAGCATACACCGGGCGCAAGCACGCTTGTCAGGGGTATGTGGTTGGGAAGGACACCAATCTGTCCCTCCGTGGTATTTATCTCCACCATTGTCACTTCTCCCTCGAAGAAAACCCTGTCGGGACTCGTGATCTGAAGATGAAACGTATCAGCCATGTCAACTCCTTATGATTTCTGACTCTCTTCGTATTTGGCAACAACATCCTCTATGGCTCCGGAATTAAGGAAGAAGCTCTCGGGGATATTGTCATGTTTGCCGGAAAGTATCTCGTCAAAACCTCTTATAGTGTCCGTAACGGATACGTATCTTCCGGGAAGACCCGTGAACTGTCCTGCCACAAAGAAAGGCTGTGAAAGGAAACGCTGTATCTTTCTGGCCCTGGATACCGTGATCTTATCTTCTTCGGAAAGCTCGTCCATACCGAGTATGGCAATGATATCCTGAAGTTCCTTATATCTCTGAAGCATCTCCTGGACGCCTCTTGCAACCCTGTAATGGTCTTCTCCGACAATACGGGGATCGAGTATCCTGGATGTTGACTCAAGAGGATCGACCGCCGGATATATACCAAGCTCAACGATGGAACGGGACAGAACCGTCGTTGCATCAAGATGTGCAAAGGTTGTTGCCGGTGCAGGGTCAGTAAGGTCATCTGCCGGAACATATACAGCCTGTACGGATGTTATGGAACCGTTCTTGGTAGATGTGATCCTCTCCTGCAGGGTACCCATCTCCGTCTGCAGTGTGGGCTGATAACCGACTGCCGAAGGCATACGTCCCAGAAGTGCCGAAACTTCAGATCCGGCCTGGGTAAATCTGAATATATTGTCGATGAAGAGAAGAACGTCCTTACCGCCTTCATCACGGAAATACTCAGCCATTGTAAGTCCTGCAAGTCCTACTCTCATTCTTGCTCCGGGCGGCTCGTTCATCTGTCCGAACACCATGGTTGTCTTGTCGATAACGCCCGAATCGGTCATCTCATGATACAGGTCATTACCTTCACGTGTTCTCTCTCCGACACCGGTAAATACCGAGTATCCGCCGTGCTCTGTGGCGATGTTTCTGATAAGCTCCTGGATCAGGACCGTCTTTCCAACTCCGGCTCCTCCGAACAGACCAATCTTTCCACCCTTCTGGTAAGGGCACAGAAGATCAACGACCTTGATACCCGTTTCAAGCATCTCTGCAGATGTGGACTGTTCCTCAAAGCTTGGAGCCTTGCGGTGTATGGGGAAACGCTTCTCTACCTCCGGAGCCGGTTTGTTGTCGATAGGTTCACCGAGAACATTAAATATCCTTCCCAGTGTATTCTCTCCTACCGGAACGCTGATCGGAGCACCCGTTGCCACGGCCTCCATCCCCCTTACAAGTCCGTCCGTGGGACCCATGGCGATGCATCTTACGGTATCATCTCCCAGGTGCTGCGCGACCTCAACGACAAGTATGCTGTCATCACTTCTTTTTACCCTTATAGCTTCGTTGATCTCGGGCAGTGAGCCTACGGGAAACTTAATGTCAAGTACCGCGCCGATTATCTGGGTGATCTTACCTGATTTGTTATCTGCCACTTTTGTATTCTCCTTTTTCTTTATTCTGACTGATTATATAAGGACGCAGGGCCCCTCCTAACTGCTTAGGGCATCAGCTCCGCCGATGATCTCGGTAAGCTCCTGGGTTATGGCGCCCTGTCTTGCACGGTTATACTGGAGTTCCAGATTCGATATCATCTTTTCCGCATTGTCGGTAGCCGAATCCATTGCCTGCATCCTGGCCCCGTTCTCACTTGCGACCGCCTCGATAAGGGCACCGTATATAAGGTTTGCGACATACTTGGGGATTATGGCGGAAAGCGCCTCATCCTCATCGGGTTCGTATGTCATAAGGGCCCTTTTTGCGGTTTCCTTTTCGGCATCCGGAAGTTTATTCTCTTCTCCCTCGACACCTGTAACCGATTCGGTCGGTGTACTCTCTTTGTCGAGAGGAAGCAGCTTCTGGAGCTTGGGAATATGGACCACGGTGTTTTTAAAGATCGTATAAGCGATGTATATCTCGCCTATCTCTCCCGCGGCATATCTGGCAAGAAGCTCACCTGCAAGATCGGCCGCATCGGCATATATGGGCTCTTCGATGATATCGGAGTTCTCGTATATGACCTGATAACCTTTTCTTTTGACACCGTCACGGCCTTTTCTTCCTATAGCATATATATCGGTCTCTCCGGTATCCCACCCGCTCTGGGTCACAAGCTTTATGATGTTGCTGTTATATCCGCCGGCAAGACCCCTGTTGGAGGTTATGAGTATCACAGCTTTTCTTGCGGATCCGTTCGGTTTCATGAACGGATGATCGATATAACCCGATCTGTTCGTAATGGATACGATGGTATCGTACATAAGGATCGTGTAGTTTTTGATCTGCTGTGCTCTCGCCTTGGCCCTCTGGAGCTTGACCGTTGATACAAGCTTCATGGCTTTGGTGATCTGCTGGGTGGATTGTATACCGGTCTTACGTCTTTTGATGTCGCGCATCGACGCCATGATCTGCACCTTTCCTTCCTGATACGCTAAGGCAACGGTAAACGGATCCGGTCCGTTTACAGACTATTTCAGAAAATCAGCCTTGAACATATCTATAGCCTTCTTGAGCTTTTCTTCCATCTCCTGCGAAAGCTCTTTTGTCTCGGCTATCGACGTGGGTATCTCCGGATAACTTGTCCTGATATATTCAAAGAAGCCTTCCTCAAATTCACCGACCTTTTCTACGGGAACATCAAGGAGAAGTTTCCTGGTCACAACATAGATGATGAGGATCTGATACTCAACCGGCATGGGCTTGTACTGGCCCTGCTTGAGCACTTCCCTGATCCTTTCACCCTGAGCTAACTTCTCACGGGTATCCGCGTCAAGTTCTGATCCGAACTGGGCAAATGCGGCAAGTTCCCTGTACTGGGCAAGCTCGGTACGGATGGGAGCGGCGATCTTCTTCATTGCCTTTATCTGGGCGGCACCACCGACTCGCGATACCGAAAGACCGGCGTTGACGGCCGGACGGAAACCGGAATTGAACATTTCGGTTTCAAGGTATATCTGTCCGTCGGTTATGGAGATAACATTTGTGGGGATGTATGCGGATACATCGCCTGCCTGCGTCTCGATTATGGGAAGCGCCGTAAGGCTTCCTCCGCCGTACTCTTCACTCATCCTGGCAGCTCGCTCTAAAAGCCTTGAATGGAGATAGAATACATCTCCGGGATAAGCTTCACGTCCGGGCGGACGGCGCAGAAGAAGTGAAAGTGTCCTGTATGCGGTAGCATGCTTGGACAGATCATCGTAGATGACAAGAACATCCTCTCCGTTCTCCATCCATTCCTCACCTATGGCACATCCGCTGTAAGGAGCTATGTACTGGAGGGGGGCCATCTCACTGGCTGTTGATGCAACTACTGTCGTATAAGCCATGGCTCCGAATTCCTCAAGCGTCTTCACTATGGAAGCGACCGTGGAAGCCTTCTGTCCGATGGCTACATATATACACTTAACGTTCTGACCCTTCTGGTTGATTATGGTATCTATGGCGATGGCAGTCTTTCCTGTCTGTCTGTCACCGATTATGAGCTCTCTTTGTCCACGTCCTATAGGGATCATGGAATCGATGGCCTTGATACCGGTCTGGAGAGGTGTGTCGACTGATTTTCTCGTGATAACACCGCTTGCTACACGTTCGATCCTGCGGTACTTGTCAGTCTGGATGGGGCCTTTTCCGTCTATGGGCTGACCGAGCGCATTGACGACCCTTCCGAGCAGGGCATCTCCGGCAGGAACCTCAACAACTCTTCCGGTTGTCTTAACGGTATCGCCTTCGTTGATCGATCCTGCACCGAGTAGCACAGCACCGACATTGTCTTCCTCCAGGTTCATGACCATACCGTACACTTCGCCCGGGAACTCGAGAAGTTCTCCCTGCATAGCCCGTTCAAGACCGTGTACACGCGCGATACCATCCGCAACCTGAATGACTGTTCCGACTTCGGATACCTCAAGATGCTCCGCGTATCTTTTGATCTGATCCTTGATCACCGAACTGATCTCTTCTGGTCTTAAATTCATGGATCTTATACCTTCCTTATATCGTGTTAAGCTGGATCCGGCGAAGGTTCTTCGCCAGTTCGTTTAGTTTCGTTGAAACGCTGCTGTCAACGACCTTATCCTTGATCCTTATCCTCATACCCCCGATAAGAGATGCATCAACATCATAATCCATCTCCATCTTCACGTAATCCGTCGTATCAAGCAGTTTTTGTTCTATACGTTCTTTCTGCACATCCGTAAGCTCGATGGGAGTAAGAACATGAGCCACACCGATCTTTTTATAGTCCTTGACCATGTCGATAAAGCTTCCCAGTATACCGTCTATCTCTTCGTAGCGGTTGTTTACCACGACCTGATGCAAGAGACCGCACAGTTCCCGGGACAGACGTTCCGAAAAGATATTCCGGATAAGGGACAGCTTTTCTTCCTTGTCAACACTCGGATGGCTCATAATCTTTGCCAGATCCGGATTGTCGTCAAGGATCTGCACAAGCTGCGTTACCTCCGAATACAGATCGTCAACCCTGTTCTCTTCCACAGCCAGCTGGAACAATGCATCCGCATAGGTTTTTGTAACTAGCTTTGCCATGTGCTCTCACCTACTTCTTTCAGCGTCTCTTCAACGAGAGAATCCTGAATGTTAGTGTCAATGCCTGCGGCAATGACCTTACCGGCCATGAGTGATGCAACATCTATGATCTGGGTCTTGATCTCATCGGCAGCCTTCTGTTTTTCAAGTTCGGCTTCATTATGTGCCTGCCGTATTATGCCTGCTGCCTCGTCTTTTGCCGAAGCTATGATCGTCTCCTCGTTCTTGACGGCTTTCTTGCGTGCCTCGGAAAGAATCTCATCCGCATCCTTCTGCGCACCTGCCATCTTTGTCTCGTACTCGTTCTTGAGGGACTGGGCCTGGTCCTTATCCTGCCTTGCGCTGTCAAGATCCGCCTGGATCCTTTCCTGACGCTTTCTTAAAAGGTCACGCGTAGGTTTGAACAGCATATAGGACATGAAAAGGAACAAAACAAAAACGGCAACTGCTGTGATGACGGCATCATGCAGCAGCTGGAAATCAAGATCAAACAGACGCTCCATCTGCTCGCCTTCAAGCAGCACAGCTGTAATCATCTGATCCAAGTTTCTGCCTCCTTTCGATTATCGGTTTTGCCATAATCATGTGAAAGGCTTAACGAATAATAACAGCATCGCGATAAGAAGACCGTACAGACCCGTTGTCTCCGCAACCGCCTGTCCCAAAAGCATAGTGGAAGTAACATCCGACTTTGCACCGGGATTACGTCCTACGGCTGCTGCCGCATGACCTGCTGCGATACCCTGACCTACACCGGGGCCGATACCTGCTATAACGGCAAGTCCCGCACCTATCGCCGAGCATCCGTAAATGAATTCCTGACCTGAAATGTTCATAAAACAATCCTCCTAATCTTTATGCTTGTTTATTTAGATTACTGATATACAAAAAAAGGGCTCTTTGCTACGTTTCGCCGATAGCGTCAGCAACATACGTCATTGTCAGCATACAGAATACATATGTCTGTATCGCACCCGAGAAGAGGTCGAAATACAGATGCAGGAAACCGGGCCATCCCCATGCTATCCGGCTCAGCAGTCCGTAGACCAAAGCCATCATTACCGTACCTGACAATATGTTGGCAAAAAGACGAAGTGAGATCGATACCGGAACCGCTATGTCACCGATAACATTGATCGGTGCCCATATGGGCCAGGGATCGCACAGGCCTTTGAGGAACCCTCCGACACCCTGGTGCTTTATCTTGTTAAAGAATATAAGGCCGAATGTGATAAGGCCCAGCGGGAAGGTAACTCCGTAATCCGCTGTGGGCGGCCGCAGTCCCAGAAGACCCGAGAAGTTGCTGATGAGAATGAAGCAAAAGAGGGTGGATATATAACCGAGAAACTTAGATGCACTCTTTCCCATACATCCTGTGATCATATTGTCGAGCATCTCCACGATAAGCTCGACGATATTCTGAAAAGTACCGGGCTTCTCATAAGGATCCGCATTTACTATCACGCGATGAGCGCATATGGTAAATACGACGAAAAGCAGCATCACGATCAAAAGGCTTACATGGGTCGTAGTGATCCAGACAGTCTGCCCGAATATCCGGTACGAGAATATGCCTTTGATCATAAAGTTTACATCTGTTGACAAAAGAATACCGCTCACTTTACACCATCCCTGTTAAGTATTTTATGTACCGTCGGCTGGAGATATGCTCCCGCCTTTATTGTTATTATCGATATCGTAAGAAATATAGGGTTTGCTATCTTAAAATATACGGCTGCCGCAAATACGGCACAGACGCATATGTATCTTACTATCATCTGCCGGCGCATGACCGCCGCCGCTCCCTTTTCATCAAGACACATGGCATCATCAACCGTTACCGCCATATGGATCACAAAGAAAAGAGCCAGTGCGCATCCCGTTGCCACTCCGCAAAGAGCGGACCTTGTATCCTTAGCAAGAGGAGTCGCGAGAAGGAGTATCATATTCGCGAACACTATGCCGATCATCATTTCATGGAGGGTTTGATTTTCCTTAAGAATGATCTTCAGTCTCTTCATTAAGATTGTTCCTGTATACCCTGTCCATCTTCTCGGCAAAATCTTCCCTATCTTCCCCGGCAATCCTCCTGTCGGCATCGCTGCCGAGATGGGTCCCGGTGGCGCCGGCGTTCTTCGCCATTATGTATATATTGCGAAAACCCGCCAGGGCTCCGATAAAGAACAGAATGATAACGATAAACGATGTGGAAAAAAGCCTGTCAAGAAATATGCCGGCAAAAGTACAGATGAGTATGGGTACTATCATACTGATGCCGAACTGCAGGATGAGCGAAAAATTCCTGAACACTTCCTTCTGATACTTCAATAGTCATCCTTTCGCACATGCCGTATCGTTACAATTATAACCATGTATGACGAAAAAGTCCACATAAAACAACTGTCAGTAAAAAACATGATCGCCGATGATAGTCCCGTTTATCTCGGGGATCACCGTTCTGAAGTAGAGGCAGTTGCCCACCGGGGTCGCCCCGCTCATGGCTTCGTCGGCAGCCTGATAACATGCCGAAGGGGCCCCGAGAGCAAGTCTTGTTGCAAGACGGCCGCTTCCTACAGGGGAGAACTGTCTGCTCTGGTATATCACTCCCGACAGGGTATTCGGGTAAGCCGCTGATCTGACACGGTTGATGACAACGGCCCCGACCGCTACCTTCCCGGTATAGGGCTGATTGCCGGCCTCACAGTAGATCAGGCAGGCCAGAAGATCCCGGTCTCCCTCCTGATATGATATCTCGGATATATTCCTCCAGGACATCTTTGCAGCTTTCGCTGTCATGGCCTGTTCTTCCGCCAGCTGCTTCTTGAGGGCCGCCAGGTTCTCCTCCTGGGCTTTTAACTCCGCCTCGTAGGCTGCCGTCTCAAGCTCGGCTGCGGATATCTGTCCGTCTGTCTGGGCTATGGACCCGTTTGTTGAGGTTACAAGACTGGACACCCGAAGCTCTTCCGTCTGAGCCTGCTTCTTCAGGCTTTGAAGCTGCTCCTCCTCGGCCCTTAAGACCTCCTCCTTCTCTTCGATACCGCTCCTTATCTGGATCAGATTGTCGTACATCTTCTTGTCGTAGTCTTCGATCCGGTCAATATAGTCGGCCTTGTTGAGAAAATCCGAATAACTCCTTGACGAAAAAAAGGTCGATATCAGTGACTTGTCGCCCCGCTCATACATGAACTTGATCCTCTTTTTCATCAGTTCATACTGGGCCCTCTCTTCCTCAAGAGCTTCTTCAAGGTCAGCTTCGGCCACGTTTATCTCTTCCTGCTTTACGCTTATCTTTTCCTCTATCTTACCGATATTCTCGGTTATCTCGGTCAGGCTGTCATTAAGCTCTCCCAGGTATGTGACGAGCTCTTCCTTCTGATCCTTGAGGCCTTCCTTTTTCTGTTCCGTAGCCTCTTTCATCTCCTCGGTCTCGCGCTTTAGGTTCTCCGCATCCTTTATCTTCTGGGAAGTGGTGTCGACCGAGGCATATGCACTGATCCTTCCGGGTAAAACTCCGGACAGGATGGCAGTACAGAGGATAAACGATATTATATTGTGTTTTCCCGAAAAATGGCGAAACATGAACTATACCGTGATGACGATCTGCCTGTCTGTCGGTTCATATCTGTAATACCTGACACCCGCGGCATCAAGCATCTTTCTTGATGCTATCACGGGATCCGTATCCGCATACTTGTCACAGTCATATATTATGGTCTTGATCCCGCTCTGGATGATAGCCTTTGCACATTCATTGCAGGGAAAGAGGGAAACATAGATCTTGGCACCCTCAAGGTTTCCTCCCCTGTAATTCAGTATGGCGTTAAGCTCGCTGTGGACCGTATATACATACTTGGTCGCCAGGGGATCTCCCTCCCGCGCCCAGGGAAATTCATCATCCGAGCATCCGCGGGGAAAGCCGTTGTAACCCATGGAAAGGATCTTGTTATCCTCACTTACGATACAGGCTCCCACCTGGGTGTTGGGATCCTTGGATCTCATCCCCGCAAGCTTTGCCACAGCCATAAAGTACTCATCCCACGAGATGTAATCTGCTCTTTTTCCACTCATTACTTTGTACCGAATATCCGGTCTCCGGCATCTCCGAGACCCGGAACGATGTATCCGTGATCATTAAGCTTCTCGTCAAGTGCCCCTATGTAGACATCCACGTCCGGATGTTTCTTATGCATCTCCTCAACTCCCTCGGGTGCTCCGATTATGCACATGAAGTGGATGTTCCTGCAGCCTTTTTCCTTGAGCATGGTGATGGCTGCGCATGAGGATCCGCCTGTTGCCAGCATGGGATCGACCACAAATACCTCTCTGTTGGCGCAGTCCTCGGGAAGCTTACAGTAATACTCTACCGGTTTGAGTGTGGAAGGATCCCTGTAGAGGCCTATATGACCCACCTTTGCCACGGGTATCATTGACAGCATCCCGTCGACCATTCCAAGTCCTGCCCGAAGGATCGGGACGATGGCCATCTTTTTACCCTTCAGTTCCTTCACAGCGGTCGGACATATGGGCGTCTCAATATTAACGTCGGAAAGTTCGAGGTTTCTTGTGGCTTCATAACAGATGAGCATGGCTATCTCACCTATGGTCTGCCTGAAATCCTTTGTTCCTGTCTCCTTCCTGCGGATATACCCGATCTTATGCTGGATCAGCGGATGATCCATTATAAAAATATTGTCGATTCCGGGATACTGTTTCATTCTCTGCCTCCTCCTTTTATATGCTGTCCTCTTCCACCTGGGATATCCTTCTTATATGTTTTTCCTCATTTGAGAATTCTGTATTCATGAACATATCCACTATATCCATAGTCAGAAATGACCCTATCACTCCCGCTCCCATGGAAAGCATATTGGCATCGTTATGAGCTCTTGTAAGCCGTGCGCTCGTTACATCCGAGCAAAGAGCACATCTGATCCCCTTGACCTTGTTGGCAACTATGGATATGCCGATCCCCGTGGTACACATAACGATACCTCTGTCGTACTCACCGGATGCCACAGCCTTTGCAACGCTCCTTCCGATGGCCGGATAGTCACAGCTTTCGGGAGTATATGTCCCGAAATCCTTTACCTCATGACCCGTTGCCTTAAGGTGTTCGATGACCTCGGCCTTTCTTTCAAACGCGCCGTGATCGGCGCCGATCGCTACTTTCATCTTTCCATCTCCGTTCATACTTTTATTATATTATGCCCAGACGCTTTTATCAGTCTGTTCATTATCGCAAGACCCAGCCGGGGGGTATCAAATTCTTCGGAAAAGATAAGGTCTATGTTCTCGTCATCAAAGCGCCTTAATATCCCGTAAAGCCTTGATGCCACCTCTTCTTCTCTCATCCTGTCTCCGGCATCCGCCACGAGATCGGCCGAAGGGAACTTATCCGCATCTTCGGAGCAGGCTATTACCCCTATCCTCTCATTTCCCGTCCTGTTTTCGGTCTTTTCCCTTATGTAATCCCGGACTGCCTCACTGCTTCCCGAAACTATGGCAAGACTTCCTTTGGGAGCATAATGCCGGTATTTCATTCCCGGAGCCCTCGGCGGCTCATCCGCCGATACCGTCCCGAACACCGCCGGATCCCTGTCTATGTCACCTATGGTCTCCTTTAGCATCTCCTCATTGATATATCCCGGCCGAAGAAGCATGGGACGGCCCGCTGTCAGATCGATTATGGTCGATTCAAGGCCTATATCACACTCTCCCGAATCTATGATCATATCTATCCTTCCGTTCATATCGGCAAGGACATGCTCACCTCTTGTGGGTGACGGTCTTCCGGAAATATTTGCCGAAGGTGCGGCCACATACCCGCCCGACATCCTGATGAATTCCTTAGCCACGGGATGGGAGGGAAATCTTACCGCTACCGTATCAAGGCCTCCCGTAGTTTCTTTCGGGACAAGCTCACTTTTTGAAAAGATCATGGTCAGAGGTCCCGGCCAGTACCTTTTGGCCAGGAGTACGGCTTCATCGGGAACACTTTTTACTATATCATATATACTGTCAAAGTCCGCTATATGTACTATCAGCGGATTGTCGGAGGGCCGCCCCTTTGCCTCATAGATCTTCTTTGAAGAAGCTCCGCAAAGTGCATCTGCCCCCAGTCCGTATACCGTTTCAGTCGGAAATGCCACAAGACCTCCGCCTCTTATGATATCTCCCGCCTGCTTTATGATCTTTATATCAATATCACAGGGATCGACCTTTTTATATATAGTGTCCATTATCTCTTACGGCTCTTTGCCGTCCTCGATCCTGTTTATCATCTCCTGTATATCCGAAAAACTTCCCGAATATATCCTGCCCAGAAGATCGTCCAGGCTCCTGAGTGCGGGGATCATCTGTTCCACGGAAAGGTTCCCGTCAGCCAGTGCATCGGCTATCTCCCCCACATCTATGACCTCTACACGGCCGTCCGGAAAGATCAGGACATCCGCCAGAAGATCCGTGAACACATAGGTGTTCTCTTTAGGATCATATGTATACTCTATGATGTCACAGTACCAGTATATCAGGGAACCGTCCTGACGGTAGAATTTACTAACCTTAAACCCTTCCTTAAGAAAATAACATGAACACCCGTGATGAAGTACCTTCTTGGGTTTTATCGCATTCCATCTGGTAACTATGTGGTCTTCATCCATGTGCAGTATCTCATCCTTGTCGAGCTTGACCGTCTCCTCGGGAATGATACGCTTGCGATATAAGATCGGCTTGTCCATTCGGTTCTCCTTACACCAGTGCTTTGTTGGCAAACTTCGTCAGGTTGGATATCCAGACCAGCTCACACGTTCCTATCGGGCCGTTCCTCTGCTTGGCGATGATGACCTCCGCAATGCCCGGGTTGGCCGTTTCCTTATTGTAGACCTCATCCCGGTAGAGGAACATGACTACATCCGCATCCTGCTCTATGGCTCCCGATTCTCGCAGATCCGAAAGCATGGGCCTGTGTTCCTCACGTTTCTCGACTGCACGTGACAGCTGCGACAGGGCGACAACAGGTACGTTCAGTTCTCTTGCTATGGATTTTAAAGATCTGGAGATATCCGATATCTCAAGCTCACGGGATCCTCCTCTTCGCGATCCGGTCATGAGCTGGAGGTAGTCAATGATGATAAGAGACAGGTCCTTGTTCTCGGCCTTGTATTTACGGCATTTTGTCCTCAGCTCCCCTATGCTGATGCCGGGAGTATCATCGATGATCAGCTTGGATTCGCCGATTATACTGGCTCCCTCGATTATCCCTTCCCAGTCTTTTGCAGATACATTTCCCTTCCTAATCAGATCGGAATCCACATGGGATTCAAGGGCCAGCAGTCTGTTTACAAGCTGTTCCTTGGACATTTCAAGAGAGAATATGGCCACCCCTTTCTTGTCCCTGAAGCATACATGATCTGCTATATTAAGGGCAAAAGCCGTCTTTCCCATGGAGGGTCTGGCCGCGATCAGAATAAGGTCTGAAGGCTGAAGGCCTGCCGTCATATGATCGAGCTGGATAAATCCCGTTGCAACTCCGGTTACCGCCCCGTCCATCTTGGCGGCGATCCCGATCTTATCAACGGCCGTCTTTACGATCTGTCTTATGGATACATAATCCCTTGTCGTCCTTGAGTTTGTTATCTCGAAGACTTTTCTTTCCGCTTCCTCGAGTATATCGGCCGCATCTCCGGTATCCTGGTAGCATCTGTTCTCGATATCGCGGCTCAGCTTTATCATGCCGCGCAGCAAAGACTTGGTCTGAACGATCTCGATATGATCATCTATGCCTGTGGAGGTGGATGCGTACATTATTAGATTTCGCAGAAAATCACCCGATGCTATCTCTTCGGGTGCGTTCATCTCCATCAGCTTGTTGGATACGGTTGTGGGATCGACTGTACCGCCTTCATCGACCACATTCTTTACTGCATCGAAAACATAGGCACATTCCTTCAGATAAAAATCATCTGCGCTTAATGCACCCATTGCTTTTACGGCGGCATCCATATCTATCATCATGGCCCCCACCACGCCTCTTTCCGCTTCCTTGTGGTGAGGAGGGACTTTCTTGAGTACGGCTTCTTCCATTATCAGCTCTCCAGGACTTCCACCTTAAGTTTTGCCGTAACCTTCGGGTGGAGCTTTACCGGGACCTCAAATACCCCAAATGCCTTTATCGGCTCGTCGAGGACTATCTTCTTTTTATCTATGTCAAGATCGAACTGAGTCTTTGCTTCCTGGGCTATCTCCTTGCTCGATACGCTTCCGAAGGGTTTTCCGCCCTCGCCCGCCTTAAGACGGACGGTCACGGTCTTTTGCTCTATATCCTTTGCCAGCTCGCCCGCTGCAGCCAGGTTCTGTGCGGCAAGCTTCTCTTCATTTGCAAGCTTTAATTTCAGATCGTTCAGATTTTTGGCATCGGCGGGTGCTCCCAGCTTCTTCTT
This sequence comes from Lachnospiraceae bacterium, assembly GCA_024693225.1. Classification (GTDB taxonomy): domain Bacteria; phylum Bacillota; class Clostridia; order Lachnospirales; family Lachnospiraceae; genus UBA2868. The sequence continues at coordinate 29,734 of JAILLI010000104.1, forward strand.
AAAGATAAAATTCTTGGCATAGCCGTCGGAAACATTTACAACATCACCCTTTTTCCCTACAGACTTTACGTCCTCCAAAAGTATCACTTTCATCTGATCTCTCCTTTTTCCTTTAACTGTACTATAACATCGATAAGAGCCTTTTTGGCCTCCTCGATAGTTGTATTTTCAAGCTGTGTCCCGGCACTGTTCATATGACCTCCGCCGCCCAGCTGCTCCATTATGACCTGAACGTTCACATCATCTATGGATCTGGCGCTGATAAAGACCTCACCCTGATGCATGGTGAATACGAAGGAAGCCCTTATACCGTTTATGTTGAGAAGTTCGTTTGCGGCTTCGGCACCGATGATGGTCGGGCTGTCGACTATGGTGTCAGGGGTCTGTGCCATTGCAAAGGCTCCGTCATATATCTCAGCATTGGAGACGATCTCCGCCTTGGCCTTATATGATGCGACGTCATCCCTGAACATCTTTCTGACCCTGGTCACATCCGCACCGTTCTTGCGAAGGTATGCGGCTGCTTCAAAAGTCCTGACCCCCGTTTTGGTCATGAAATTGTTGGTGTCTATCATCATTCCGCCATAGAGACAGTCTGCCTCGTTAGCGGTGAGATCGACCCTGTCGCTTATATACTGGAGGACCTCCGATACCATCTCGGACGCGCTCGATGCATAGGGCTCGATATAGGAAAGTGTTGCATTTTCGATCTTCTCAGACCCCTGTCTGTGGTGGTCGAGCACCACTATGGTATGGCACAGGTCCAGGAGGGGTGGACAGCCCGTAAAGCTGGGCTTGTTAACATCAACGACCACAAGCGTACAATCTGATGCCGAAGCTATCTCCACAGCCTCTTCCCTTGAAACAAAGAGAGAGGGATCATGCTTTCCGTCCTTTGATATCATCTCCAGCATGGACCGGATCGATGTCGTTACCTCATCCACGACTATATTGACTTTCTTGTTAAAGGTCCTGGCAACGCGGTATATACCTATGGATGATCCGAAAGCATCCACATCAAGTATCTTGTGTCCCATGATCACGATATGGTCGGAGTTCTCTATGATCTCTCGCAGGGCATGGGCCTTGACCCTGGCTTTGACCCTGGTGTTCTTGCCGGTGACCTCGCGCTTTCCGCCAAAATAACTGATCTCCTCATCCGTCTTGATGATGGCCTGATCACCGCCCCGGCCTAAGGCCAGGTCTATGGCAGTCCTGGCGTATTCGTAATTCTGAAGTAATGAATCCGATCCCGCACCGAAGCCTATCGAAAGGCTGAAGGCCAGCTCATTGCCTATGTTTGCATTCTTGACCTCATCAAGTATGGCAAACCTGCCCTCCGCCATAGCATCAAGTTCCTTCCTTTTCATTACGACCAGGAACTTATCCTTCTCAAGCTTCTTGACTATGGCATCGACTTTTGAAAAATATTTGTTGATCTGCCTGTCGATCAAGGCGACCGCCAGGGACCTTCTTGCTTCATCAACCGACTCGAGGGCCTCATCATAATTATCCATGTAGATAAGGCCGCAGACCGTTTTCTGTTCTTCTATCTGCCTGGAAAGGGAACTGACCTCGCTTATGTCAAACATATACAGGGCTATAAGGTAACTGTCATAGTCAACAGAGCCTGCCTCATCGCCGGTCTGCATATCTTCCTCCGGCCTGTCCATAAGGTCCTTCATGGTCACCTTGTTCATGCTGGCGCGAAAATCATGCCCGTTTACGGCAATAACGATCTCCGTTTCATGCTCCACGTTGGGAAGCTTCTCGTTTGTTATCTCCGGGATCACGTTTGTTATGCTGCCATACTTCTTCCTTGTGATGTCCATGGTCTTTTCGAAAGCGTCATTGGCCCATATGATCTTGCCCGCCTCATCGAGCAGCGCATAAGGGATCTCCAGATCCATCAGCAGCTGTTTCTGTATCTGTCCGTATTGGGTGGCAAATGAGACCAGCTCACGAAAGACCGTGTTCCTGTCATGAAGGTAGAGAAAGCATGCTACACCGGCATATACGGCAAAGAATATGGTAGCCCCTATCCCGGCCCTTACATCGATAAAGAACATGCCGACCGCAAAAATGCCGACAAGGAGTGTCATCCATACCGGCCACATTATGTATTTACGTATCTCGCCTTTATATCTGATATTGATATTACTCATATCCGTCTCCCTGCCGTCTGAGAGATACATGCCGTACCACTCATTTTTGACACCATTAAGAGATATTATAACTCATATGACAAAAAAAAGAAATGTCGACGATGACCGTCGACATTTCCTTGTCTGCTATGCCTTATGTTCAGCCTTCTTCAATAGCACCGACAGGGCACTGTGCTGCGCAAGCGCCACAGCTTACACATGTATTCTC
>JAILLI010000040.1 GCA_024693225.1 Lachnospiraceae bacterium
CTGACAAGATAAGGTTTTCCATGCCTTATATCCTCTTTATGTGCATAGTCACGGGCTTCTATTTTTACTACTGGACCTTTGACGTAAAGGGGTATTTCAAGGGTTATAACACCAACTACGGGGGACTGGTCCTCATAACAGGCTTTGTCTTTGCCGTAACTGCCCTTATCGCCTTTAGCAGGAAGCTTGCCAAAACGGAAAAGAAGGGGGCCCTCTTTCTTCGCATCTTTACCCTTTTCATGTTCGCCTGGGGCCTTAATATAATAGCCTGGTACAGGGCCAGGTGCGCTCTTGTCGGCCTTATGGTATATGCCATTCTCCTTCTTATCCCGGATAAGATATGGAAGAACAGGGTCTTTTATACGATGCTAACCCTCTTTGCGACAGCGGGTGCCATAGGGGTATCGCTTCTTTATGTGGCGGCGGGACGGTACATGACCGAACTTGACATAAGGATATTCTATAAGGATATCATTTCGGGAAGAAACCTTATATGGCAGGATCTGTGGGGGGCCTTTTTGCAAAAGCCCATAACCGGTATAGGCAGTTCATATAAGATCAATGTTGACTGGATGGAGGGCATGTTCGAGGTCCATAACGGACTTCTGGACATACTCATAGTGCACGGGGTCATAGTCTTTGCCATAACCCTTTACCTCCTTATCAGGAGGCTTATGGCTCTCCGGGAGCGGGCCTCATCAAATGTCATCGCAAAAAGTGCCGCTTCCGCTGTCTTTGCCATACTTTGTGCATCTTTCATGGAGAACTTTTTTATAGTCCCTCCCTTCCTTTTGTACGTGCTCGTGTTAATTGCAATAGCATTGTCGGTCTGATATAATGTGCGAAACCGACATAAGAAGGTAAGATCTGATAAATGGAGGCATTTGTATGTCTGATGGGATATTCAAAGATAAGACACTTCTGATAACCGGAGGAACGGGTTCTTTCGGAAATGCCGTGCTTGAGAGATTTCTTGAGACGGACATAGGGCAGATCCGGATCTTCTCGCGTGATGAGAAGAAGCAGGATGACATGCGGCATATATACAACAGTTCCAAGATCAAGTACTACATAGGTGATGTAAGGAACATACAGAGCGTGCGTGATGCCATGCACGGGGTGGATCTTATATTCCACGCCGCAGCCCTAAAGCAGGTTCCCAGCTGCGAGTTCTTCCCCATGGAAGCCGTGAGGACAAATGTCATAGGAACGGATAATGTCCTGACCTGCGCCATAGAGGCAGGCGTTTCAAAGGTCATCTGTCTTTCCACGGACAAGGCGGCATATCCGGTCAATGCAATGGGTACCAGCAAGGCCATGATGGAAAAGGTATTCGTTGCCAAGTCAAGGACCGTGGATCCGTCAAGGACCCTCATATGCGGGACCAGGTACGGAAACGTCATGTGCTCGCGCGGATCGGTCATCCCCCTCTTTATAGACCAGATTAAGCAGGGACTCCCCCTTACGGTCACAGAGCCGACCATGACCAGGTTCATCATGAGCCTTTCCGAGGCTGTGGACCTTGTGGTCTTTGCCTTCGGTCATGCCGAAGCCGGGGATATCATGGTACAGAAGGCGCCCGCCTGCACCATTAAGACGCTTGCGACCGCCGTAAAAGAGCTCTTTGATGCGGATAACGAGATAAAGATCATAGGCATAAGGCACGGAGAGAAGATGTACGAGACCCTCCTTACCAACGAGGAGTGTTCAAGGGCCGTCGATATGGGGGACTTCTTCAGGGTACCGGCCGACCAGAGGGACCTAAACTACGACAAGTACTTTTCCAAGGGAAGCGTTGAGAGGGACAAGCTCACGGAATTCAATTCCAACAATACGACCATACTGGGTGTAGAGCAGGTTAAGGAAAAGCTTCTGTCGCTTGAATATATAAGGGACGAACTGGCGAAATATAAGGGGCAGGACAAGTGAAGATACTAATTACCGGCTCCCGCGGTTTTATGGGAAAAAACCTCATACAGCGCTTAAGGTTCAATACGGATGCGACAGTTTATGAATATGATACCGACAGTGACCCTGCAAGCCTTGAGACCTACACAAGGGATGCGGATATAGTCTTTCATCTTGCAGGCATAAACAGGCCCGATGACAACGATGAGTTCATGAAGGGAAACTGCGGCTTTACAAAGACGGTGCTCGACGCCCTCGAGGCGGCGGATAATCCGGCAAAGATCGTCGTATCCTCATCCATACAGGCAAGCCTGTCAAATCCGTACGGCCAGTCCAAAAAGGCCGGAGAGGACCTTGTCTTCGGATATGCCAAAAGGACGGGGGCAAAGGCCGTCATATACCGTTTCCCCAACGTGTTCGGCAAGTGGAGCAGGCCTAATTACAACTCGGCCGTGGCTACCTTCTGCCATAATATAGCAAGAAATGAGCCGGTCAGGGTGGATGATCCGGAAAGGATACTCCATCTGGTATATATAGATGACCTGGTGGACGAGTTCATGGCATGCCTTGAGGATAAGGAGCATATCAGGGACGGTTACGGCTATGTACCGACCGTATATGATGTTAAGCTTGGCACCATACCGGAGCTTCTTTATTCTTTCAGGGACCAGAGAAAAAGCCTTATGGTTCCGCATCTATCCGAAGGCTTTGAAAAGAAGCTCTACAGCACCTACTTATCTTTCCTGCCGGAGGACGGTTTCTCATATCCTCTTGACATGCATACCGATCAGAGAGGATCCTTTACCGAATTTGTGAAGTCGGATGACAGGGGACAGGTATCGGTCAACATATCAAAGCCCGGGATCGTAAAGGGCAACCACTGGCATGACAGCAAGAACGAGAAGTTCCTGGTCGTAAAGGGGGAGGGCCTGATAAAGTTCAGGAAGATAGGTGATGACAGGGTCATCGAATACAGGGTGAGCGGAGATAAGCTCGAAAGTGTTGACATACCCTGCGGATATACACACAGCATAGCGAATGTCGGGGACGGGGAAATGGTCACGATCATGTGGGCCAATGAGGCCTTCGATCCCGATCATCCCGACACATATTATGAAGAGGTATAGATATGGCGGATAAACTCAAGCTTTGTACCATAGTCGGGACCCGGCCGGAGATAATAAGGCTGTCATCCGTGATAAAATGCGCGGACAGGTATTTTGACCATATCCTGGTCCATACCGGGCAGAATTACGATTACAATCTCAATGGCATCTTCTTTGAAGACCTGGGACTGCGCCGCCCGGACCACTACCTGGACTGCGTGGGAGATGACCTGGGGGAGACCATGGGAAATATAATTGCAAGATCATATTCCCTTTTAAAGCAGGAAGCTCCCGATGCCCTCCTTGTCCTGGGGGATACCAATTCGGCCCTGTCGGCCATCAGCGCCAAGAGGCTGAAGATACCCATCTTCCACATGGAAGCCGGTAACAGGTGCTGGGACTGGAATGTCTCCGAGATGATAAACCGGAAGATAGTGGACCATATATCCGATATCAACCTTCCCTATACGGAACACTCGAGAAGGTACCTTCTGTCCGAGGGTATAGACGGCAAGACCGTTTT
>JAILLI010000168.1 GCA_024693225.1 Lachnospiraceae bacterium
CTTTTGACCCTGTCATCATATTATATCATAAATAGTTGCATATGAACCTATTTTCGTATCATAAAGTCTCTTTTCACAGCAGGGATCTGTCAACTTTCAGAAGGAAGAGCTCCCGGTCCTGCCATACGGTACTTACGCAGATCCGTCCGAACTTCTTGAATACGTCACTGTATACCGGATACTTGCATACTTCCGCCGGTCCGACAAATATATAATCTATATCATAAGCCTTAATAAAATCCCTGCAGTAATTCTCATCATTCCCGCTGTAGAAATATGCCACCTGTTCTGCCCTGGCTCTTACCGGCTCCGGATCGTTATGCCACATCCACTCATGGACATACCAACCCAGCGGTGTGCATGCCCCTGAGTAAACAGACAGGGCGCTCTCATGCGCATAGACATTCCCTGCGGCCTCCACTATATTGACCACCCTCGCATCATCTTCCATAAGGACCCCGGCGGCTTCCATCTCAAATCCGTATACATTATCATACTGGAGGCCGTCAAGAGTTGATATTCCCCATCTTGAAGCCGGTTCAAAAGGATCTCCGAACCACTGCTTTGCGGCGTGTCCCGTATAGGCCGCTGAAAGGACCGCATAGGCTGTAAGACACGCCAGAACCGTCCCGTACTTTATCCGTCCGGACTTTTCCGATAAAACCCTACAGAGTATAAGGGCAGAAAGTATGCCGAATACTATCGCGAACAATACGACCGCCTGGTATGTGAGCTTGAACATGGTGTTAAATCTGGCACTTTCCTCCCCGTATATGTCCTTGATGTATATTACCTCCGGGCTGATCACCAGACCGATCGCGCAAAGGGTCATTGCCAGGACAGATGCACGGCATGTCTTATCAAGCCCTGTGCAGGTCCTGCGATACATAAAATATACCAGAAGGCAGGCAAAAAGCACCGGTATGGCCCACAGAACAACAAGCTTTATAAGGGGGGTATGCGTGTCGCAGATCCCTATCCCCGATTCCATCTTTGCAAAATTTATCGTAAAAGGAAGTATCAGGACATAGGACAAGGCGGTGACGATCACGGCTTTTGTCCCTATCCCGGCAAATGTCCGAAGTTTCATCGAGCCGCGCTTTATATCCGAAAAGGCGATGACCGCTCCCGTTATCACATAATATATGGCAAAATCCCAGTAGTTTGCCCCCTTGTAGTATCCCAGAAGAGCTGAGATCAGGACAAGGCTGTATATAAGGTATTTCCTGTTTTTCTTTTCGTCCTCGTCCCTGTATGACATGACAAGGCTGAACAGTACTGCCAGAAGCGGCAGCACGAAGATAACATCTATCACATGTGCGTGAAGATCCCCCAGGATCGTTGAATATGCGGGAAATTCGGACTTGCCGTTATCGGGATCCCCGTGATCTGTTTTGATATAGACCGTACCGTCCGGAAACCAGTATCCCACCTTCCCTCTTCCCGTAAGAGCATAAAATGCCGGCTTTAACACACCGAAGATCAGCCAGTGGGGATTGCCCCCAAATGCCGCGACCGTACCTCCCATGATACTTCCGAAGAGGGAAGCGGGCTTCTTGTTCGGATCATCACCCGCAAGAGCACAAAAGATACCCCCGCAAAGCTCATAGACCATGGAAAAGACCATGCCGGAAAAGGTTGCCAGCATCATGTTATAACCGTATTCAGGTGTGGTATGGGCCAGTCTGCACATACATATGACCATGGCCTGGCCAAGGTAATAATAATGGTCCAGTCTGGTCCCGCTAAACCAGGGATCATAGGGCAGGGCGCTCTTCTGCCTGTATATGGTCTGAAGGAAACCGAAGTCCATGAAGTTTTCCGTACCCGGATCCACCAGGGGATTAAAGCCTATCATCCAGAAAAAGGCCAGGAATATAACGGCAAAGACAGCAAAGCCGTTCAGCATCCCGGAAAGCTCCCCGCGCGATATGTAAGCCTCCTTAAGGATATACCTTCTGATGACATATGCGGTTACTGCAAGTATGACAAAACATACATGGATAACGGGATCCGAATAATCGCAGATGCCAAACGAGGAGATCGTCCATGATGTATAAAAGCAGAGAAAGAGCCCCAGCCCGTATGAGATGGCAAAGGCTCCGTGAGGATATCTTATCCCTTTTTGCGGAACATAGGGTCTCATAAAAAAGGATATAGCAAAAACAACTGCCAGCCAGCAAAGCGCTGCAGTTGTTCCCTTATCACCCGTCATAAGCAACAGGATGATCACCGCCAGGATGATCCATATACTAGAAAATCCCGAAAATCTTTTCCTGAAACGATCCATGAAGATCCTCATATGTTGTGTAATCAAAGGCCGGGTTGTCCGTGCGCTCCCTCCATTCATTCCTTATGGCATCACAGAGGATGCGGTTATTTGTATCAGACAGGTTCAGGATCGAGGGGAATATAAAATAGATCATAAAGAGCGACAGGTCCGTCCTGACATCTCCCGAAAGCCTTCCGCCCTTCCCGTATTCGGAATAGACATTCTCGGCAAAGATGTTGGCCACTTCTTTAGCAGCGACCTCCATATCATCCCTTCCCTTTATGTACTGGAGCATGTCTTCAAAGCACTGCCTGTTCTCGCCGAAAAAGGTCTCGAATCTTTCCTCGTAGGTCTTCTTCTTGATTTTGCGAAGCTTTGTTTTGTAGCCCTCAAACATTGATGCGGTCTGGTCAAACATATTCGATCCTCTCCCTTTACGGCAGCAGGCACCGGAATTGCGGGCCCAGCGTACAGCAAGGTACATGGGCCCGCCCGGTGTCAGTATCAGTTCTGCCCGTAATAAGCGTTTTCTCCGTGCTTCCTGTAGTAATGCTTGTCCTGAAGCTCCTGCGGAGCCGGCTCTATGTCGCGGTTGATGGTCTCGGCACGGTATGCCATTTTGGCTACTTCTTCAAGGACCACTGCATTATGAACCGCCTCATGGGCATCAGCTCCCCATGCAAAAGGTCCGTGGTTCTTGCACAGTACGCAGGGCGTTGCCTCGACATCCTTCTTCATACGCTTAAACTCCTCGATTATAAGGAGCCCCGTATTTGTCTCATAGGCATTGTCTATCTCTTCTTTGGTCAGGCATCTTACACAGGGAACCTCACCGTAGATGTAATCCGCATGTGTAGTCCCGTAGCAGGGGATGGACCTGCCGGCCTGGGCCCAGCTTGTGGCATAGGAAGAATGGGTATGTACGATCCCTCCTATCCTGTCAAAGGCCTTATAAAGCTCCAGATGCGTCGGTGTATCGCTTGAGGGCTTGTACTTTCCTTCAACCCTGTTCCCGTCAAGATCCATGATGACCATATCGTCCGGTGTCAGCTTATCGTAATCGACACCGGAAGGCTTTATGGCAAAGAGGCCGCTCTTGCGGTCAATCTCCGACACATTTCCCCAGGTAAAGGTAACGAGACCGTACTTGGGAAGGAGCATATTGGCTTCATATACACGTTGTTTTAATTCTTCAAGCATTATGATAATACCTCCACTGCTGCACGTTCGATCTTAAGGCCTTCCATATATGTCTTCATGAAGTCATCGAAGCCCTTTTCATCCTCGGGCGAGCTTTCCATGGTGGTTCCTGCGGCATCCGCAAATATCTTCCGGTTAAGGAAATCTTCGAGGTTCTCACCTTCATTCCTTCCGTCGGCAAATGAAGCAAGTATGGCCATTCCCCAGGGGCCTCCCTCTCCTGCCGTCTCCATAACGGAAACCGGAGCATGGATCGCAGCGGCCAGTATCTTCTGACCGACACCCTTTGTCTTAAAGTATCCACCATGACCATACATCTTGTCAACCTTAACTCCCTCCTGACCCGTCAGTATGTCAAGACCGGACTTTAAAGCTGCCAGTGCCGAATACAGATGCATCCTCATAACATTACCGAGCGTAAAGGCTGACTCGGCTGTTCTCACAAACAAAGGCGCACCCTTGTCAAAACCTGTCACGGGCTCTCCCGAGATATAGTTGTATGAAAGCAGTCCTCCGCAATCGCTGTCTCCGTCAAGAGCCTTGCTGTACAGCTTTGTGAAGAGGTCGTTCATGTCAATGGAATATCCCATCATCTGACCGAATTCCTTAAAGAGATCCACCCAGGCATTGATATCGCTGGTACAGTTATTGCAGTGGACCATGGCCACAGCCGCTCCGTCGGGGGTCGTTACCATGTCTATCTGCTCATAGACCTTTGAAAGAGCCTTCTCAAGCACCACCATTGCGAACACGCTCGTTCCTGCCGAAGTATTGCCTGTACGCAGTCCCACGGAATTAGTGGCTACCATTCCGGTACCCGCATCACCCTCGGGAGGGCATAAAGGTATGCCTGCCTGCAGGCTTCCGGAAGTATCAAGGAGCTTTGCGCCCTCTTCGGTAAGGCTTCCCGCATCCTCTCCTGCCGAAAGCGATACCGGAAGGACATCCGCAAGCTTCCATGAAAAACCGCAGGGAGCGATAAGGGCATCAAACTTCTCCATCATCTTACTGTCGTAATCCTTTGTGTCCGAATCTATGGGGAACATTCCCGATGCATCTCCGACGCCCAGGACCCGTCTGCCTGTCATCTTATAATGTACGTAGCCGGCAAGGGTCGTCACGAAATCTATATCCTTAACATGGTCTTCCTTGTTCAGTATGGCCTGATACAGGTGGGCTATGCTCCACCTCTGGGGGATATTGAAATCAAATTCCTTTGTAAGTGCAGCGGCTGCTTCCTCGGTTATGGTATTCCTCCAGGTCCTGAAGGGGACCAGGAGCTTCTCATCCTTATCAAAAGCCAGATATCCGTGCATCATGGCCGAAAAACCTATGGATGCATATCTTACCGGAGTGATACCGTACCTGTCCTTTATATCCTTCACAAGGTCACTGTAGCAATCCTGCAGACCTCCCCATATATCATCAAGTGTATATGTCCAGATCCCGTCAGTAAGCCTGTTCTCCCAGGAATGTCCTCCCGTTGCAAGGACTGTCCCGGCATCATCTATTACAACAGCCTTGATCCTTGTGGACCCGAACTCGATACCCAGATATGATCTTCCTTCTTCTATCAGTTTCTTTGCGTCCATATCATTCTCCTTTACTCTTTAGTGTTGATGATCTGCCATCAGGGCTGTCTGATCACCGTGACTGTCCTTTCCTGACCGCTTATCATGACTTTTTCTATCTCGGACGTATCCGAGAATATCCCCTCCGTAACATACTGGTACTTTTCCGGTTCATCACCGGCCTCAAGGGATCGAATTATGGAAGCCACACGCGGTCCGTGAAGGGGATTGCACTCTCCTATGCAGCTTATCTTGCCGTTTGCGACACAGGCCCTTACTTCTTCGCTGATACCGTCAAAGCATACAATCATGACCTCACCGCCAGCTATATCGCTGCCGCACTTTTTCCCGGCCGCCTCGAGTACCTCTATGGCGCCGAGTGCCTCACTGTCGTTTTCGCAGTAGACAACATTGACATCGTCATTCTTACGGAGTATCTCGGACATGGCCTCCCTGCCCTTGGATCTGGTAAATTCTCCTTCGGCATATCCTACCACGTCCCAGCCGTGAAGATCGGCCATGTAATCAAAGCCTTTTGTCCGGCCAAGCTGTGCCGAGGATCCGAGTGTTCCCTGAATATCGGCTATATGTACATCCCCGGGATCGATGCCCTTAAGATCGAAAAACTTTGACATCCACATGCATACCAGCATGCCTTCAAGCTCAAAATCCGAACCGACCCAGCATGTGAAGAGACTGTCATCGGAGACATCAACCTTTCTGTCAACGATTATGACGGGTATGCCTGCCTCCTTTGCCTCGGTAAGAACAGTATCCCAGCCGGTCTCCGTGACCGGGGCCAGGACTATGTAATCCACTTCCCTTTGAATGAAGCTCCGTATTGCGGTTATCTGGTTGGTCTGTTTCTGCTGGGCATCTTCAAAAATGAGTCTGTATCCGTTTTCCTTTGTGAATACCGACTTCATGGACTCCGTATTGACGTTTCTCCAATAGCTTTCGGAGCCGACCTGTGAAAATCCCACGACCACCAGATCTTCTTCAGTATTATTCTCCGTCTTCACGTTATCCGGCCGGGAATCGCACCCGGCCGAAAAACAGCAAAGACTGATCATCATGATAAAACAAATGGCTTTCGCCGACAAAGATCTCATGACTGTGATCTCTACCCTCTTATCTTCTTCTGTGTCTGAGTGCCCCGAGAACGCTCTGTATAACTATGAATACGAAGAGCAGGGCTGCCGTAAGGATGTTGGGCCATGAGCTGGCCAGTTTGCCGTTAGTCTTGACTATCGACGATATCGTTCCGTTTATCAGCACTCCGAAGAACGAGCCTATGACATTACCTACACCTCCGGTCAGCAGCGTACCTCCTATGACCGCGGAAGATATGGCGTCCATCTCCAGTCCCAGGGCCTGGGTGACCGAACCTGCCATCGTATTGAGACAGTAGCATACGCCGCCTACCGAACACAGTATGGAGGACAGCATATAGGCTCCCATCTTGATCTTCTTGACATTAAGTCCCATCATGGCGGCTGACTGGGCGCTTCCGCCTACCGCATAGAGTGAACGTCCGAACTTGGTATATCTGAGCATTATGAATATGAGCACCAGTACCAGGATGGCTACAATGACACCGGGTCTTACATAAGGTGCCATGTATTTGCCCTTGTTGTTGGTATATCCGCCGAAGGGGATGATTATCTTGGTATTTGCCCACTTATAGAAAGTAGCGTTTATCTTCTCCGTGATGGAGACCTGATCCGTACATATGACGGCAGTCATACCTCTGCAGAAGAACATTCCCGCCATGGAGACTATGAAGGGCTGTATCTCAAGATATCCGACGAGAAATCCCTGCATCAATCCGAATGCCACACCGACAAGGAGTACGATGATGACCATGGGGACGGCTCCGATACCCTTTTCCATACCTACCGCAAGCATCATACAGTCCATTGCGATCAGGGCGCCGACGGAAATATCTATACCTCCCGTCAGCATAACGCAGGTCATTCCGCAGGCTACGCATATGAGTCCGGCATTCGTTATCAGTATGTTAAGGAATGTCTGGAAATGCGTAAAGCCCTTTGATCCGTATGCGATACATCCTCCCGTATACAGTACTGCGAACAGCGCTATGGTGATTATGAGCAGAAGAGTGTTGCTGTTGAAATTCTTATTTTCTGTTTTTTTCATGCCCTTACCCCCTTTCCTGCTGCGCTGTGTTTTCTGATAAATGCCTTGAAGGGCGGTGCCTCAATGACAACTATGATTATGACTATGATGGCCTTATAGACCGGAGCCTGTATGGATGATACACCGAGAGCATAAAGCGTTGTCGTTATGGCCTGTATGGTATAAGCACCTATGATGGAACCGGAAAGGTTGAACTTACCGCCGCCCAAGCTGTTGCCGCCGAGGGCTACCGAAAGGATGGCATCCATTTCAAGGTAGAGACCTATATTGTTACTGTCCGCAGACGTTATCCTCGATGATGCAACTATACCGGCAATGGATGCAAACACGCCGCAGAGTGTGTAGGCAAGGAATATGAGGAGCTTGGAATTAAGTCCTGCTATACGGCTTGCCTTGGCATTGATACCGACCGACTGGATATACATTCCCAGAGCCGTCTTCCTGAGCACTATGGACACAACTATGATACATACCGCCGTTATGATGATGGGGGTAGGTATGGGTCCCAGGAAGGCTCCGATAAAGGCGAAGGACGGATTACGCACATAAACGATAAGGTCATTACATACGAGAAGACCTATGGCTCTTGCCGCCGAATACAGTATCAGGGTCGCGACCATGGGCTGTATGGACAGGTGGGCGACCAATGTACCGTTGAAGGCTCCGCAGACAACTCCCATGAGTACTGCTGCAAGAAGTCCTACGATCAGGGGTCTTGCAAGCGTTGTAGTTGATGAAACCCCGTATCCCGCAAGGGTCATGCACATGAAGCTCGCACAAAGGCTCATAACCGATCCGACCGAGATATCGGTACCGGCCGATGCCGATACGACCAGGGTCATACCTATGGCCAGAATGGCAACCTCTGATCCTCTGTTTATAACGTCTATGATACGTCCGTAAAGGATGGTTCCGTTGGTTGTCGTATCACGAAGAGATATCTCAAAGAATGACAGGGGATTAATGCCCGTTGCCGCATCATGTATGATGTTGACGGCCATGACCAGTATCAGCGCCAGTACAGGCAGAAACAGGGGCCATGACTTGATCTTGTTCCATGTTTGCATTATGACTCACCTCCCGCTATCGCCTTCATGACACCTTCCTGTGAAAGATCATGATCTATCTCTCCGACCTTGGCTCCGTCTCGCATGATGACCATCCTGGAGCAGGTCCTGAGCATCTCTTCTATCTCTGAAGATATAAAGAGGACACTCTTTCCCTCTCCGGCAAGCTTGACTATCAATTTCTGTATCTCAGACTTGGTACCTACATCGATACCTCTTGTGGGTTCATCAAGTATGAGGAAATCCGGATTGGTCGCAAGCCAGCGGGCCAGGATTACCTTCTGCTGGTTGCCGCCTGAAAGTTGCTTGACAAGGGTCTCCTTGCTGGCAGTCTTGATCTGTACCAGATCGATATAACGGTCAGCGATCTCTTCCTGCTGGGCTCTTGAAAGCTGCTTGAACATACCGCGTTTGGCCTGCAGCGCCAGTATGATGTTCTCACGAACGGACAGATCCGCTATGATGCCTTCCGCCTTACGGTCATCGGGAAGCATTCCCATGCCCTTGTTCATGGCATCTATGGGCTGATTGATCTTGACCTGCTTGCCGTCAACGGCCAGGATACCGGTCTGTGCCTTGTCAGCTCCGTATATGCAGCGTGCCAGTTCCGATCTTCCGGATCCGAGCAGGCCGCCAATACCTACGACCTCACCTTTATGTATATCAAGGTCGAAGGGTTTGATCGTGCCCGCATGTGACAGCCCCTTTGCGGATATCTCCATGGGTTCCTTTGTATAATCCTTCTCTTCCTTCTTGATCTCTGCCAGATCGTCAAGGTTCTTACCCATCATTGCTGCAACCAGCTTCACCCTGGGCAGCTCCGCTATGGGGAATTCTCCGACGAAAGCCCCGTTTCTGAGCACCGTGATCCTGTCGCATACGGCATATACCTGTTCCAGGAAATGGGTGACGAATATGATACCTACGCCCTTGTCCTTGAGCTTGCGCATCAGGCCGAACAGCTTTTCAACTTCTTCGTCATCAAGTGAAGATGTGGGCTCATCAAGTATGAGTACCTTACAATCCATATCTACAGCCCTTGCTATGGCAACCATCTGCTGTATGGCAAGGGAATAATTTTCAAGATTTTGTGTGACATCGACCGAGATACCCAGGTCTTCCATTATCTTCATCGACCGTTTGTTGTATGACTTCCTGTCGATGGTATGGAGCTTTGTCAGAGGTTCACGGCCTATGAACAGATTCTCGGCAACCGAGAGGTTGGGACACAGATTGACCTCCTGATAAACGGTGGAGATACCGATCTTCTGTGCGTCCGCTGTCGATCTGTTCTTTACGGGTCCCGATACACCCTCGATATGGATCTCGCCGGTCTCAAAATCATTGATACCGGTAAGACATTTGATCAGGGTTGATTTTCCGGCCCCGTTCTCTCCCATCAGTGCATGGATCTCGCCCTTGCGCAACGTGAAATCCACATTGTCGAGAGCCTTGACGCCGGGAAATGTCATCGATATGCCCCGTGCGGTCAGCAATACATTCTCTTCCATGTACTTTCTCCTTTCTTTTGGAAACTTTAAAGGGAGCTCCCGAGAATTGCGGGAGCTCCCCAGGATATTTATTGTCTATACCCTTTTAGGCTGTATCAACAACCTTTATTGCATCTTAGTACTGAGCTGCGATAACATCATCAGTAACTTCGATCATTGACTGAGCATTGCCGTCAACTGAGAAGTCTACGATCTGGTCTGCAAGAGCGTACCAGTTATCGGGAACGAGGATCTGTTTCTCAGGAGTCTCGCCTGCTTCGAGCTGCTTGATAACGCCTTCAACAGTGGGAGCTGCAAGAGGATTACACTCGAAATCAGCTGTGATCTTGCCGGCCTTAACATCTTCAAGACCTGCTGTACATGCATCGTAAGAGATAAGGATAACA
>JAILLI010000208.1 GCA_024693225.1 Lachnospiraceae bacterium
ATCTTGTATATGGGAATTGCCTAAATCACTATATGATGGTATTATATACAGGACTTATGACATAAGGAGGGGAGATAAGTGTCAGAGAGAGATATCAGAGCCGTAGAGGCTTTGGCACATACGGGAATGTGCTTTGATGACCTGTGTGATGCTTTTGTTCAGTTTCCCTACGAGGATATCGAGGTCATTTATCAGAGGATCCGCCGGCAGATCATTGGTCTCATACAGCCGGAAACAGGTTTGGATCCCCGGGTGCAGTTTTTTGTCCGGTGATATCCATGCATGAAAAGAGAGCGGTTTTGCCGCTCTCTTCCCATCCGGTATATTTTAAGGAGCTTATGCCGAAATGCGGCTTATAGCTTCTTTTATGTAACCGATCTGTGATTCACGATATCCGTCGATCTCGATACTTGCATCATCAAGAGGGAGATACATTATATTCTTTATGACCGATCTCATGTCACCGTGGAAACCGTTCTGGCTGATCTCTCCCCTGATCCCGTACCTGTCAGCAAGCTTCTTAAGTTCTATAACGTCTTTTACCGAATTGAGTTTTATTGGATAGTTCATCATGGCGATCCCTCCTTTATATATGTTTATGTGTCCTGATACTTGCATTTCCTTGTTTCTGACTATATGATAATACTGTAAAGACATTATTGTTAGCCCATATACAGACAGGAAATATAAATATCCGGACAATAAATATCGCGGATATTTCGCAAAAAAGGAGAAAAATATAAAAATATGATCGTAGCATATGACTTTTCTACCGATGAAGACAACAGAGAGTCCATACCTTCGAGCAGAGATTTTCCATTTGTGATCAAATATACTGATTTTTCCAAGATGACGGGCGGGATCGCCGGATGGCACTGGCATGATTTTTTTGAACTGACCATACCTTTGCAGAACGGGATGATACTGCAGACTCCCGATCATACGGTTGAACTGGACCGGGGAGAAGCTGCTTTTGTCAACAGCAGTACCCTTCATACCGTGAGCTGGAAGGAGGACCCTTCAAGCAGGACATGTTATACTTTTTTCTTTGACAGGTCCATCCTTACCGGAGAATACGGGAGTGTTTTCGAGGAAAAATATGTCAGTCCCGTCATCATATGCAGGGATCTCGACTGTTTTCCCATCCGCCCCAAGGATGGGGCCGGCCGCAGGATGATGACCCTTATAGACGAGATAGTCTCATATTTTTCGGATGAGGATTTCGGATATGAGATGAGGTCGCGTTCGGCACTTTCCGACCTGTGGCTGATACTCCTCGAAGAGACAAGGGAATTGAGGGAAAACGCCGGAGTGACCGATCCGGCGGACAGCAGCCGTATGAAGCAGATGATGAACTATGTTCATGACCATTTCAGGGATAAGATATATCTTGAAGAGATCGCCTCCTGCGCCGGCATAAGTCCCCGGGAATGCTCGAGGTGCTTCAGGCGGCAGATAGGGATAAGCCCCATGGAGTACCTGAACCAGTACAGGGTAAGAATGGCTGCAAACGAACTGAAGACCGGGGCAAAACCCATATCCCTGATCGGGGAGGAATGCGGGTTTGCATCCGACAGCTATTTCGGGAAGACTTTCAGGCAGTATATGGACTGTTCCCCGAGGGAATACCGCAAAAGATCAGCAGATCTGTGACAGGTATTGCCTCTGCCTTTGAAGACTGTTATCATTCATGTAAAGGAGACCGGCCATGAACAATATGTCAGTTAAAACAATGACAGCCGCGGTGCTTTGTGTTGCGGTCGGGGGATGCTTCTTCGGCCCTGTCGTCGGGGCAGTCATCGGAGCACTTATAGATGTCGTGGGTTATTTTGTACATCCCACGGGCCCCTTTTTTTCCGGGATTTACCATAAGCAATGCACTTATCGGTACGATCTACGGCCTCTTTTTATGGAGGAAGTGGTGGGAGGCAGGAAGGGGACCGGGTATCCTTTACAGGGATAATACCGGCCTTCTGATCCGGATAACAATAGCTCATCTGATCAAAACTATACTGATCAGTCTGCTGCTTAACATCATGTGGCTGAGCCTCTTCTATGGTATGCCTTTCAAAGCCGTATTTATAGGCTCTCTGGTCAAGGAAGCGGTTAATTTTGCGATAGAGGTGGCTCTTATCTACTTCGTTATAAGGGCACTGTCCCGTTTGAAGATATGAGAGGCGCATTTGCATGAACCGGAAGAATTATGGAGAGATAGTGCTTGGCCGTATGTACCGGCGAAGCTTTTGCCTGAATTTCCTGGGTTCGGTCACCGTTATGATCAACACGGTGGCCGACGGGATGATAACGGGTCACTATCTGGGCCCGGGTCCGGTAGCTGCTTTCGGACTTATAGTGCCTTTGTATTCGCTGATGAATCTGATCCCCATACTGCTCGGGGCCTCTGCCCGGATAAGGATAGGTTCACTTATAGGAAAAGGCCATATCAAAGGAGCCGCCACAGCCATAAAGTCCCTTATGATAAGAGGGCTGATCGCTGCGGTCCCCCTCTTTCTGATCTTTGGGTTTTTCGGTAAAGACCTTTTTTTGCTCATGGGGCTGGAAGGAGATGTATCCGAGGGGCTCCTTTCTTTGGTATCAGACTACCTTCTGGCATTTTCCCCTGCTCTTTTTCCCCTTATGATCTCTCCCATCCTCCATCCCCTGATGATCTTTGACGGGGACGGAAGGCGGTCTCCCGTGGCCATAGCCTGCGCAACCGGCGTAAATATCGCAGCGGATATATTAAATGTTAAGGTATTTAACGGCGGGATGACCGGGATGGCGCTTGCGACCACATTGAGCTGTTATGTTGAATGCGGTGTTCTTATGGCCCATTTCGTAAAAAAATGTGCCGGGATCAGACCTTTTGGAAATGCAGCGTCTGATCCGGAGCTGGGAAAGGCCATGGTATCGGCTGCTCCCGTCATGTTCCGGGAACTTACCGCCTCATTTGCCGGAACAGCAATGAACATTATCGCATATACTTTCGGAGGAGAAAGTACCCTGTCCGCCTTTTCTGTGGGAAATTCCATGTGGCCCCTTCTCTATACATTCGGAACTGCCATAGGCAGTACGGGGCTTGAACTGGGAAACGTGTCCATGGGAGAATGTGATGAACATGGAGCGGCATCAGTCTTCGGACGGGCTCTTTGGCGCGCGCCTTTTTGCATCTCTTATCATCGTGGCGGCAGCAGGGGGAGCGGTTTTTATAACAGGTGCCAATAAGAAGGGGCCACATACCACGGTATCCGTTGAGAAGGGCCAAATAAAGGAATTTGAGACCACAGTTTTTTCCATAGAAGATGTTGTCGGCTTCTCGGAGCAGGTCAGGACTGCCTGTAAGGAAAGTAAGACAGATATACGTATCAGTAATCTTGCAGCCCTGTGTATTGAAGAAATGGCCGGCAATATCATCACCATACCCCTGGATAAGCTGCGGTAAAAGTCTTGTGGCAAATGCCGTTTTTATTTGGTAAAATCTTAAGGAAACCGTAAGAAAGCAATTCGGGAGGTATAGAATGCGTAAGCTTGCCAAAAGAGGAAATATGAATGAGCGTATCGATGTGGTCCTTCGTAAGTTTCATTCCAGGATGACATCATACCCGCCGGGGATGTGTCCCCTGACCCTGTATCGTTCGCTTTTGCAGATATCCATGAATCAGTCATGCGGCAAATGCATACCCTGCCGGGACGGCCTGTATGAGGTCGACTGGCTCCTTAAGAGTATCCTTGACGGAAACGCAACAGAGAATACAATGGCCGAGATAGAAGACAAGTGTCGTATGATCGCCTCATCCGCCGACTGTGCCGTAGGTGTGGTCGGAGCAAATCTGATCCTGGAATCGCTTCGGGATTTTAAAGATGAGTACATGAGTCATATCAGGAACGGCAAATGTATCGAGAATGTCCAGCAGACCATACCCTGTATCACACTATGTCCGGCCCATGTCGACGTTCCGGGATATATAGCCATGATAAAGGAAGGAGATTACGAGGGGGCTGTAAAAGTGATCCGCAACTCCAATCCTTTCCCGACAGCCTGCGCCTTTGTATGCGAACATCCCTGTGAGAGGAAGTGCCGCAGACGCCTTATCGATGCTCCGGTCAACATAAGAGGACTTAAGAAATATGCGGTCGATCATGCAAATGCGGATGCTGTGGCAACTCCCAAGACAAATGTCTCCACAGGCAAAAAGATAGCTGTAGTCGGTGGCGGTCCGTCCGGTATGACGGCAGCTTATTATCTGGCCCTTATGGGACATAAGGTCGTTATATTCGAGGAACATGAAAAGCTGGGAGGCATGCTCAGATACGGGATCCCGGAATACCGTCTTCCCAAGGAGCGGCTGGATCAGGACATAAAAGCCATACTTAATGCCGGCGACATAGAAGTCAGGTACAATACCAAGATAGGCCGTGATCTGTCATACGGAGAGCTCAGAAAAGAATATGATGCTCTGTATCTGGGTCTGGGTGCCCAGCTGGGCAACAGGATGCCCATGGAAAATGCCGATGCGAAGAACGTGATACCGGCGGCGGATTTCCTGCAGGATGTTGCAAACGGAAAGGGTCCGGATCTTACCGGCAGGAAGGTTGTGCTCATAGGAGGCGGAAACGTGGCCATGGATGCCGCAAGGACCGCTGTGCGGCTTAACGCCGAGAGCGTTCATGTATTTACCAGGAAAAGAGACGATTATACAGCGCTTCGAAGTGAGATAGAAGGGGCAATGCAGGAGGGAGTGAGGTTTCGGACCCTGCTCAGCTTCCTGAACATCGAGACCGATAATGATACGAACGAGGTAAAAGCAGTCTGGCTCCAGCCCGAGATCCTGGCACAGTATGATGATAATGCTATGATGACCACGGAGCACTCAAGCAATTATCCCTACAGGTTTTTGTGCGATTATCTCATACTGGGTGTGGGACAGAGGAGCGATGTGGCGCATTTTGAAACTGAGGGCCTTCCGGTTGTAAGAGGAAGGATAGATGCCGATGAGACCTGTGCCGTTTCCGGAACGGATGGAGTCTTCTCGGGAGGCGACTGCGTAACAGGGCCGTCCACAGCTATAAATGCCATAGCGGCAGGTCAGGTGGCGGCATACAACATTGACGAATACCTGGGCTACCATCATAAGGTAAGCTCCGACACGGTAATACCTGCGGCATATCCCAATCCCTGTATTCCGACCGGCCGGGCCGAGATCGAGGAGAAGGATCCCTTTGAGAGACGTACCAATTTTGACTATGTAGAACTGTCAATGACATATGAGGAGGCAATGAGGGAATCCGGAAGATGTCTCCGCTGTGACCATTACGGATGCGGCGTTATGGAAGGAGGCAGAGGAGAATGATAAAGGTCAGGATCAACGGTAAGGAATATGAAACGCAGTCCGGAGCGACCATTCTGGATGTGGCAAGAGCCAATGCCATAGACATCCCCACCCTGTGCTACAGGGAGGGCGTATCCGATATCGGATCATGCAGGCTCTGTATGGTGGAAGCCGAAGGATATGATGCACTTCTCCCCGCCTGCCGTACGAAGGTAAAGGACGGTATGGTCCTTAACACAGAATCCGACAGGTTGACGGTCTACAGGAAGGAGATGTTAAAGCTCATACTGGGAAATCACAATCAGGACTGTATGAGCTGTCCGGCCAACGGTACATGTGAGCTTCAGAATCTGTGCAACAGATACGATATCAGCCATGCCGAGCATCCGGGAAACCGTGCGGCAAATGACAGGAAACTGTCCATCCTGCGCAACAACCCCTATATTAGCTATGACCCGAGCAAGTGCATACACTGTCAGAGATGTATAAATGTCTGTAACAATATAGCCTGTAACGGAGCGCTGGGAAACTCGCGTTCCGGGACCTTCCATCTGGTCGATGCTCCTTTCGGGGCGGATTATAAGGAAAGAGGATGCGAGACATGCGGTAACTGTGCAAGTGTATGCCCCACAGGAGCCCTTACCCTTAAGAGGGAGGAAAAATACCGGGACTGGGAGGTCAGGAAGGTACTGACGACCTGTCCCCATTGTGCGACCGGCTGCCAGTTCTATCTGGTGGTTAAAGACAATGAGATAGTAAATGTTGAACCTGCACACGGACCTTCCAATCATAAGAGACTGTGTGTCAAGGGACGGTCCGGAAGCTTTGATTTCGTTGCTTCTGCCGACAGACTTACAAGCCCTCTCATCAAGGACAGGTCCACGGGGAAGTTCCGCGAGGCTTCATGGGAAGAGGCTATCACATACACAGCCCAAAGGCTTATGGAGATAAAGGAAAAATACGGGACCGGTTCTCTTGCGGGATTTGCCTGCTCGCGTTCGGCCAATGAAGATATATACATGGTCCAGAAGATGGTGCGTACGTGCTTTGGAAACAACAATACCGACAACTGTGCCAGGGTATGCCATTCCGCGACCGTGGCGGGTCTTGCGACAACGCTCGGATCGGGGGCCATGACCAATCCCATTCATGACATCACGCATGATGTTGACTGTATACTCCTTATCGGATCAAATCCGGAGGAAGCCCATCCCGTTGTAGGTATGCAGATAAGAAGGGCGGTCAAGGACGGGACCAGACTCATAGTTGTGGATCCGAGAGATATAGGCCTTGCGAAGTACGCGGACATCCATCTGAAGATAAGACCCGGAACAAATGTTGCTTTTGCCAACGGCATGATGCATGTCATGATAAAGGAAGACCTTATAGACCATGACTATATAGCCGAAAATGCCGAAGGCTTCGAGGAACTAAAAAAACTGGTCGAGAAATATACACCCGAAGAGGTGGGCAGGATCTGTCATATAGACAGCGACCGGCTGGTTGAGGCAGCAAGGATGTATGCTACAGCCAAGAAAGCCCCCATCATCTACTGCCTGGGAGTCACGGAGCATTCCACGGGGACGGAAGGCGTCATGTGCATGTCGGATATGGCTGTGCTCTGCGGCAAGATAGGAAAGAGCGGCTGCGGCGTCAACCCCTTGAGAGGACAGAACAACGTCCAGGGAGCATGCGACATGGGTGCCATGCCCACGGATTACCCGGGTTACCAGAAGGTGGATAATGATGAGGTCCGCAAAAAGTTTGAAGAGGCATGGGGCGTATCCCTTTCATCCAAGCCGGGTCTTAAGGCAACGGATGTATTTCCTGCGGCCATAGAAGGAAAGATCAAGGGACTCTATATATGCGGTGAGGATCCGGTCGTATCCGATCCCGACACCCACCATATCATAAAGGCACTTGAGAGCCTTGATTTCTTTGTCATACAGGAACTCTTCATGACAAAGACCGCAGAATATGCGGATGTTATCCTTCCGGGCGTAAGCTATGCCGAGAAGGAAGGTACCTTTACAAATACGGAGAGGAGAGTCCAGAGGATCAGAAAAGCCGTTGAGCCGAAGGGCCATGCAAGGCTTGATACGGATATACTTACCGATCTTATGAACGCTATGGGTTATCCCCAGAAGAGGATGACAAGTGCCCAGATCATGGATGAGATCGCATCATTGACCCCCAGTTTTGCAGGTATAAGCCATGCAAGACTTGACAGTGGAGAAAGTCTCCAGTGGCCCTGCCGCGAAAAGGACGGCCCGGGTACCCCCATAATGCACGTGGGACATCCCGCAAGGGGAAGAGCCCTCCTGTATGCGGTTGATTACAAGGAGTCCCAAGAGCTCCCCGATGATGATTATCCCTTCATCCTTATGACGGGCCGTATCCTTTACCAGTATAACGCGGCTGCCATGACAAGCCGTGCTCCCGGACTTATGGATATATCGGGAGAGGGATTTATCGAGGTAAATTACAAGGATGCAAAAAGGCTTGGCATAGAAAACAATGAGATGATCAGGGTTGCCAGCAGGAGAGGCGAGATCACGGCAAGGGCTCATGTCGGCCGCAAGGTCTCGGAGGGTGAGTGCTGGATGCCTTTCCACTTCCCGGATTCGCCTGTCAATATGCTCACAAACGCGGCGCTTGATGAATTTGCAAGGATACCCGAATACAAGGTCTGTGCCGTGAATTTTTGGAAGGAATGACGAGGGACATGTAAATGGTGACGCGGTCAGGGCTTACCGGTATGATCCCGGCGAAATACCTGACTGATGACATAGGAGGAGCACTTTTTTGAAAGCTCCTCGGCTTCTGAAACAGTATCATTATCAGGAATATCTTTGGCATAAAGGGACCGTTCGTAGATATAAAGGAGACTTACGATATCTTCGGGAACGGTCTCTTTTATCCTTTCTTTGAATTCAAAGACAGTCTCGCCCGGATAGGGCTTTGATCCCGCATAACGCAGCATCCGCAGGCTCTTTTTGCAAAGACTTATGACTTTCCCCCTGTTATCAAGACGCCTGTAGGAGATCTTACGTATCATCCTGTCTGCCGGTATGAAGAGGGCAAGAAAGACCGCGAAGGCAAGAAGGGATATGACTATCCAGCTAAGTGATGTGGCCGGGCCTTCTTCGCCGGCATCTTCACTCTGACCGGAAACTCCATCATCCCCCTCTTTGGCAGATACGTGACCGGCAGGGACCTGCGGGGCAAAAGAGTCGGGTATATCCCAGCCCATGACCTGACGAAAGCCCGGAGTAGGCTCAAAGATGATCCATCCGACACCGTCCAGATAAGCTTCGGGCCATGCGTGGGTCCGGTCAGAGGTGACCTCAAAACCGGCACTTTTTGAAAGCACACTGTAGCCCTGTACGTATCTTGCAGGTATTCCCAAAGACCGGGCCAGCAGGACAAAAGCCGTGGCGTAGTGTGTACAGAAGCCCTCTCTTTTTTCCATAAGGAAATAGTCCGCAAATGCGGATGAGGACTGTATATCATCAGGAAGCTCGCCCTGAGATGTGGAATAGCCGAAGGAAGACAGGAGTTTTTCCAGACGGTCCAGCTTCTCATAATCACTTTCCGCACCCGCAAGAGCCCTGTCCAGATACTCTTTGCACCTGTCGGAAAGGTCCACGGGCTCGCCGTACATATCGTATATGATCCGGCGGTAGGCCCTGTAATCATCATATGTCATCTGTTCCGGATCGAGATCCGTCGTAAACCTCATCGCCTCCTGCCAGGCCTTCTTGTTTATATCTGCCTCGGCTTTTGCAATGTTTATGAAGGAGGGATCATCCCTGTTAAGCCTGTAGTACCTGAGTGTATAATCGCCCTTTCTGCCGTGCGACAGTTTCAGATCCCCGCCAAGAAATACGGCATCATCTTCCCCGACAAGGGATTTGGGCAGGGCAAACATACATCCTGTCCTCATTCCCTCATAGGTGATGCGGACACGGCCGCTCTTTAGGAGATCGTCCGGATCGGGACCATTTTGCAGTATGGCTGCCCTGGTCTCGTTGAGGTCAAAAGCACCATAATTCATATCTGACTTATCCGTTTTGGTCCATTTCCTGCCGTCAAATCTGTCAAAGGATTTCCCGGAAAGATAAAGTCTGTAATCTCCTGCTGCATCCCCCACGACAGTCATGGCATTATAGGGGTTTTTACCGACACTGCCCAGGATGGCGGCACGTTCGGAAAAGCCCATGTTGTCGCCGCCGTCCCAGCCTTCCTCCGGTGATAGCATCTGGAGAAGGGCTTCATATCCGTCCCTTATCCCGTTTACGAGGTTTTTCACGTGGTGCCAGTCATATGGTTTATCGGGGACCGAAATAAGGCCTGCCGCAAGTATGGCGGGGAGCAGGAAAGGGAATATGAAAACAAGGTGTCCTTTTGTGCCCGTAGCTCCTTCCTTTTTCCAATTTCTCTGTATCCACTCGGCTACTACCGGCAGGATGAAGACTGCCGCCATACAAAAAAGGATCTTTTCTTCCCTGATACCAAAGATCAGGCGGATTATGAGGACCAGGGCCAGGATAAGAGCCAGGGCAGGCTTGCCATATGGGTTTATGGAGGACAGTTTTATAAGGATAAATACCAGGATGGATATGATAAGAACGTTCATCAGGCGGAGATTACCGGTTATAAGATCGCCTTTTCCGGCAAGGACTGTCCCTGATATGACTGCAGCGGCAAGACCGGCGATAATGATCCTCCCTCTTGCTTTCAGGTGGTAAAGTGCCACAAGACCTGCGGATGACAGTATGCTGCAGGATATAAGGAGGGTATGACCCGTACCGGGAAAGAGGGATGGGGACAGCATCAGCACCATGCTCACACTTAAGGGTATGGTAAATATCAGATCATAAAGGGCGCTCATCACAGGACCTCCTTAAGATCTGCATCCGTGGGAATATGAAGGATACGGCATCTGCTGATATCGGACGGCAGATCCTCATCTTCGGGGGTATCGGTAACAAGGCAGACCGTGACAAAAAGACCGAGCCCGCCGAACTTTCGGATATAGGCAGCCGTCTTTTCATCGCATTTATGTGCGATAAGGAACAGGGCCCCTTTTCCCGTAAGGGCTCCTGTTGCGGGAAGATCCGTAAAGAGGTCTGCCAGGCTTTCATTTTCGTCAAAGGAGTATCCGGACATGAGCTCATAGAAAGCTTCAAACTGTTCCGGTCCTCCGATCAGGCTCTCGCAGGTCCTCTTGTCCCTGTAATATACGCTGACGGGGGTTCTTTGTCCCGAATAATACAAAGCCAGGGCAATGACCGCCTCGAGTATCTTGTTTTCAACGGGAAGGTATTCCCCGGCCTGCCTGCTGTACCGCTTTGGATCCATTATGATGGTGATGCCGCTCTGCTGCGTTGCGGTACGCTCCCTTACCATAAGCTTCCTCGTAGCCGCCGTTGCCTTCCAGCTGACCATGCGGATATCATCCGACGGAGTATATTCCCTTAAGGTTACATCCGGCTCGGAAGGCAGGGAGACAAGATCCCGGGAGAAAGCCGAGGTATCTTCGGTATCCTTTAATCCTTCAAGCAGGACTATGTTGGGCTTTACGATCACCCGAAGGGGCTCACGGTTATTAAATGATACTGAAAAGAGCCTGAAAAAATCGGTGACGATCAGTTTCCTGATACCGACCTCATATTCTCCCCGGTATCTGCATATGATCCCGGTCTGCTTTTTTATCCCCGTTTTCGGCGCAAGCTCATATTCGACATCATGATCGATCCCGCTGATGGTTGAAAGATCCGGGAAAAAGCCTATCCGGATTCCCGAAAAGGATATAAAGCTTTCATTCTGGAGGGTGAAATAGAACTGTGACGGATGATCGCAGACAAGGTTTCTTCCGTCGGTCTTCTGATAAACCTTAAACTGTGATATAACGCAGAGAACATATAAAAGCGATACAAGAGGTATCAATGAGAGGATGATGAAAGAACCGTAAGTAACACTCCCGCCGTAAAAAGAGATGCCGATGACAGATATGATCCATAAGAAGAGCCAGATGATCCTGTTCCTTCGCATATAACGTTTACTCCATGGGGATCTTTTCCTTAAGGATGAGAGACTTAAGTATTCCGTCCGTATCTTCCCCGCTTATCTTTGAAGAGGAAGTAAGAGTGAGCCTGTGGTGGAGTACATTGACGGCGACAGCCTTTACATCATCGGGTCTGACATAATCCCTTCCGTCGAGGAAGGCTTTTGCACGGGAAGCGGCAACAAGACTGATCGTGGCCCGGGGACTGGCTCCCATGACAAAGCGGCTCTCGCTGCGGGTAGAGCTTATGATCCCCTGTATGTATCCAAGGAGCTTGTCGCTTACGTGAACTGCCGATACCTGTTCCTTCAGTGATAGTATATCCGAAGCGGTACATACGGGTTTTATGACATTGTCCGTATGACCCTTGATGAAGTTCGCGGCCATCTGGATCTCCCGGGATGCTTCAGGATAACCTATGGACAGTTTCATCATAAATCTGTCCTTCGAAGCTTCGGGAAGGGGATAGGTTCCGATAAATTCAACGGGATTCTGGGTGGCGATCACCATAAAAGGCCGTGGAAGTTCATATACCGTGCCGTCCACGGTCACCTGTCCTTCCGCCATTGCCTCGAGCAGACAGGCCTGTGTCTTGGGGGATGTCCGGTTGATCTCGTCCGCAAGTATCATCTGATGCATGATGGCTCCGGCCTTGTAATCAAAATCACCGGTCTTCATGTTATATACATAGAGTCCGACCACATCCGTCGGTAGTGTATCAGGGGTAAACTGGATCCTTCCGAAACTGCAGTCGGTGGATCTTGCGATTGTACGGGCAAGGGTAGTCTTTCCGACACCGGGAACATCCTCGAGAAGGACGTGACCTCCGGCAAGAAGGCATGTGAGCACATCTTCGACAACAGAGCTCTTTCCGACAAAGTATTCATTTACCTGATCCCTCAGGGCTCTTACGGCACTATCATCCATGCTCTTACAGGCTCTTTGTTATCGTGAGGATATTCTCCCCGTTCTTGTACTCATATGACATATCATCCATGCTCTTTTTGACCATGAATATGCCAAGTCCCCCGATCTGACGCTCTTCTGCCGGAAGGGTGACATCGGGATCGGGCTTTGCAAGAGGATCAAAAGGTTTGCCACTGTCGCAGAAGGATATCATGACCCTGGCGGGATCTTCTTCTCTGGTGATGATTATACGGGCTTTTCCCGTTTGGCCTTCGTAAGCATAGCTTGCTATGTTGACAAATATCTCTTCAACGGCAACTTCCAGCTGCATATGTGCAGCGGCAGGGCAGCCTGCGGAATCAAGATCTTCGTCTATGAATGCCTGTACCCGGTGAAGATTATCGACTTTGGCATCGATGGTAAGCTCTCTTGTAGTACTCAAAATTATAATCTCCTGTGTGTGATATGACAAACAGAACCATCTCCTATAATAACTTAAATGACGCAATGATTCAAACCATTAAAGAAAAAATGAAAAAAATATCGGATTTTTTTAAAAAAGGTATAAAGTATGTCCCAAGTCCTGCCGATATAAAAACTGAAATGCATAGATGGCGCCTTGCCGCGCCCATCCGAAACGGACTTCGGAGTGATTTCTCAACGGAATGAGAAACAATATAAAGTATGGAAAGCCATACTGTCTTTTCTGTTCTGAAATCATCCCCAAGTTTAGTAAGCATAAGTTCCGAAGACACAATATAAAGAGGTTTATGGAAGCGTACCGGTATGGTATAATTTACAGGAGGTAGGTAATATGAGCGAAATGAATGTTGGAAACGTATCAGGAGTTTATACAGCAATAAATACCCCCCTTCCCGTTGGCGGCGATGCTGCTGCGGCAGCTGCGGGCTCTGCGACAGCTTCGGCTGAAAACCCTGCAGTTGTATATGAAAAGGGAGCCGGAGAGGAGAAAAAGGCAACATACTCGATCAACAAGATGAGCGCAGAGGACCGTGCGGCCCTTGTAACGCAGCTCAAGCAGGATCAGCTGGACCGGCAGAACCAGCTGGCGGATATCGTCAAGAAGATGTTCTCCGACCAGGCCGGGGTAGCGAAGCTTTCCGAGCTGTTTACTCCCGAGAATCTGAAGAATGTGACCCAGGCCGACATAGACCAGGCCAAAGAGGATATCTCAGAGGACGGATACTGGGGTATCAAGCAGACATCACAGAGGCTTTTCGATTTTGCATCCGCACTTGCCGGAGACGATCCGGAGAAGATGAAAGAGATGCAGGCAGCCATGGAGAGGGGCTTCAAGGAAGCTACCGGAGCATGGGGCGATGAGCTTCCCGAGATATCAAAGAAGACATTGGAAGCAGCAAACAGCATGTTTGATGAGTACTATGCATCAAAGAACTGATCGGTAGAAGATCAAGGAGGCGAAGATAATGTTTGATATTACTTCAATGCTTGGCAATTCCGGTTCAAATTCCTCTTCGGGGGGATCATTGGGATTTAATCTCGCTGATTATGCCGCTCTTAAGAACGGAAGCTACGGCAAGCTTGTAAAGTCGTATTATTCGGGATCGGCAAGATCCGTGGATGAGGCTAAGAGATCTGAAGCAAAGTCCTCAAATGCCACGAAGACCCGGAAGGCGGCCGATGAAGCCGATAACAAGGAGTTTACACAGATCAAGAAGGATGCCGACCAGCTTAAGGCTTCCGCCCAGGCACTTGGCAAGGAAGATGTCTGGAAGAAGACGGACGGCAGGATAGATACCGACAAGATGGTAAGCGCGGTCAAGAGTTTTGCCGACAGTTACAACAAGGTCATAGATCAGGCTTCAAAGGTATCTTCAAAAGAGATATCACAGGATGTGAAGTTCATGACCGGTATGACGGATACATTTTCAAAGGTACTTGCGAAAACGGGCATAAGCGTCGGAGACGATGGTAAGCTCTCGGTCAATGAAGAGGCCCTTAAGAAGGCCGATACGGCGACCATCAGGTCACTCTTTGAAGGAAACGGAACATACGGATCCCAGATCGCCGACAAGGCGGGAAGCATCTACCGTGATGCTGACATGGGCTCCGCGATCTACGGAAGCAATGCTACAACAACCAGTGCATTGTCAAGTGTGTACAACCAGTTTATATAGTTCTTTCTTCCGAAAGGACAGCGGCAGGAGCCGGTTCACTTTACTTACATCGATCCCGACAGCATATGCTGCCGGGATCTTTGTATCCAAAAAACCCATCCGGTCATATCTGTTAGCTTTTTCTAACTTTTTTGAAAATACCGATAGAATACTTTCAGTATATGGGTTATAATCTAACATTAAGGTAATCCTTCGGGGTTGCCGCAGGATCATGAAAAGGACGGGGACAGGCTATGAACCAGTTTATCGTGACGGGAATGAGCTGTGCCGCTTGTCAGGCCAGGGTGGAAAAAGCCGTATCTGCCCTGCCACAGGTGACATCATGCACGGTCAGCCTTCTTACCAATACCATGAGGGTCGAAGGTGAAGCCGCGGATCAAGAGATAATAAAGGCGGTTGAAGCTGCAGGATACGGTGCCCGCTCGGTAAAGGCGGAAGGAGGATCCTCATCCGGCCGCGCAAAGATCGGGATGGAAGAAGAAGCTCTTACGGACAGATCCACGCCGGTCATGAAAAAACGTTTTGCCGCATCCCTTATACTCCTGCTCATCCTTATGTATTTCTCGATGGGCGTACATATGCTGCACCTTCCCCTGCCGGCTGCCTTACATGATGATCATGTTTCCATATGTATCATACAGATGACCTTGGCAGGCCTTATCATGGTCATCAATCAGAAGTTCTTCATAAGCGGCTGCAGGGCACTGATCGCCCTTTCGCCCAACATGGATTCACTTATTGCCCTCGGGGCAACGGCATCTTTCGGATATTCCGCCGTCATGCTGGTCCGTATGAGCATTGTCAGGAATATGATGGGAGCGAAAGCTGCTGCGGCATACATGGATGACATGTATTTCGAATCGGCCGCCATGATCCTGACCCTTGTCACGCTGGGGAAAACCCTGGAATCCTATTCGAAGGGAAGGACAACGGATGCCCTGAAAAATCTTATGAAGCTTGCCCCCAAAACGGCAAATGTTATAAGGGATGACAGGGAAGAGACTATAGATATTGATGAAGTTGTCGTTGGAGATATATTTGTCGTAAGACCCGGAGAGAACATACCTGTTGACGGTATCGTAGAGGAGGGGATGTCTGCCGTGAACGAGGCAGCCCTTACGGGAGAGTCGATACCTGTCGACAAGGAGGCCGGAAGTAGTGTCAGGAGCGGGACCCTCAACCAGTCGGGCTTTCTGAGATGCCGGGCCACCCGTGTGGGAGCGGATACCACGATCTCACAGATAATCGAGCTTGTAAGTGATGCATCGGCGACAAAAGCCCCTGTTGCAAAGCTCGCCGACAGGATATCGGGAATATTCGTGCCTGTGGTGATACTGATAGCTGCCATTTCCTGTCTGGTCTGGCTCTTTGTGGGTCAGACGTTCGGATTTGCGCTTGCACGGGCCGTATCGGTCCTGGTTGTGTCATGCCCCTGTGCCCTGGGACTTGCAACACCCGTGGCCATCATGGTCGGAAACGGGGTCGGAGCCAGAGAGGGCATACTCTTTAAAACAGCTGAAGCCCTGCAGGAGACCGGCAGGATACAGACGGTTGCCCTTGATAAGACCGGCACCCTTACGTCCGGGGTCCCAAAGGTCACCGATGTGGTCCCTGCGGACAGCATCCAGGAAGAAGACCTTATAGCCAGGGCAGCATCCCTTGAGGAAAAGTCTGAACATCCCCTTGCCGCAGCCGTGACGGGATATGCAGTACAAAAAGGTATAGAGACATACCCCGTGACCGGATTTTCGGCGATCGCCGGAAACGGACTTGAGGCAGACCTTTCCGGACGGCATCTGATCGGGGGGAGCGTGGATTACATAGGTAAGATGACAGATATACCCTCTGATATCCTTGATGACGCAAAGAGGCTTGCGGATCAGGGAAAAACGCCCATGCTCTTTGCCGAAGACAAAAAGGTGATAGGAATGATCGCCGTTGCGGACACCATACGCGATGATTCCGAAAGAGCCGTGGGAGAAATCAGGAATATGGGGATAAAGGTCGTGATGGTAACAGGTGATAATCACCGCACGGCACAGAATATAGGCGCAAGAGCCGGCGTTGATGAGGTCATATCCGGAGTACTTCCCGAAGGAAAGGAAGAGGTCATAAGGGGGCAGCAGTCTTCGGGAAAGGTCGCCATGGTAGGTGACGGTATCAATGATGCCCCGGCCCTTGCAAGAGCGGACATAGGCATAGCGATCGGAGCGGGGACGGACGTTGCTATGGATGCTGCGGACATTGTCCTCATGAAGTCAAGGCTTTCGGATGTTGCGGCGGCGATCAGGCTTTCAAGAAGGACATACGCTGTCATAAGACAAAACCTCTTCTGGGCCCTCATATATAATGTACTGCTCATCCCTCTTGCCTGTGGAGTGTATTCCCGGTGGGGGATAACCATGAGCCCGGCATGGGGTGCTGCGGCCATGAGCTGTTCAAGCCTCTTTGTGGTGGGAAATGCTTTAAGGCTCAACCTGTTTGATATACACGATGCATCTGCTGACAGGAAGATGGTGATATCAAAGAAGGGGCCTGCCGCACTGAAGGATAGTAACGTTACAGATAAAACTTCAGAAGATACGAAGATAAGCACAAGGGAAGGAGAAGGAAAAATGACAAAGACCGTTATCATCGAGGGAATGATGTGTGAACACTGTGAGGCAAACGTAAAAAAGACGCTTGAGGCCATCAAGGGGATTGACAGCGCCGATGTCAGCCACAAGGAGGGAAAAGCAGTGCTCGAGATGTCGGAAGAAGTAGCAGAGGAGACCATAAAAGAGCAGATAGAAGACAAGGGCTATAAGTTCATTTCCATCAACTGATGAAGAAAAGACTGCCAAGGGCAGGAAAGGGGGCATATCATGGCAATGCTTGAATCCGGAGAAGATTATATCGAAACCATATATCTGCTCAAAAAGAAGAACGGTGTCGTCTATTCCATAGATATAGCCAGGGAAATGGGCTTTTCAAGACCCAGTATCTCCCGGGCCATGAGTATACTTCGCGAGGAAGGATACATAGTCATGGATGAAACGAGCAAGGAGATAAACCTTACCGATATAGGCCGCAGAAGGGCCGTTGAGATCTATGACAAGCATAAGACGCTGACATCCTTCCTGCAGAAGACGGCAGGTGTGTCGGCCAAGGTCGCGGAGACGGACGCCTGCCGCATAGAACACATAATCAGTGCGTCGACTTTCAAAGGTATCAAAAACTACATGAAAAACAACCAATAATGTGGTATGATTATGTTTAACCATCTGCCGAAGGAAGTGTAAAAGGCTGAGGTTCAAAGAAAGGAGAATATGGTATGAAGTGGGTATGTCAGGTTTGTGGTTATGTTCATGAAGGTCCGGAGCCCCCGGAGGCTTGTCCTCAGTGTAAGGCTCCCGCTTCAAAGTTTACAAAGCAGGAAGGCGAGATGACATGGGCGGCTGAACATGTTGTTGGCGTTGCAAAAGGTGTTTCAGAGGATATCCTTGCGGATCTTCGCGCCAATTTCAATGGTGAGTGTTCAGAAGTAGGTATGTATCTTGCAATGGCAAGGGTAGCCTTCAGGGAAGGTTATCCCGAGATCGGCATGTATTATGAGAAGGCTGCTTATGAGGAAGCTGAGCATGCTGCCAAGTTTGCGGAGCTTCTCGGAGAAGTGGTTACGGATTCTACCAAGAAGAATCTTGAAATGCGTATCGAAGCAGAAAACGGCGCAACGGCAGGTAAGACCGATCTTGCAAAGCGTGCCAAGGCAGCAAACCTTGATGCGATCCATGACACGGTTCATGAGATGGCCCGCGACGAAGCCCGTCACGGCAAGGCATTCAAAGGTCTTCATGACAGATATTTCGGATAATGAAAATGCTTTGAAGAAAGGCTTTTCAGTAAAAAAGGGAACGGACAGGGACACTGTCTGTTTCCTTTTTTTATTAAACGGATTGTCCTTCATAAAAGTTGTCCTTAATATGTTATAATCAGACACATGAAAAACGAAAGAGAAAACAGGGGAAGAACCATACTGCTGTACGAGACGGACGGAATGATGACGGTATTTGATGCCGTTGTCATAAGCTCTCAAAGAGACGAGGAAACACAAAAGTGCTTCGTGGAACTTGACCGGACTGCCTTTTTCCCCGAAGGCGGAGGCCAGAAAGCGGACACGGGTTATCTTGTTACGGCAGATAACAGAAAGATCAGGGTTGAGGATGTTCAGACGGTTGACGGATGCGTAAGGCATTACGTTGAAAAGATGATCTGCGAAAATGAAAAGGTCACAGGCATGATCGATGCCGATCAGAGATTTTCGCGTATGCAGAATCACGGAGCGGAGCATCTTGTCTGCGGTCTCATTCATAATGAATACGGATATGAGAATGTCGGATTCCATCTCGGAGATGACGGACTGGTGATCGATATAAACGGACCTCTTTCGGGCGATCAGATCAGAG
>JAILLI010000219.1 GCA_024693225.1 Lachnospiraceae bacterium
ACCGCCGGCAGGTGCCGGCGGTTTTATTTTTTTCAGGAAAATTCCTGCTTTCCGTTATATCCCCTTCAAATATAACTTGGGCCTGATCACTGTTTTCTTGCATTATAATCTTCCCTTATCTCGTAATTCCAGTCGCCGATCGCCTCATCCATACAGTCCGCATCTGCCTGCCTTATCCTTGAGACAGCTCTGCTGAGTGCCTTAAAGTTAACAGCCGTCCCAACCGCATCACAATGGAAATTCGAAGCCCTATCTTCCCTGATCCCTATAGATGCCGCCGCACTTATGGCATCCATATTGGCGCCAAGGAAGAGGAATTCCCACCTCTTCTTCTCCTGCTTCTTTTCGACCATCTTCTTTATCCTGTCATATGAGTATTCGCGGGATGAGTTCTCCTGCCCATCGGTAGTTATGACAAACATGGTCTTTGCGGGGCGCTGATCTTCCGGCAGCGACTTCTGTATCTTATTGATGTGCTTTATTGACTTTCCCAGTGCATCAAGCAGCGCCGTACTTCCGCCGACCCGGTAGTCCTTATCCGTAAGGTTTTTGATCTTATTAAGACCTGCACGGTCATGTAATACCTGCATCCTGTCATCAAAGAGGACAGTCGAGATAAGGACATCGCCATCTTCTTTGCGCTGCTTTTCCAGCATCGAGTTAAAGCCTCCGATTGTATCCTTTTCAAGTCCGCTCATGGATCCGCTCTTATCAAGTATAAAAACGAGTTCTGTTAAATTGTTGTTCATATTTTTCCTCCTTTTTCCTGAACCCGGCCCTCTGCCGGAGCCCTGTTTCCTTCCGACATGGTCAATATACAACAAAAATAAAAAAAGACGGTCGCCCGCAGGTTTACCTTTGGACCGGCCGTCTTTTCCGATTATACCCTTAAAAAACTATTTGATGATACACGGTATACCGTGCTCTTCCAGGGCTATGTCTATATCGATCATTTTATACGCCTCGTGCGTGATAAAGTATGAAAAAATTATATCTCTCTTATCCGCCGGGGACAGCGCATAACCGGCCCTGGCAAGAAGATCCTTGGTCTCGTCTATGTTCAGTTCGGCTCCGACGCAGTACTGAAGTGCCGTGAGCTTATCCGGATGGTATTTTTCGGGATCCTTCTTCAACTTCGCAAAAGACTGTTTGGTGATCAGTGCTTTACCATATACTTCCGAATTTTTCTTACCCTTGGATTTTATCAGATACAGCAGATATACTCCAAAAGGATCCTCGACATGCTTCATCCTTTCGCGAATGGCTTCACTGAAAAGATAATCATCTTCAAACGGTTCCTCACTGTATTCATCCGCGTACATTTCCACAGGCGCTGCCATCGACATTGCCATATCCGCAACAGCCCCGCTCTTTTCCGACCTCGTGTGCATAACCCGGCTGCGCCTTGGCTTCATCTCAAGCCCGGCATTTATGGATGTCCGTGCTCTATAGACCACGTCCCCATATTCCTCCTCGGCCTTTTCCTGCACATAGTTACGGTTGATATACTCCTCAAGATCCGGATATATCTTTGATCCGAGCTTTGTCGACCTGTCATCGAATACGACCAGGGTGATATCCATGTCGTTCTTTAAGAGAAAATCATTGATCTCATCAACTGCGATCCGTATCCCTTCTTCCTTGGGATATCCGTATGCTCCGGTCGAGATCAGGGGAAATGCTATCGATCTTACGCCCTTTTCACTGGCAAGCTTAAGGCTCTTGCGGTAACAGCTGCGCAGCTTCTTCTCTTCACCGGATCTCCCGTCAATAAACAGAGGGCTTACCGCGTGGATTATATACTTTGCCGGAAGCCTGAAGGCCGGTGTGATAAAAACCTCTCCTTCCGGCACGTTTCCTATCTCCTGCCTCAGGGCATGGAGTTCGTCATATCCGGCAGCCATATATACGGCCACATCACATCCGTCACCCACCTCCGGCGTAGGGCCGGCGGTATTGACGATCGCCTCCGTGTTCATCTTTGTGATATCATTTCTAACGATCTTAAGCGGCATATTTTATTCTCCTTGTGAACACATTATACACTCATCAACGACCTCTCCGGCCTGAACCTTTACAGCAGATATCTCGATTACTTCATCATTCTCACATGATATACCGGTGGTCTCCAAGTCAAAGAGAACGTAGTCAGGTACATGTTCAATTCGTTTCTTTCCGGGTTTAGAGGTTAGCATTATCCTGCCCGATCCTTCCACTCCATCGCGGGGAGCTCTTTTGATATCTGCTTTCTGATCTTGCTCTGGATCTTTATGACGTATTCAAGATCCTTCTGTGCATACTGGTCGCCACCCATTATCTGCGTATAAAAATGCTGCTCTGCCCTCTGATAGAACATCAGGGCGCAGGTATTATTTGTATCTACGCCTATCCCCTCATAAAATGCATCCCCCATCCTTTTGAGGATATTGCCGAAGCAGTTGCAGTCTTCCATATTACCGGCCTCTTCAAAAGCCTTATTATAGAGGGTAAAAGCCGTAGTCGGGCTCTTATCAACGTAAAATCCGTATCTGAACATGTCTCCGACCTTATATGTGGCCTCAACCTGTCCCTGAAGGGCTGCCATGGAAAAATACATATATGCCTTCTCATAGTCCACTTCAGTATCGCGCCCATAATAATATACGTACCCCAGGTTTTCGGCCGGAAGCGGATAGCCTGTTTTTACCGCCATCTCGTAATACTCCCTTGCCTTCCTATAACTCTGGGTGCCACAGCGGCCTGTATAGTACAGGGATCCCAGGTTGTTCATGCAGATGGGATTATCCTCGTCTATACCGATCTGGTATACGGTCTTTAAGTATTCAAAGACCGATGCTGGCATCTTTTTGTCCGCATCACTGTTATGCAGCGCATATGCCACGTCAAAGATGGTCATACTGCCGTCATCCGAGGACAAAGTCTTCATGGCTACATCACAGGTCTGCGCATAGTCCGTATCCTTTGTCTCATTTACGATCTTCTGCAGCATCTCTGCAAAACTGATGATCAGATTCACTTTACTGTTCATTGTCTGCCCTCCATCCTGTCTTGATAGACCATGTGATCATTATAATACAACCAAGAAATTTCATAAAACAGCTTAACAGCAGCCTGAAATCGGCCTAAGACCACCTTCCTAAAAGGTCCTGCTAAAAGCCTCCTAAGGAAGCCTCCTGATAGAATTATCTCAGATAAAGTGTCCGATATTCTCCCCCCCCAAACAAACGTTCTTAAGTTGACATTTTTTTGTTTTCTTATAATAATGCCCACAGGATAGTCCGCAAGATGACTGACCGGAGAATATGGAGGTATCAAAATGAGTGAGACTTGTGATCATGATTGTAACAGCTGTGGCGAAAACTGCTCCGAACGCAGTGCCGAGAGTGTCGATTTTTCCGCACCGGAAAACGCAGGCAGCCATGTAAAGAAGGTCATTGGCGTTGTAAGCGGAAAGGGCGGCGTAGGCAAATCCCTTATAACTTCACTGATGGCTGTCCTGATGCGGCGCAGGGGACACAATGTGGCCATCCTCGATGCTGATATCACAGGGCCCTCGATCCCCAGATCTTTCGGCATACGCACCCAGCTTACTGCCGATGAGGACGGCATCATTCCCGCCGAGAGCGGGACCGGGATCAGGCTCGTGTCCATAAACCTTATGCTGCCCAACGAAACAGATCCTGTGATCTGGCGCGGTCCGATACTTGCGGGTACTGTTAAACAGTTCTGGTCAGACACAAAATGGGGCGATATCGACTATATGTTCGTGGACATGCCTCCCGGAACAGGTGATGTGCCTCTGACGGTCTTTCAGTCACTTCCGCTTGACGGCATACTGATCGTCACCTCTCCACAGGAGCTTGTCGGCATGATCGTTGAAAAAGCCGCCAACATGGCCGAAATGATGAAGATACCGGTCCTGGGAATAATAGAAAACATGAGTTATTTTAAATGTGACGAATGCGGAAAGGAACACCATATATTCGGGGAGAGCCATCTTGAGGAGATCGCCGACAGGGCCGGAATAGGCGAGATCGCGCGTCTTCCTATCGATCCTTCCATAGCGGATGCCTGTGATAAGGGTAAAGCAGAAGACCTGGATGCACCCTGGCTTGATGATATCGCAGACATGCTCGAAACCATTTAGATCATACATTTAGATGTTCTTGTGGCTTCTGTGCTTGTCAACATACAGTTTTTTGTCTGCCCGGATCATGCAGTCCTGTATGCTGTCATTCCTGTCCTTAAGTTCAGCATGGCCAATGCTTATCTCCAGAGCATAGGGCAGCTGACTGCTTTGCTGTTTTTGTGATATCTTGCAGCGGATAGCCTCTGATATCCGGTCCGCACTCTCATTTTCTTCGGGATCCCTGATGATTATGATGAACTCATCGCCCCCATATCTGCCGATAAACGCGGAAGAACTGAGGCTTTCACAGGTCTGCCTGAGTGCATCGGAAACTATTACCAGTGCCCGGTCTCCTTCCGCATGGCCGTAGGTGTCATTTATCATCTTGAATCTGTCTATATCGATCATCATTACGATGATCCGGGTATCCTGACTGTATGTGAACTGATCCATGTACCTGTTGATCTGCCTGCGGTTATTAAGACGGGTCAGGTCATCCACGGAGATCATTGTCTGCATGTTCTGAATATAAAACCACAGCCACATGAAGGTACATCCGAAACAGAATGTGGGAGCGTTAAGCGCGACCACCTGTATCATCCCGAACGCCATCACACCGATCGGGATACTTCCCAGCAGTATGTACTGCACCTTTTCCTCTTTTATCTCAGATCGACGGGCATTATGCACTGAAAGGATAAACCCTGCGCACAGATACAGCGAAGGCGGTATGAACATTACCGGATAATAAATTCCGTTCAACTCGAGCTTTTCATTGATCCAGAACAGGGGATCTATCATATAGGCGATGACCATTCCGAAAATAGCGATCAGCACGGGGATAAAGCTCAGCAACTCCTTCCGCCTGCTGTGGGTAAAGGTCATTTTTTCCGAGACCGTTATGAATACAAAAGTCCCGTATCCCATCAGGTTGAGCAGGATATGATTTGTAAGGTTGAATAAAACGGCAAAAAAACGGGTCCGATCGAAAAGCCCGCTGAGCATGGCAGCCCAGCATGCATCAGAAATAAAATAAAGGATAAATGATATAACGGCACGTCTGAACCAAAGCTGTTTTTCCTGCAGCGTCCCATGCTGTTTATCATTGATCAGGATCATTGTCAGAATGACAACGCAGATAACGCTTGCTTCTGTGTAGAATACAAAATAGTCGAATCCCATGGCCTTACGCCCTCATCCCCCTGACAGCCGGTGAAATGTTTAAGAATCCTTTAGAGTATTTACGTAAAAATGGTCTGACCAGATAGTTAATTATATAACCTACATTTTTACCTTGTCAATTACGGCTCCGGTAAGGGCTTATTCTGATAAACTGCCCGCAGCCGGCTGATGACTGACAGGCTTTTTCTTCTAAATGATCACAACTAAAAAAAAATATATGGTAAAAAATTTGTATATGGATCGTTGACCCTGTCGGACTCTCCTGCTCCGGATATATCAAACGGGACCATTTTCTCTGCCATGATCTTCCTCTTTGATCTTTGTTTCCATGAAAATTCCATTTTTGCACCTATAATTTTGTTTTGACATTTTTATTCCATTATGGTATGTTATGTTTCTCTTTTGGAAACACGATGAACGAAGTCTGATTTCGATAAGCTCTTGTTCAATCTACGGAAGGATCTGTGTATGGAAAAGACAGAGAAAAAGGCCAAAGAAGGCATTCAGTTGACGATCATCGAGAAGATCGAGGCCCTGATGGAAGAAAACAGTATCAATCAGGCTGCTCTTGCCAGAAATATCGATATAGGCCAGGCACAGCTCAGCAAGTGCTTAAGCCGTAAGGGCAACAATTACGTCAGCATAGATACCCTGATCAGGATCTCCGACTTTTTCCGGGTCCCTGTGGATCATCTTCTCGGCCGTTCTACGATCAGGCTTAAAGATAAGCCCCGGTCCAACTCCGAGATCTGTCGTGATCTGATCGATCTTATAGAGTCCGACACGGTCAATATCATAAACGGTCTCGTTGTTGAAGATACCTGCCAGCCCAACAAAGAGAAAACGGAAAACCCCACAGATCCATATCGCTATGAGAAGAAAAAGAACCCCTACAAGATGTTTTACTTCTCAAATTTTCACCCGCTCCCCGATATGAAAGGTATGAATAAAGCAGAGAAGAAAAAAGTCGAATCAGGATTAAATGCCAATGGTCTTTATCATCCGAAACGCATCGAGATAAATGCTTTCATCGAATACTATCTCAAGCTCCGGGATCTTTACAAAAAAAAAGACCTTCCCCGGGCCTTCTTTGAACAGGCCATAGAAGATCGTTTGAATCAGATGCGATATTGATCAGCATTATATAGCGGTTGTTATTGATTGTTTTGCTGTTAGATAACTTTAGTTATTTATTCCGATAGTTCACTTGTGCTGCTTTCTTACGACTGTCTTTACCAGACGCACGAAGTCCTTGCTGACCTTTTCGGCATTTTTCATAACCTCTTCATGTGTGGTATCAACATTACCTACATTCAGGCAATAATCGGTTATACAGCTGAAGGAAAGGGCCTTCACGTTTATATGCTTCAGGGCTATGATCTCGCAGGCTGTGCTCATTCCGACTATATCTGCTCCAAGAGCGGCATACATGGCTGCTTAGCCTGCGCCTGGGTCCCGTCATCCTGCGTATGTAAAATCATCTTAACACTATCAGAGCATTAAATATACGTGAAATTGTGCTTGGGTGTTGTCGCTTTACGCTGAATGATGTATTATTTTATGTATACAATCGTCAGAGCATCTTTGCAGGAGAAAGTTATGCAATCAGACTTAATCATCAAAGAGAATGAGTTGATCGATCCGGAGAACTATCCCGAAGAACAGCGCGGTCTGGTAGAGGATTTTAATGCGCGCATAAGACGTCTGATGGGTATCATTACCGGGATCGGAAAAGAATATCATACTATCTGGGTCATTAACGCCAATACAAAGAAGATGTATCTGTACCGTTCAACCGGCGAAAATACGAATCGTTATGCGGTTGAACTTGGAATTCGATTTGACAATTACGACCGTTTTATAGGGGAATACGTAGACCGATGCGTGGTAAACAGCATAGAGAACATCCAGAGGGATGTGAAACTGGATGTCGTCTTTTCACGGATCAAAGACGGAGATACGTTTTCTCTTGATTATATGCGTCTTGCTGATGACGGGAATATGTCCTATCATCAGATGGCTTTCGCACTGGCCGGAGAACCCGGAGAAACAGACAATTTCATACTGGCTTTCAGGGATATTGACAATTCTATCCGCAAGCATATTGCCAATAAGCGCTATTTAAGAGAACAGTTGGATATCGTGGAGACCTTAAGCCGCGATTACTACAATATCTTCAAGATCAATCCCCGGACGGGCGAAGTGGTTATATTAAAGCTTGACGGTTATGTCACAAAAGGTATGGAGGGCGCGGGTGATAAGGTATATTCCTACGATGTGCTCTATAAGCAGTATGTAAAGGATCGCGTCTATTCCGAGGATCAGGACTGGATGTATGAGGCCATATCTCTGGGCACCGTCAAGAACAAACTTACGGATAATTCGGAATATGTTTCCAGTTACCGGGTCATGGATAATGGCGAGGTACATTATTATCAGTTTACCTATATTCTCATCAACGCCAATATTCCAAACAGCGATGTACTGGCCGGCTTTAAGAACGTAGACGACATCGTGGCCTCGGCAAAAGAACGGCAGAATCTCGAGATCCTGGCCAGTACCGATATCATGACCGGCATTCTGAACCGCGGCAGCGGTGAACGAAAAGTGATCGATGCCATGGCAAATGACAAAGCAGGAATGTTCTGCATCATGGATGTTGATAATTTTAAGGATACCAACGATGACTATGGCCATAATGTCGGTGATAAGGTTCTCCGCGGGATCGCGAATGTGTTAAAGCTTACCTTCAGGGATGAGGATATAATATTCCGCCTGGGCGGTGATGAATATGCAGTTTATATTATGGATCTGGGCGATGAAGAATCCGGTACAGCGGTAATGGATCGTGTCTTTAAAGAGATCGCCAAGATAGATATTCCCGAGCTTGATGGAAAGGACATCTGTGTCAGCGCCGGGGCTGTGTTCTTCAAAGAAGGAGATAAGCGATCCTTCGAAGAGCTTTATAAACTGGCAGACATGGGTGTATATGAGAGCAAAAAGTCCGATGGAAGCACATTGAAATTCTGCCCCTGATCACCGATCATATGGCTGTTTCCTTAACATCCGTATTTGTCAGCCATTCCCCGGATGTCCTCGCATATCTGTTTTCTCAACGATTCCGGCTTCAGCACTTCAACAGATGGTCCGTATTGCAGTGCCCAGTATTCCATTGCATGAATGTTACAGTTCAATCGTACACTTATCTCATTACCCTTTCCCTGTGTTACGGAAAAGTCTGTTCCGAACCAGTCCACCAGATCCGTCATCTTATCCTCAGTAGTCCTGAGCGTGATAGTCTCACTCGGGCCTCTGAACATATAAATATGCTCGGCCATGTGTTTGGGCAGATCAAATCCTCTTTCATAGCCGGGGATATGCTTAAGAGGTTTTACTCTCTCATCAAGCATCTCAACTTCCGTCATCCTGTCAATTCTAAGGTGTGCGATGTTGTCGTATTTTTCATAATTCCCAATAAGATAGAACCGGCCGTTGTTAGCAACGATCTCATAAGGATTAAAAACCGAAGGTTCCTTTTTCTTGGGATGAAGTTTAAAATCCGTCCCAACCTCGTTATACAGGAAACTGATCTTCTTTCTTTCAGAAATGGCGTCATTGATCGTATCAAGCGCATACATGGCCTGTTTGTTGATCGTACGATTCAGGCCGGGAAGATTTCTGATATGCGAAACCTTTGCAATAAAGAAATCGCTGGCAAAATTCTTTAACTTATCTATTATTCCCTGAGCCTGCCTGGTCGAGATAGACTTGGAGAACAAAACGCTGTCGATCAGGATTCTAAGCTCGGCATCGTCAAACTCTCGGGCCATTAGATAGTATCCCTTATCCATTGATATCTCATATCCCAGTTCCACAAGATGTTCAACATTATTCTTGACGGATCTCCTGTCACAC
The DNA here is from genome assembly GCA_024693225.1 of Lachnospiraceae bacterium. Classification (GTDB taxonomy): domain Bacteria; phylum Bacillota; class Clostridia; order Lachnospirales; family Lachnospiraceae; genus UBA2868. Next base: position 9,227 of record JAILLI010000219.1, read on the forward strand.
TCCATTCCATAGTTCTGCTTAAGGAGTTTAATGATCTGCTGCTGTGTGAGCGGATGTTTTTCATCAGAGAACTTTCTCAAAACCTCCAGGATGAGCATGTTAAGCATCTTCTTGTTTCCGGTTGCGTACATAACTGTTCCTCCTTGAGATGGCCGGATGATGTACATTATTTTGTGCGCTTATAGTATACGAAGGATAATGTGTGATTGCAACAGCCTGATCTTCAAACTTCCTCCACTGTCCCGGTCACATCGGATTTATGCGCACTTTTTTGTACATTTCCAGGTATGGTCGCGACACCATGTTGTCGTTTTGCAAAACCCGAAGATGTTACACTCTGCTTGCAAACATGATCAATTGAATCCGGATCATAACGATCACACCTGGAATGGAGGGATGCATATGAAGATCAGATTAACGGCAAGAGGAATGGCAGTGGTGAAAAAAATGAACATGGCATCAGGTACAATCAAAGCACAAAGGCCGGAATACAGGCAGTTCACTCTGATCAGGCTCGACGGCAAAGGCAGGGCGATCTCTAAGAGGAAGGTCATGGTCAATATGAACAGATACTTCCAGGCAGCCTGACGAGGAGAGGGAACTCCCCTCCTCGTTTCCCGAAACTTCACATTTCAAGGAGAATATATCATGAATATCAGACAAACTAACGGAAAACATATAAAAAAGATCCTCGATAAGATCGGTCCCGATGATGCTGTTATACGCACTGAAAATGAATGGGCACTTTCCGTATACTATTCAGAACGCAGTGAGGACACCCTCACGATAGAAATGTGCCTCAATACAACTTATCAGGGGGATCCTCTCTTTGATCCACTGATGAGGATAGAACTTGCACTTGATCCTGACGGAAACATCACTGAAGCCAGACCGCTTTATTATCTGAGCAGGACGCTGTTTTATACCGAGGAGATCTATTCCGAAGGAAATCCGGCCTGCTATAACCCGAAGCTTTACAAAAAGGCCAAAGAGCTGGATTCCCGTCTTTTTGAATGGCTCAAAATGCTTAGGATACAGGGATATCTGACCGAAGGTGTGGTCAGCACTATATGATCATCAAATGGAGGAAGAAGACATGGTACTTTGGGAAACGCAGATAGTTTACAAGGATAAAAAGACCAGGAACGTAGGGGCAAGACATCTTATGATGGACCCCAATGCCAAGCAGCCTCAACAGGACTGGGATAATGTGATCAGAGGACTAAATAAGCTTTTAGGCAGAAAATGCGACCCTGATGATAAGATGTCGGTTTACTTCTATGATGGTGTCCCTGAATGTCTAAATGCTGTAATAGCATATTCTTCCAAGGACGCATCATTGGAGTACTGTTTTGATTTTATAAAGGAAATCCTTGAAAAGAACTACTCGGTACGGAATATCTCTTTCTCCGAATATAAGGAGATATCCGCCAAACGGCTTGATTTTCTGGGCGATAAGGCTGACGAAAACGGATATATAAGGCGCTGGCATTTCGAAAGATCCAACCTTGGGATCGATTATTTCTCCAATAGCCACTTCAAAGTCGAGGAGTACATGGAGGAGAAAGACTATCCCACCCTGGAAGGTGCCAAAAAAGCAGGTGTCGATATAATGGCCGATGCGACCCTTACCGAAGAACTGGAGCGTATCTATTCCGACCGGAACGAGAAGAAATACTATGGCAATCCGGTTCATTACAAGATCTGTGCGTCAGGTACAAAAGCCGCAATGGACATAGTAGATCTTGTGGTCCCTGCCCTTATTGCCAATAAAAGGCTTTGTGGCAGACGTATACTGAAGATCCATAATATCAGCGAAGGATGTTATGACGAAGCGGATTTTGAGCATATGTTCAGATCTGCCCAGGGAAACACCGTCGTCATCGAGATGTGCGGAACAAACGAAGACCATGGAAACTATGCCAATGCCTATCAGCAGGTAGTTGATTATATCAACTACATAATTGATAAATACCATTTGAACACATTATGTTTCTTTGTTGAGATAAAAGACAGATCAGGTTTTACTGACAGTCTAATTTCCAAGGTCACCGAGAACATCCAGATAATCAAGATCAACGAGGGATACGGAGATCAGAAGCAGGCGAAAACCTATCTTGCGAATCTCGCGCAGAAGGAATCCTTTGATATTTCTGAAGAAGAGCTCGAAAAGGCCATCGGCAGTAAAAAGATGTTCAGCGTTGAAGAGATTTATCACATTTATGAGAAATGGTTCAAAGACGGCCTTCGCACTCACATCTACAAAGCATATAAAGATTACGGATTCTGCTGTGAGGCCCTTAAGGACAGGAGCAGTGCCCCTTATGATGAACTCCAACAGATGGTGGGGCTTACCGGGATCAAACAGGTTGTTGACGAGATAATCGACGCCGGAAAAGTACGTAAGATCCGGACCGGCATGGGCTTAAACGCCCAGAGATCATCGCTTCATATGGTCTTTACCGGCAATCCCGGAAGCGCCAAAACAACCGTTGCCAGGCTCATTGCACAGATCCTCCGCAAAGAAGACATAGTGGACGGCGGGAAATTTGTTGAATGCGGTCGGGCGGACCTGATCGCAAAGTACGTTGGATGGACTGCCAAAAATGTTCGTTCGAAGTTCCGGGAGGCCCGGGGAGGTATCCTGTTTATTGACGAAGCATACTCTCTCGTTGATGACAGTCACTCATTTGCCGACGAAGCCATCAATACCATTGTACAGGAAATGGAGAATCACAGAGAAGACGTGATAGTAATATTTGCCGGCTATCCTGATAAGATGAAGGATTTCCTGGATAAAAACGAGGGGCTGCGAAGCCGGATAGCATTCCATCTCGATTTCCCCGACTACACTCCGGACGAAATGGTAGAGATCCTTAAACTCATGGCAGATCAGCACGGATACAAGCTTGAGAAAGCCGCGTTTTCAAAGTGCCATGCCATCTTTAAGAGCGCATGCAAAGAGGATGATTTCGGAAATGGTCGTTTTGTCCGCAATCTGCTCGAGCAGGCCGAAATGGCTCAGGCGCACCGGATCGCATCCAGATCACGTGGGAAAAAACTAAGCAGGAAGACTCTTGTCACGCTTACGCCCGATGATTTTGATGTAAATATCAGCAAAAATGTGCAACCATCACGTATTCCAATAGGATTTGCCGTGTGATAGTATATCATTATGACTAAAATGGCCCGGCAATTGAATATATATGATCGGGTAAGCGAGGTGCCTGCCCCCGAAGAGATCTCCTTCGGTGCCATTATCAGCCCAAAAGAGATAATGAATGAGTTCGGCATTTCCCAGCGTATGCTCCAGCGTGACCTGAAGGACCTTCGCGATTGCGGTCTGATCAACGTAAAGTATAACAAGGCAATGGATATGTATATCAGAGCCGAGGACCCCGCCTTTGACGAGACAGCCGAAGGACGTCACCTGCAGCACCTGCGACGCCTATATAGGCTCGGAACATTGATATCCAACCTGTCCCGCGTATATAAGAGCGAGATCGACCACTATGAGTCTCTCGTCAATGAACTGAACGATTACATCGAGTTCTCACAGGAAGATCCCAAGACTTTTCCTCCGGAGGATATAGACGAAATGCGCAAAAACGCAGAAGCCGAGTATCCCTGTTTCCCTGATCTCAGATCGGAATACTATGCTCTTTTTCCCGGCAGTAACGAAAGAACCCGGCAGCGCGACTTCAAAGAACTCCGCGATGCCGGATTCGATATTGGTTTTAATCCAGAATACAGAACCTATATATTTCAACAAGACGATATGGACTCATAGGTCTAAGATAGTTCTAATGTCTTTACTCATTGTAATTTTATAATTATCATCACTATACTTTTTTTCTGAAACATACTGATACATGACATCTATTCCATCAAACCGTTTTTCTCTCAGATTTAGCTCTTTTCGGCCAGGGATACTTTCATTGCTAAGTAACTGCTTCTTTACCTCATCCAATACAACTGGTTTATCTCCCCCCACGAACAGAAAGCCACACCACATGAGTCTTTTGGGATCCGCCTCGTTTTCTATTGAATCTATCATTTCCCCAAACACAGGATTCCAGTCATTTGATATTACCTCAATACCCTTTCTCGACAAAACTTCAGCCCTATATAGGCATTGTTTCAACTGTTCCTTTGATTTCTCATTATCTGACAGTACTTTGTAAAAATCACACATATGATCATATAAACTGTTGTCCTGGCCGCTCCCCATACTCTCAGCGTTATACTTAAGTTCTACCAGTCCAAACCGTTTTCCATCAAAGAGAACGAAATCAACCTCTCCATCACTTACTCCTCCCATAGTGAACTCAATATCTGTTACAATTAATCCATCTCCGGGCTTTTCATCCATACAACGCCTCGCAATATGTGTTTGAACCCCTCTTTCCCCTATTTTTTTATTCTTTTTTTTGTTGAAACTCCAATTATAAGCTGCCAAACATGCCATATCCAAATATACAGGATCAGAAATAAGATAATCCCTATTCACAGCAGCTTCGCAGAAGTGTTGGACATAGTACTCCTCAACAGTCATCCCATTAAGTATGCTATGATAACTTTCTTCAAGGAGTTCTATGTCTTTATTCTCTATAATGGTTCCACGGCCATTAACGAAACCCTCTTTTCTCAGATACTTCGCTTTATCATATGGGTATATGTCACCGGGAACAAGCTTGGACTTCTTCGTTGCCAATTCACACTCTCCATCCATCGTAATGGGGATCTTCCCTATATCACTCCCGTTTGAATAAACACGAAGCCTGTAATCCTGCTTATTCTTATTACCACTTGGTCCAAGAATAACTATATCTTTTCCACTATTTCTAATACTATCTATTATTTCTTTTGGTGTCCTTTTCATAGTTTATCGTATCCTCTTCTTTAACTCCTCTTTTATTTCCAATTTTATGAATTCATCCGCTTTCTCCGTATGCATAGGATATATCTTGTCCTGTGGATCAATCTTATCGATAACCTTTGCCAACATTTCAGTTGTAGCATGGCCGCTGGTATGTAAATGCTTAACTTCTACTCCTTTTGCCTCCTGTCTTTTGAAGAACTCATACCATTTTTTGTTGAATGCTTTGTTATCTTCACCCCTTGAGTTCTTAGGTTGAAGATAACCTTCCCACATCGAGTATATTATTACCGGCTTTTGATCTATCCGTTTTTCCTTATATGCTTCCATAAATTCATCAATAAAATGCTCATGATAATTCTCCGGTTTTATCACTGCAAGAAATCCATAATCCTCCATAAACTCCCTTTGCGATTTAGGCTTATCCCATTTTTTATGATGCAACAGCTTTTCCGACCCAAGTCTCGCAATCCTGAAAAACCTGTATACATCACTAAATCGTCCGGCAGTCTTAGTATAGAGTTCCAGCTGTTTCATAAAATATTCATTATATACAAACATATACCTGCTATATGGAATAGCCGCTGTTTGGGCAGCACGATAAAAGCTTGCAAGTGAATCTACATTGGTCGAGGAACACACCAGGAATGCGTATTTATGCTCACTAAGGTATTTATAAGCCTCCATCTGCATCTGCGGCTCCGATAAAACTTTTTCATCAGGCCGGCTCATCATGGTACCCTCGATCACAAGCGCATCGACCTTCCTTTTCCCGCGCTTATGAATATAAAAATCTATCACGTCAAGCATCCTGTGGCCACGCCTTCCGTGAGCTCGGAAATCACCTGTATGTACTGTTATATATTTGCCGGAAGTTCTTTCAGGATCATCCGCCTCAACCAAAAACATATACGCATCATAGGCAGAATGATCAACGCTGTATGGCTCTATCCTGAACCCCGGGATCTCTATTGGTCGATATCTCTTATTCTTCCACTCAAAGGTCCGGACTCTTCTATCATCTTTCAGAACCAATGCCTCTTTTAAATGTAGTTCAGCTTCTTCCTTCGGCATATGAGTATTATTCCCCAATGCCTCCTGAATGTTTATCATGGCCTGTCGAGCCACCGGCCCCATATAAAGCGGCACACTCGAAGGAATCTCCATTATTCTCCCCGCATGATCACCGTGATAATGAGTAAAAAAGACTGCATCTACAGGTTCATCATCCCATGGGTAATCGAAGTCTTTTTCATTATCGCTTCCCGGCAGGGACGAACCGTAATCAACCATGATCCTGTGTATCTCACCGTTAATCATACTTGAAATAACCGTAACGCATCCACCTATCTGATTACCCTGATATATCTTTACATGTTCCATCGAACTTCCCCCTATAGTTGATTGAGATCATCTATATACATATTCTCCGTTTTCATCGTACTGTATCCATCCATCAAGAACTTTTTTACGATCATCAGAGTATTCTCCATTACCATATTCATGGATCTGAAACCTGTTCCCTTTTGAATCTATCACTACCTGTTTTATCAAATACCCTTCGTAATCCGGAAGTCCGGCCGGACCTATATCTTTTCCGTATTCCTGCCAGACCTTTACGGTAAATGTTTCATCAGGGTAGGTTTCCTTCAAATACTTCTCATAAGCTGCCTTCCGGTCAGTTAACACTTTCTCGCTTATCTTCTTGTTAGATCTTATGGTGCAGGAGCACAGCGACATTATCAGACATATACAAATGAACAGGAGAAAAGACTTTTTTTTCATGTTATCCTCATTCTTATAAAGCGCCTTAAGCTTGCCGGCTCATCATGTCGGAAAGGGCAAGATCAACCAGTACGTCAGGATCCGCATCCGGTTTTATCCATTCATTTATCTTATCTTCAGGCATGATCAGCGGCATCCTGTCATGAATGAAGCGTATGGGACCGGCCGCATCTCTTGTCAGTATCACAAAATGAGGCAGTTCGTTCTCAAACCGGTAAAGCCCGCACAGCCAGGTCATTGTTGAGTTTTGGGGCTGTATGAGATATTTATCACCGGTCTTTGTCCTGCCATCATTTGCTTTAAGATGTTCCCATCCAAAATAGTATGATGCCGGGATTATACATCTGTGTGATCTCCAGTCATCGCGAAATGTAGGCTTTTCCGAAGCCGTCTCAACCCTGGCGTTTATAAGAAGCGTTTTACCGTTATAGCCCCACTTCATCGGAAATACAGACCGGTTTCCGGATCTGTTGGGCGCGATGACAGGTACGACATCCGTGGGAGCGATCTCCCCGGAAGTTTTAATAGCCGTTGTCTCGTTCCACTTTTGGACAAGCGGCGAACTCATCAACTTCTCGATGAAGGGCACCATTTCTATTGTATTTTCGAGGTAATAACGTCCACACATAATTATCTGTCCGCCCGGATGGCCGATTCAGGCCTTCTTATAATGCACCTGGATTCTCGGATTAACATGACGAGGTCGGTAATGCCACTCCGAGAGCCTCATATATCTCAGCCTGCTTGTTAAGAAGCTCGCCAATACGCAGTTTGCGGTTTTCGTCCTCGAAGCATTCGAGGACATCGAGCTTATC
>JAILLI010000003.1 GCA_024693225.1 Lachnospiraceae bacterium
GGCGGCAGAAAACGATATAAGCGCGGAAGAACTTACTGTTTATGAAGAGCCGACAGACGAAGAGGTGACACTTCCTTCCGGCGATGAAGTCAGTGAAGAAGCTGAAATGGATTACGCTGATAATATCATTGAGCTTGAAGAGGAAAAAGCACCTGTACAAACGATTCGGTAAAATCGGTTGTATCAAGCAAGAAAACTGTTGCCACGGCCAAAATGAAGGGTAAGAAGCTGCAGATTAAAGGGATAAAACCCGGGAAAGCCACGATCACTATAAAGACTAAGAAGGGTAATACAGCAAAACTCACTGTAAATGTTCAGAAAGGTAAGGTTACCACCAAAAAGCTTAAGCTTTCAAAATCAAAGGTCACCCTTAAGAAGGGCAAAAAGGCAACGATAACCATAACGGCAACGCCCGATGCCATATCAACGGGTGAGAAGATAAAGGTCTCTTCCTCCAATAAGAAGATCGCCACAGCCTCCTTTGATAAGAGTACCGGGGAAGTAACCATCGCGGCTAAGAAAAAAGGCAAATGCAAGATCACGGTAAAAGCCGGCAAAAAGAAGGCAACCATAAAAGTCACGGTAAAAAAATAAAGCAGATTGCATTTTACCGTTTAAACTTGAAAAATGACCGAATAGACAGAGCTGATTGTAAACAGAAGTCTCCTTTTAGTAAAATTGATATCACATTGACATGAATGTATGACTGCCGATCAAGGCTTGCAAATGCATTGATCGAAGGTGCTTCAAGGAGGAAACGAGACTATGAAGAAGAGAGTACTTGGTTTATTGGTCAGCATGACTATGGTTTTCGTGGCTTTATCTTCGGAAAATGCGGTATATGCTGCTTCTGATGAGGATGCAATACCGGTTACGGAAGATGTAGATACTGATGAGATCACCTTAAGCCTTTATGAGGAGAATATATCGACATCAATGGAGGAGAGCCCGGCTCTTGAGGATCCTGAGCTTTATACTGATCGGGCTCCCGGAGATGACCTGGAAGAAAATGGTATATACGGTTTTGTTAATGATGACGGTGTAAGCTGTACGATCTCAGGATGCAGCAGTGATCTGACAGAGCTTAATCTTCCGGATGCCCTGGAAGGTTATACGGTTACCGAGATAATGGGCAGTGCTTTTAATCAAATGTCCCAACTGACCGGTACTCTTACCATCCCTGCCGGCGTAGTTAAGATAGGTGAAAGAGCTTTCTTTGGGTGTATCGGGATCACAGAACTTGAATATGCCGATGATTGCAGATTAAAAGAGATCGGTAAGGCTGCTTTTTACGGCTGTAGTGGGTTACAGGGGGAATTTTCCATTCCCGAGACCGTAACGAGCATTGGAGCCCAGGCATTTTGTAAAGATGACGGGTTTGACGGCGGGACATTAAAGTTACCCTCAAAGCTTGAGACATTGGGGTTTGGAGCTTTTACGGAAAGTGCAAAATTCACGGGAACACTTATAATACCCGATAGCCTTAAAAATGCAGATGATGGTGCATTAGACGGGCTCTATGGCATAAATACCTTTATAAACAGATCATCATGCAGTTTCCCAGCGATCTATGTCATAGATGTTAAAGATGCATATGGACAGCTGGTAAGCAGTGACGGTAAGGAAAGACTGTCAAGATCCTCGGGTTCCATAGAAAAGGGTACCTATTACCGGTGCTTTGCAAAACTGGATAAACCCATGATCACATCCGTCGAAAACCTTTCAAAAGGAGTTAAGATCAAGTGGAAAAAAACCGACGGAGCAAATGCATACTACATCTCGCGTAATGGCTGGAAAGAAGAAAAACTCCTGGGCAATGTGAGCAGTTATACTGACAAGACGGCCCAAAACGGGAAAACGTATACTTACAAGGTCAAGGCATACAGCGATCTTACCAGGAGCCAAAGTGACTGGTCCTCAAAAGAAAAGATGATCTTTCTTGAGGCGCCTCAAAAGCCGCAGGTAAAGAATAACAGCAAAGGTACGATAAAGGTCAACTGGAAACAGAATAAAAAATGCAGCGGATATGAAGTGCAGTACGGTCTTTCGAGCAGTTTTAAGGATGCCGTGATCAAAAATGTAAATAAAAACAGTAAAAAGTCACTTACCATTAAAAAACTCAAGAAAAATAAAACTTACTATGTAAGAGTCAGAAGCTATAAAAAATCCGGCAATAAATACTACAGTGCCTGGAGTAACAAAGTAAAGATCAAGATAAAAAAGTAAAAAACGGATTGATCATGGATCAGGGGACAGTACTACGGTCAGGGCACTGTCCTCTGATTGTTTTTTTGCCCGGAATTTGATACAATGTAACCAAATATAAATAAAAAGGTTGCCGGAAAGAGCCGGTGGTCATTTATTTTCAGGAGGAAGAACATGAAAACGGGATTTAAGAGACTTATTGCATTGATGACAGGGTTTATTATCTCGTCATCCGCTCTTTGTGGGGCGGCTGATGTATATGCAGGTGAATTATCTGAAGAAGAGCTGTTCGAAGGAAATGTGATCGAAGAGTATGCTATAGATGATGCCGATGCAAAAGGCGAGCTGTCAGAGCAGGCTGAAGATATAACCGATCTTCCTGAATATGAAGGTTCAGATGCCGTGGAGGAGACTGTTAAAGAAGGACAGGCCCTCCTGTCAGATGATGTTGACACTTCATCAGATGAAGATACTGAATATGATGGATCATCTGACGAAAATGTGATGATCTCTGTTAATACAGCAATCCCTGAAACTTCAGGCAGCGTATTGCGTTTAAACGGAGCCGGGATCCAAAAAGGTCAGCATATATATTTTGGCAGATCGAATGCAAACACACTTTCATACAAAGACCCTAATGGAGGCAATAAACCTTACTGGAGGGTTCTTGATCCGGCAAAAGATAATACGGGAGCTTCCGGCATGTTCTTAATGTCAGAGGACCTGTGGGGGAATACTGACGATCCGATGAACAACGGTGGTGTTGAATTCAACACGACAAATTCCGATGCCTGGGATGGCAGCAAAGCAAAGGAATGGTGTAATGTTTTGTTTAGGGATTATTTTACATCTGAAGAACAAGCAGGTATAAAAGCAGTAAGCAAAAATGAGGCGGAGATCCCGGATCCACATGATCCTGACTATGCGTATGGAGCCAGCTCACTTAAAGATGATAAAGTCTTTTTCATGTCTTATAAGGAGATAACTGATCATCTGGGATCTGATCCTTTTGATTATGTGGCCAATTACCTGGGGAGCCCTTATACTCCTGATGGTAATTCGGCAAAATACTGGGGGCGGACTCCTTATGTTGAATACAATAGTTATTATCCGGATCCGGATAAATATGTATATACTGCAGAGACTCTCGGATTTATCCAACATGCAGTAACTGAAACTCATACGGCACGCCCTGCATTTAACATAAACAGATCCGCCATCCTCTTTGCGTCTGAAGCGATGTCAGGGAAAAGATCGAATGGTGTAGGCAGCAATGCTCTTTGTTCTGTTGATAAAAGAAATGTCAAGGATTGGAGACTTACTCTTATTGACAGCAGCAGAGCTTTTACCGCCACTACTTCATCTGACGGCAAGTATGTAGCTCCGGGCGGCACGGTTACGGTACAGTATTCAGGTGCAAGAACCGGCGCTAACGAATATGTTTCCGCTATTCTTTGCGATCAGTCAAACAATATCGTCTATTACGGAAGGATAGTGAACAATTCCGCATCAGGGACTGCAAATATCACCATACCTTCAGGCGTTACAGAAGGGAATACATATAAACTCAAGGTATTTTCCGAGCAGTTCAACGGGGATATTAACGATGCCGTACAGCAGTCGACAGGAAGGCTTAGCGATATTGCAAGTAATCCCAGAGAATTTACGATAAAGATACCTTACAATATAAACAAAGCCGCTCTGTCCGCAACTTTTTATCAGTATGACGCAAAAGCCCATATACCGGCTGTAACCTTTAGCGGCAGGACACTTGCAGCCAATACTGACTACACATATGTCATTAAGAATTCAAAAGGTGGTGTTGCATCTTCTCCCGTTACCGCAGACACCTATACCATGACCCTTACAGGAAAAGGGCAGTATTACGGTTCGAGTACATTAAGTTATAAGATAATGCCCTATGACATAAACGGAGCTGCCCTGTCACCGGCTTCTTTCAGATATGACGGGAAGGCACATATACCTGCCGTGACTTTTAACGGCAAAACACTTGCAGCAAACACTGACTACACATATGTGATCAAGGATTCAAAAGGTAAGGTTACAGGATCACCCCAAAATGCCGGTACATACAGCATGATCCTGACAGGAAAAGGCGGATATTACAAGACTTCCACCAAGAACTTCACCATCACCCGCCTGCCCAATACATTAAATGTTAAGGCCAAGAGTAAAACTTTTACCGTAAAGCGGCCCAAACTGCAAAAGAAAAAGCAGGTGCTGAAAGCAAAGTATTATTTCAAGAAAAAAGGTCAGGGGAAGATAAAGTACTCATTGCTGTCAGCCACGAGGTCCGGAAGAAAATATCCGGCATACTTTAAAGTGAATTCAAAAAACGGACAGATAACGATGAAAAGAACCAGTCAGGTCCTTCCGGGAACCTATACGGTGAAAGTCAATGTCAAAGCAGCTGGAAATAAAAATTATGAGCCCAAGACTGTAGTGGTAACGTTTAAGGTTAAGGTCAAAAAGAAATAAAACTATCGGCACTTGTATTGTAGAGTGCAATCATTTATAATAAGTTTAACCTGAGATGTTCGAAATATTTCCTGTAATTTTGAACCTACATCACTTTAAACGGGATTCCTATATCGCCGGCCGGATGTCAGGCCTCATTTCCGGTGGAAGGCAGAAGGTTCGGTTGCGGTTACCCACCTGGCATATTGCTAGGAGTCAAAATACAGGAATCGGCATTTCGGGGCAAGGGATTCTATAGTTGCTATAGAATCTTTTTTGTTTAATTTTCGATATCTTTGTGCTATCATTGACAACGCAGGCAATGGAGACAGTTTATATTCATGCCGGATAAGATAAAAGAATCCAAAGCATATAAAACCCTGATGGCCCTGGCAACCCTTATGGCCGATAAGAGGATAGACATATACAGCGCATGTTCGGCTTTTTATATATTTATCTCGTTCATCCCGTTTGTATTCATTCTCCTGTCAACTGTTAAATACCTGCCCTTCTCCAAGCAGGACCTCTTATACTTTATGGGAGGAATATTACCTGAAGAGCCATACAGGCTCATAGAGGGGATAATAGAAGAACTGTATGAACGCGGGATCGGAACTTTGTCACTGTCGATCATAACCGCGATCTGGGCTTCTGCCAAGGGAGTACTGGGTATCACCAAGGGCCTTAATGAGATTTATGATGTAAAAGGCGGGAAGAACTTCCTGTATCTGCGGGCCAGGAGTACGGTATGTACCCTGCTTTTCATGATCGGGATGATCATGATGCTTGTGGTATCGGCATTCGGGAACACCTTATTACTGGTGATGAAACGCTTTATGATCAGCATCCCGACAATAAGCGGCTTTGGTCAATTCAGAAACATACTCATGTTCAGCGCCCTGTTCATGATATTCATGTTTTTGTACTGTGTTCTTCCTGACCGGAGGATCAACGTAATAGCCCAGATACCCGGCGCAGTCTTTTCCGCTTTTGTTTGGACGGTGTTTTCAAGACTTTTTTCACTGTTCCTGTCAACTTTTAAGGGATACAGCATGTATGGCGGTTTTGCAGTCGTACTCGTAACAGGTGTATGGCTCTATACCGGAATGTATATAATGTTTATGGGAGCCTGTATAAATGTATTTGCAGCTTCCAGGAAAGGTAAGGAATATGAAGGAAAGGATCAATGAACTAAAGGAAAGATTTGCCAAAGAGCTTTCCGCGGTTAACGATCAGAGATCACTCGAGGAACTGAGACTGTCATTTCTGAGCAAGAAAGGGCAGATATCATCTCTCATGCAGGAACTGGCCAAGATCCCCAATGAGCAGAAGAAAGAAGCGGGTATGCTGATCAACAGCTTCAAGCAGGAGATTTCGACCCGTTTTGATACCAAGCTTGAAGAGATCAGAAAGAAGGAAGAGGAGTTCCTTATCAATTCCGTTGAGAGTTACGATGAGTCCCTGCCCAGAAATGTAAGAAAAGGGTCGTATCACCCCATAACGCTTGTTCAGCGTGAACTTGAAGATATATTTGAGAGCATGGGCTTTGATGTTGAGGATTACAGTGAGATAGTTGATGACTATCACTGCTTTGAGGCTCTTAACATCCCGCCTTTCCACCCGGCCAGGGATATGCAGGATACATATTATCTGACTACAAAGAACCAGCTGCTTAAGAGCCATACTTCCGCAGCCCAGAATGCCATCATGTACAAATACGGTCCCCTTCTCAAGGAAAAGGGAAGACCCATACGTGCCGTATTCCCGGGAAGATGTTTCCGGAATGAGGCTATAGATGCCTGTCATGAGAATACCTTCTTCCAGATGGAAGGCATCATGATAGATAAGGACATCTCGATAAGCAATCTTATCTACTTTATGAAGACCATGCTGTCGGAAGTCTTTGAAAGGGATGTAACGGTCAGGCTCCGCCCCGGCTTTTTCCCTTTTGTGGAGCCCGGCTTTGAACTTGACATACAGTGCCTTATTTGCGGCGGGTCCGGCTGCAGTTCCTGTAAGAACTCCGGCTGGCTGGAGCTTTGTCCCTGTGGCATGATACATCCAAACGTGTTGAAGATGGGCGGCATCAATACCGAGGACGATCCATACAGATACACAGGATTTGCTTTCGGTCTGGGACTTACCCGCCTTGCCATGATGAAATATGCCGTAAAGGATATCCGCACATTTAACGAAGGGGATCTTGAAGCCCTGTCGCAGTTTGTATCTAAGTAAAAGGCCTGTTTCTAACAATTGGAGGAATTATAAATGTTTGTTTCAATGAACTGGATAAAAGATTTCGTGGATATTGATGGCTGTGATATCGATGATCTTATCCGCAGATTCACCTTATCGACCGCAGAAGTTGAGGATGTGTGGCATAAGGGGGAGGATATAAAGGATGTCGTTGTCGGCCAGATTTTGTCATGTGAAGATCATCCCGATTCCGACCATCTCCATGTACTTAAAGTTGATGCAGGAGATCAGGTCTATGATGTGGTATGTGGTGCGCCTAATGCCAGAGCAGGTATAAAGACGGCCTTTGCAAAACTTGGCGGAAGCGTATGCGGTATGAAGATCAAGGCCGCCAAGCTTCGCGGGGTTGCTTCAAACGGTATGTGCTGCTCGGCCAAAGAGCTGGGGATAAGCGATGATCACTCGGGGATCATGGAGCTTGATGCTTCCTATGCAAACGGTACCGATATCAAGGAGATCTTCCCCATAGATGATGTTATATTTGAAGTTGATAACAAATCCCTTACCAACAGGCCCGATCTGTGGGGGCATTACGGGATCGCAAGAGAATTCGCGGCACTTGCCGGCAAGCCTTTAAAAGAGCTTCCGCTTATGGAGAACCCTTATACAGGTGATGAAAAGGTTGATGTGACCATTGCGGATCCTGAGCACTGTTTCCGTTACACATCCGTCAGGGTTGAGAACATATCTTCGCATGTTTCGACAAAGGAGATGCAGGTAAGACTGTATTACTGCGGATCCCGTGCAATCAACCTTCTTGCGGATATCACCAACTATATCATGCTCGAGCTGGGTCAGCCCATGCACGCATTTGACGGTAAGAAGATAGATAAGATCGTGATCGATACTCCAAAGGAGCCGCTGAAGTTCACCACTCTTGACGGAAATGAGCGTGAGATCACGACCGATACCCTTATGATATATAACGATACTACACCGGTAGCGATCGCAGGTATCATGGGCGGACTTGACAGTGAGATAGTAGATGATACCGATACGCTTGTACTTGAGAGTGCCAACTTTGACGGAGTATGTGTCAGAAAATCAGCCAGCCGTATGGCACTTCGTACGGATGCATCTGCAAGATACGAAAAGACCCTGGATCCCGAGATGACGCTTACAGCTGTAAAAAGGTTCTTAAAACTTTTGTCGGAGGCAGATGACACCTTTAAATGCACGTCAAATATCACGGATGTGTATGTCAAAAAATATCCTGTCATCGAAGTACCTTTCAACAAGCAGTTTGTAGACAGATATACCGGCATAGACATTTCATCCGACCGTATAGAAAAAACCCTTAAGGATCTGGGCTTTGGCATAAAGAGGGACGGGGATGAATTTGTGGCTACCGTTCCTTCATACAGAGCCACCAAGGATGTCTCCATGCAGGCCGATATCGTTGAGGAGATAACCCGTATATACGGCTATGACAATTTTGAGATAAAGACCACTTTTGAGCCCCTTCTTCCCGCCAGGAAGACCACCCGGAAGATAAACGAGAATCTGGTCAAGGATACCCTGGTAAAGGCTTACAGCCTTCATGAGGTCCATTCAAGGATCTGGTGCGATCCGGATGAACTGAAGGATCTGGGCCTGTCACCTGAGGATAATGTCAAGCTCCTTGGTGCTTCCGAAGAAAAGGAGACCGGGATCCTGCGCAGGAGCATGATGCAGTGCCTGCTTCCTTTCGTATACAAAAACAGGAGTTTTGACGATACTTTCGGTATATTTGAGATTGGAAGATGTGTGGACGGTGCGGATGACGATAATACAGCCAAAGAGCGCCGCAGGCTGGGCGTCGTACTTTACAGCAAAGAGCTGTCAGAAAAGGTCCTTTACATGCAGGGCGTTGATATCGTAAATACGATCTTTTCCGAACTCAAGCATAAGAGCGTAACATATAAAAAGAGGGCAGCAGATCATGCATGGCAGCATCCGCGCAACACTTCCGTAATATCCGTGGACGATGCCGATCTCGGTGTTATCAATACCCTTCATCCTTCAACGCTTCGGATGATCGCCAGGAACTGCAGCGTTGTCTGCATCGAGATGGACATGGATCTTTTTGATGACATTGCCGTAAATGATCTTGATTTTAACGAACCTTCAAGATTTCCCGCAGTTGATTACGATCTGTCCCTTGTTGTTCCCGAGGGTGTACGTTTCGAAGATATGGCTGTATGCTGGGACAAAAAGGATAATCCCGAGCTGCGCAGGGTAAAGGTCATCGATATATATGATGCTGCAAATACCAAGAGTATCACCATAAGGTTCTCATTTGTGGTCGATGACAGGACCCTTACGGGAGAAGAAGTCCAGAGCAGGGTCGATGTGATCCTGGACAAGCTTGAGAAAATGAATGTCAGATTAAGGGCATAGAATGAAAACATCTGATTTTTACTACGATCTTCCCAAAGAGCTCATAGCCCAGGATCCTCTTGAAGACAGATCCTCCTCAAGGCTACTGGTTCTCGGAAGGAATGACGGAACAATAAAACATGAGATCTTTACAGACATCACCGGTCACCTTAAGGCCGGTGACTGTCTTGTTCTGAATGATACAAAAGTGAT
>JAILLI010000023.1 GCA_024693225.1 Lachnospiraceae bacterium
GACTTAGCGCTTATCAGGATGGTTTAGATATAATAGGAGTGGGGTCGGACAGAGTAACCTACAAAGCTATTGCCGATGATAGCATTATGAATGATGAGCTTTTATCACGTTCAGGGATTACAGACGAGTTCGGAGAAATAAAGACAGAGCTGCTTACTGCAGATGAAAAAACCTACGCGATACTTTGCGAAAAGGCAGGTGTGCCGATCGGCAGCAATATCCTGATTAATTACTACTTCTATAATAACAACGGAAGAATAAAAGAGCTGGAGCCGTTTACCGAAAGTATTAAGAAGGTTGATCTGATCGATTCTTCCGGCGCCGAAAAAGAACTCAGTATTGATGGTATCCTTTACAAGGAACAGCTTCCTTCAAGCGGATTTGGATCTCTGGCCCCGGATCCTGTAAGGATCATAGTTCCTTCAGGGAATATGAGAGGATTTACCTGGTATTCAAATCCCGAAGATGATGCTTCTTTTACCCAATATGCAAGAAGCGTAATGGATGATTATTATCCGATCCTTACAGAGGATTCATATGTGGAGCAGGGATATACAGTCAGGATAAGCAGGGCAGATCAGATGATCAAGGTCATGAATATCGCTATAATCCTGGGAGAGATCATATTAAGCGGGCTGATAATCCTGTTGATGTTCATGGGCTTTGCCAGTGTGATCAGCACGTTAAGTGCAAATATCAGGATCAGACAAAGAGAGTTTGCGGTATTAAAAAGCATCGGAATGACAAACAGCGGACTGAAAAAAATGGTTTACAGTGAAAGCGCCGTTTGCTCACTTAAGGGCTGTGTCCGTGGTATAATATGGGGGATACTCCTACCCTACGCCATCAATTTATCCTTAAGGAAAGTTTTTCCTGTAAGATATGAACTTCCTGTATTATCACTGCTTTTCGGTGTTTTTGTGGTGATTGCACTGGTCATTCTTATTACCGGGGTAGAAATCGGCAGGATGAGAGGGCGGAATATCGTAGAAGAGATCAGAAAAAACCTTTGCTGAAATATAGTGCTGCGAACTTGGATCACGATACAGTGGATTTTTACACAGTGCCCGGCGTTTTCAGCTACGGCCTCAGGGCTGCCGACGTCATACCCAGTCTGATACATCCCTGATGAAGTAATAATGTATGGGAGGCAGTATGATAACTGATTCTTTTGATAATATAAGTGAAGCAATCATCTCTCCGCAGGCTTTTTTCGGAGAAAAGAATAATATCTGTGATACCGCGATCATAACGTTTTCAAGGGAAATATACCCGGCTGTTCTGGGTAAATACCCGAATGAGGTAGTGGGCGAGATAAGGGCAGCAAACAGGATCAAACCGTTACATCTGATCAACGTTAACGGAATGGAGATCGTGTTTTATCTGTCGGAGATAGGATCTGCATTAGCTTCCACGGATGTCATTGAAGTAAACTGGAAAACCGGAGCAGATAAGTTTGTTATGTTTGGCTCGGCAGGAGCCCTGGATCCGGAGATAACAACCGGAAAATTCGTTATTCCGACCGCCGCATATCGTGACGAAGGATTATCATATCACTATGCTCCGCCTGCTGATTATATTGAGATCAGAAACGCAAACTACCTTCAGAGACTGTTTGAAGATAAGCACATCCCATATGTAATGGGAAAAGCCTGGACGACAGATTCGGTTTATATGGAAACAAGAGAACTGGTCAGGAAACGTAAATCCGAAGGCTGTATAGCAGTTGAAATGGAACTTGCAGGTGTTCAGGCTGTCTGTGATCATTACGGGCTTCAATTATATGATTTTCTGGCTACCGGCGATGTGGTTGATCAGGAAGAATACACACCTGAAGGTCTCCATGAGGCAAACCATTCACTCGACAAGTTTGATGTAGCCGTGGAGATAGTAAAGAGTATCAAAGATGCATACAATCAGAGGAAGCCATGAAAATTGAACACATAGCAATGTACGTAAATGACCTTGAAAAAGCCAGGGATTTCTTTGTAAAGTATCTGGATGGCACTTCAAATGACGGATATTACAACGCCTCTACGGGTTTCAGATCCTTTTTCATATCATTTGATGATGGAGCAAGGCTTGAGATAATGAACAAGCCTGAAATGGATGATCCTAAAAAGCCTCTTAACCGTACCGGATATGTCCATCTGGCATTCTCTGTCGGAAGCAGAGAAAAAGTAGATGATCTTACGGCACGGTTGAAGCAGGACGGGTACGAGGTAATAAGCGGCCCGAGAACCACAGGGGATGGATATTATGAAAGCTGTATTATCGGAATTGAAGGCAATCAGATAGAATTGACGGTATAGGTTATACGGCGTAATTTGATATAAATAAAGAGATGCAACGGACTTTAACATAATTGTCAGCCGATGTGGACAGATTGCCGAAGAGCATGTATTAACAGAAGATAATAAGCAAAAAGCAAAGAAGGGACTTAAGATAAGTGAGATAGGACTTGAAGAATCGGCAACGGTTCTTCTTTTTTTACTTGACGGCACTGCATTTTGATATATAATATACATTATATAACGTCAATTATACAAGGAGGAAGTCATGCCGCCGAAAGTGAAGATTACGAAGGAAATGGTTGCAGATGCCTCATTTGAGGTGATCAGGACAACAGGACATGAAAATCTGAATGCCAGAACAATTTCAGAATATCTGGGATGCTCAACTCAACCGGTACTGTACAGTTTTAAGACGGTGAATGAGATCCGGGAGGCCGCTTATGAGATAGCGGACGGATATCATACAGCGTTCATTATGCCTAAGGAAACGGATGAGAATCCGATGTTAGCACTGGGGCTTAATTATGTTAGGTTCGGTCAGGAAGAGAAAAATCTGTTCCGATTTTTGTTTCAGACAGACAAGTTCGGCGGAAAAGATGTAGGAGCACTAATGTCTGATCCGGGACTTTCTGAGATTCTGGGGATCATGGCCGCAGGCCTTAATGTAGACATCGCGCAGGCAACGGAGATGTTTTTGACGTTTTTCTGCGTGGCTCATGGCATGGCGAGCCTGCTTGCGAACAATTCCATGGAATATAACGAGGAGCAGTGTAAGAAGATGCTGGAGAACGTCTTCTACGGAATGATCGCTGCCGGGAAAGGAGCCTGATATGTATAAATTGTATGAAAAGAAAGAAATACTTTTCGCAGTGCTATGGATCGTTGCTTACTGCGTAGTTTTAGGAACAATAAAAGGAAACTTTGGGGATTCAAGTGTTATAATGCTAATAGCGCTTCTTGCTTTTTCGGCTGGGATCATCGCATTTGTAAAAGCAAATCATCTGGAAGATAAATACGGTCTTGCCGGTTGGCCCAAGGATATGAAAAGGTATCTGTTCTTCATACCGATGTGGATCCTGGCTACGGGTAATATCTGGGATGGGTTTTCTCTTTCATATCATGGGGCTTCATTGTTGAGAGCGGTACTTTCTATGATCCTTGTTGGCTTTGTGGAAGAAATGATCTTCAGGGGATTCCTTTTCAGGGCGATGCTGAGGGAGAACAAGACTATGATGGCAATCGTCGTTTCAGCCGTGACATTCGGTATAGGTCACATAGTAAATCTCTTTACCGGACAGACGGGCTTTGAGACAATCATACAGATAATCTTTGCCATCAGCTGGGGATTTATCCTGACGATGGTATGCATACGGAGCGGAAGCATTATCCCGTGCATCATAGCACACTCCATGATTGATGTATTGTCTCTGATTGGAGCGGATAATAAGTTAGTTGATTGGATATACTTTGGAGCAACGACCGTAGTTGCAATCGTTTACGGTATATATCTTGGCAGGCTCAAATTGCCGGATCCGGAGACAAAAGTGTTAACCGGTATTGACGTCTGAATGACTTTATTTCGGGCATGACACGGATCGTATCGGGAATGTGACAGAACGTCCCTTTTCTCCTTCATGGGTCTTTGTTACTTTCAGATTGCCAACAGGCAATATCTTATGAAAGGACGAAGAGAACATGAAAGAAAAAAGAAATCTGCTGGCAGGGGCAGGGTTGATCGCCGTGACTGTTCTGAAC
Organism: Lachnospiraceae bacterium; assembly: GCA_024693225.1. Taxonomy (GTDB): domain Bacteria; phylum Bacillota; class Clostridia; order Lachnospirales; family Lachnospiraceae; genus UBA2868. Next base: position 4,050 of record JAILLI010000023.1, read on the forward strand.
GGTATCTGTGGTGTTATCATCATCCATTTTGAAAAGCCGGTCCGGGATCATCATTGGCTTGTGACGGGAATGGTGTTGTCAGTAGCATGTTCAGCGGTATTTATTCTGACAAGACAGCCGTATGCAGGCATAATCTGTCTGGCCATTATGGTCGTGAAGGGTTTACTGATTGGAAAAGGGAAAATTATACTATGGAGGAAATGAGATGAATACAAACGATTATACAATACGATTAGAGAAGGAAGAAGATCACAGGGCTGTTGAGAACCTTGTAAGAGAATCATTCTGGAACGTTTACAAACCGGGGTGCAGTGAGCATTACGTGATACATGTACTCCGCGATGACCCTGCATTTGTGAAGGAACTGGATTTTGTAATGGAAAAAGAAGGATGCCTTATCGGACAGAATATGTTCATGAAGACGATCATCGAGGCGGATGACGGAAGAACTATACCTGTACTTACAATGGGACCGATTGGTATCATTCCCGATCTTAAGCGTAAAGGCTACGGAAAAGCCATACTGGATCATTCATTGGAAAAAGCAGCCGCAATGGGCTTCGGGGCCGTTTTGTTTGAAGGAAACATTGACTTCTATGGCAAGAGCGGTTTTGACTATGCAAGCAAATTCGGCATAAGATACCATGACCTGCCGGAGGATGCCGATTCATCGTTCTTTCTCTGTAAGGAACTGATTCCGGGATATCTGGATGATGTGACCGGGGTATATCAGACTCCACAAGGCTATTATGTGAAGGACGAGGATGTGGATGAGTTTGATAAAGGATTTCCGCCAAAGGAGAAGCTGAAGTTGCCGGGGCAGATATTCGGATAAGCTTTAGCAGTGATGGAGACCGCTGTTTGAACATGAGTATGCGGATGATGAAGGATTGCTTGCCTGGATGCTTTCCTGCCGGGATAAGGTGACCGTTCTGGAACCGGAGCGGATCAGGGAAAAGCTCTATCGGATCGCCTCTGAAATAGCAAAGAGATACAAAGGAGTATTGAAAGATGATATACGAACTGTCAGATACATCAAAAGTCAAGCATCTTTTTGAGGGTTGGAAAGAGACATTGATATATTCCTGCCTGCAAAAGGTTATGGGAAAAATCTATGTTACGGATCCGGATTCCCCGGTTTCGGCGATGGCTTATGCAGGATGCTTTGCATTCTATGCCGGAGTGCCGGATAAGGAACTTGTCAGGCATAAGCCTCACGGCTTTGTTATTATGGCACCGCAGGATGAAAAATGGGCGGACTGTATCGAGGAATGTTTCCCGAATGCGAAGAAGATAACCCGGTATGCCATCAAAAAGGATACAAAGTTTGATAAAGAGCTGTTACATAAATTGACAGACAGGCTGCCGGAAGGCTATGATTTAAAATATATCGATGAAGATATCTATGATATGTGCCTTATGGATCCTGTGACGAGAGATTTCGTTTCATCATTCGAGAGCAAAGAAAAATATCTTGATATCGGGAGAGGTGTGGTTGTTATCAGGTCCGGGAGGATTGTCGCAGGAGCTTCCTCTTATACAAGATACAATGAAGGGATCGAGATAGAGGTCGATACGGTAGAGGAGGAACGAAGAAAAGGACTGGCAACTGCCGCTTGTGCCGCACTGATCTTACGATGCCTTGGCGAAGGATTGTATCCAAGTTGGGATGCCCAGAATATGAACTCGGTTCATCTGGCGGAAAAGCTGGGATATGAATATGACCATGAGTACACGGCATATGAAGTGTCGGGCAGGGAAGGTATGATGCGTCCTGCGTGGAAAATGCCCAGTGGATCTTTGGAACAAACGAGGACAGTCCCAAAGGGGAGCTTGAGCCTTTAGAGGCGGCTATATATGAGGAAATAAAATGAAGTCTCGTAAGATCAGGCAGGGAGGGAGCTGAAAAATGCATTTTGTTGATGCAAAAGGGATACTGACCGGCCACGGCGGATACTATGGAATGAATATTTACCGGGGATGTTCCCACGGCTGCATTTACTGCGACAGCAGGAGCAGGTGTTATCGGTTCACGCATCCTTTTGAGGATATCGAGGTAAAGCAAAATGCGCCGGATCTTCTGGAAAAGGCGTTAAGGTCGAAAAGGAAAAAGTGCATGATCGGAACAGGCGCCATGTCGGATCCCTATATGCATTGTGAAGAAGAGTTACGGCTGACAAGGAAGTGCCTTGAGATCATACTGCAATACGGATTTGGTGCTGCGATACAGACAAAATCAGATCGTATCCTTCGGGATATCGATCTGCTGGATGAGATAAACCGCTGCGCAAAGTGTGTGGTGCAGATGACACTGACGACCTGGGATGATGATCTGTGCCGGATATTGGAGCCGAATGTCTGCAATACAAAGAGGCGGATAGAAGTGCTCGAAGAAATGCAAAAAAGAGAGATTCCTACCGTGGTATGGCTGACCCCGATCCTGCCGTTTATCAATGACACGGAAGAAAATATAAAATCTATCCTGAATGAGTGCGTTCGGGTCGGTGTTAAGGGCATCATGGATTTCGGCATGGGATTGACACTCAGAGAGGGCGACCGGGAATACTTTTATGCTGCACTTGACAGGCATTTTCCCGGGTTGAAGGAACGCTACATCAGGCGGTATAAAAATGCCTATGAGTTGCCAAGCCCCAGGGCCGGGGAACTGACCGGGATACTTCAAAGAATCTGTAAGGAAAACGATATCCTGTCAAGTCCGGATGCTTGTTTCCGGTTTATGAATGACCTGCCGGAGAAGTACAGGCAGCTTAGTTTATTTGATCTCTCAATCAGGGAACCGTCACCTGATCGAACTGATCGACATCAATCAGAGAACAGCCCTCTGATTGAGGGCTGTGTCAGGTTTTCTGCGAAAAACTGACATGCAGCCTCAGCCCCCTGCCTAAGGCAGTTCTGAACGGGCTGAGGTTCATAACGGAGGATGAAATATGAATAAAGCAAAAAAGGCTGCTGCACTGTTTATGACAGTTTTACTGCTTATTCCACCGATGATCCCGACCGGGGTTATCTATGCAAAAAGCGGCCAAAGCCCTTCGGAGGGAATGTATCATTCACTGGAGGAGCTGAATGGAAAGACCATATCCATGCTTACCGGAGCCCCTTTTGAGGAGCTGATATCTTCCAAGATAGATGATGTAAAGGAGTTTACCTATTATCAGACCATGCCGGATATGATGCTGGGGATCAGGTCAGGCAGGACGGATGCGGGATTTATGAATAACGCAGTGGCGGAGCTTGCTGCAAACAAAACCCCGGAGCTTGAAGTATTCCCTGAAAGTCTGGGAGAAACTGCTTTTGGACTTGCCTTTGCAAAAGGGGATGACCGATGCCGGATATGGCAAGAGACTTATGATAATATCCCGGCTGAAACGAAGGAAGCCTTATGGAAGAAATGGACGGGGGCGGATGACAGCAAAAAAACAGTGCCGGAGCAGGACTGGCCCGGGAACAACGGAGTCGTCAAGGTTGCAGCCTGTGATGCGTTGGAGCCAATGAGCTACCTGGGGCAGGACAAAGAGCTGCTTGGGCTGGACATAGAGACCATATTACTGATAGCCAGGGAGCTTGATGTAAAGGTAGAGTTTACTCCAATGGATTTTGCTGCGGTCCTATCTTCAATAGGAGCAGGGAAGGCTGATATCGGCTGCGGATCAATCGTTATTACTGATGAACGCAAGGAGACAATGGATTTCGTGGAATACCAGAAGGCTTTGTATGTGCTGATAGTCCGATCGGAAGGATCTGCGACCGGAGAAAACACTTTCCTTGGGGGTGTAAGGGAAAGCTTTTACAAGACCTTTATCAGAGAAGACAGATACAGGCTTTTTATCGAGGGAATACTGACAACCCTTATCATCACATTTTTATCCATTCTGTTTGGTACGGTTTTAGGCTTCTGTATATATATGACCTGCCGTAAAGGGGGGATCATTTCGGATAAACTGTCGAAGTTTTTTGTATGGCTGATACAGGGCATGCCTGCCGTGGTCCTGCTTATGATACTGTATTATATCATTTTCGGCTCAACCCAGATAAGCGGGACTGTGGTTGCTGTGGTCGCATTTACGCTGGTGTTCGGATCAGGAGTTTTCGGTATGCTGAAGATGGGTGTCGGTGCGGTAGATAAGGGGCAGACAGAGGCGGCTCTGGCTCTTGGCTATGGGAGTACACAGTCGTTTTTCAGGGTCATCCTGCCACAGGCATTGCCGCATTTTCTGCCGTCATACAAGGGGGAAGTGGTAGCCCTGATCAAGGCGACTGCCGTAGTCGGTTACATAGCCGTGCAGGATCTGACCAAGATGGGGGATATTGTAAGAGGCAGGACCTATGAAGCCTTCTTCCCGCTGATCGCCGTAGCCGTCATCTATTTCATCTTGGGAGGTCTGCTTACCTTCGTCGTAGGCAGGATAGAGCGGTTGATAAACCCCAGGAGACGTGACAGAGACCATATTCTGAAAGGGATAAAAGAGGGAGGTGACCGGAGATGATCGAGATAAAGGATCTGAGAAAAGAATATGATATCGTAACCCCGCTTAAGGGTGTCAATGCCACGATCAATGACGGTGACGTGATCTCCGTGATAGGGCCGTCCGGAACCGGCAAATCGACGTTTATAAGGTGCATCAACCTGCTGGAAAAGCCTACGTCCGGTCATATCATCCTGGACGGGGAGGATATAACGGCAAAGGGCGTGGATGTAAAAAAAATAAGGCAGAGGATGGGAATGGTATTTCAGTCCTTTAATCTTTTCGGACATCTGACTGTCATAGAGAATCTCATGCTGGCACCCATGGATATCCTTAAGAAAAGCAGGCAGGAAGCTTACGAAAAAGGAATGGAGCTTTTAAGGCGGGTCGGGCTTGCGGAGAAGGCTCTTTCCTATCCGGATGAACTATCGGGCGGGCAGAAGCAGCGTGTCGCTATCGCAAGGACTCTTGCCATGGATCCGGAAGTGATACTCCTTGATGAGCCGACAAGTGCGCTGGACCCTACCATGGTCTCGGAGGTACAGGCTGTCATCAGTGATCTGGCGAAAAGCGGGAAGACCATGATGATCGTTACCCATGAGATGAATTTCGCAAGAGCGATATCCAACAGGGTATTTTATATGGATGAGGGCGGAATATACGAGGAAGGTACTCCGGATGAGATATTTGATGATCCGAAGAAGGAGCTCACAAGACACTTTATTAAGGGCCTTAAGGTATTTGAGGCAGTGATAGACAGCCGGGATCATGATTTCATAGGATTTGGTACAAAGCTTGACATGTATATGGCACAGAACAATGTCCTGCCGGATGTGAAATACCGTATACGTCTTGCGATAGAAGAGCTTGTACAGCAGATAATTATGCCGGTATATGAGCAGCCTTATATAAGGATCGATGCCGAGTATTCTCCGAAAGAAGGTGAGTGCTGTATAGATCTGAGTTACAAGGGTGACAGGTTCGATATAGAGGACACGGATAATGTGCTGTCCCTGTCCATGCTCAAAAATACGGTAAAGGACCTGAAATACAGTTACAATGAAGAAGATGAGGAGCCAAACCATGTACAGGCACGGATCAGCAGCCGGTCATAAAGCGGGAATTCATTGATGAAGAATGATTGATTTGCTACCTGAATAGCAATATTATTTAGGTAGTATTTTTTATGTAGCGGGTAAGTATGCTCTGGCCGGAACCCAAAGCGGACTTTAAAAGATTTAAAAAAGAGGCGGGAAATGAAGATACAGACATTGGAAGAAGCTCTTAAGAGGATAAAGGAACTTGAAAAGGAAGTTGCAGAGCTTGAGAAGGAAAACAAAAGGCTTCGCGAACGAAGATCCGGAGGCCGTAAGAAACACGATGAAACCTGGATGAATGCTTATAAGGGTTTTATTGAAAAATACCGGGACGGCAAGTCTCTTGCGGAGATAGTGGCCGAGGGGGATGTGAGCAGGAGAACAGCTTACAGGTACCTTGCATACTATAAGGAACTGCAGACAAAAACGGACAGGCCGGCAGATAAGAAAAGATGATGAACAAAGGAAGGAGACAAGGCTTTGATCGCCCATCCGATACCACCCATATATGATCCGCTCTCAAGGGTACTGATCCTTGGCAGCTTCCCTTCGGTCAGATCCAGGGAGCAGGGCTTTTTTTACGGACATCCCCAGAACCGGTTCTGGAAGGTTACCGCGGCGGTATTTGATGATGAAGTGCCCGGTAACATTGAGGAAAAGAAGGCCTTTCTCTTTCGCAACCACATTGCCCTGTGGGATGTGATAGGATCATGTGATATAGAGGGTTCCGCTGATTCAAGTATCAGGAACGTATCTCCGAATGATCTTGGCATCATACTTGATAGTGCGGATATAAAGGCCATCTTTGTAAACGGGAAAACCGCATACAGGTATTATCGGGAGTTTTCCGGGGAAAAAACCAAAAGACCGGCCGTCTGCCTGCCATCTACCAGTCCGGCAAACGCGGCCTGGAGCCTCGATCGCCTGATCGAAAGCTGGAAGTGCATAAAAGATGCCATGCAAATACAAGAGGAAAGAGCATGATCGATAAAGAGAAGCATGACGACAAGATAAGCGACCTGTCTGCTGCGATCCTGGTAGGCCTGTCTACCCGTATGGGAGAGGATAAAGCCCTGCTTAAGCTGGACGGGCAGACTTTTTTAGGTCACCTGGCAATGGAGCTGTCTATCTGCAGCAAAGTCTTCATATC
>JAILLI010000049.1 GCA_024693225.1 Lachnospiraceae bacterium
ATTGTCAAAATCCCCCCATTTCTTCATGAAGGCAAGTATACCGAGAGTTCCAAACCATGCGTATACATTGCACATGATTGTATCCAGAACTACGTGATCCGGATAAGGCTGACCTATATATAAAATCACGAAAGCTGCGCAGGATGCCAGGGCAAGTATGCTTAATAACAGCCAGTTTTTGCCAAGTCGCTCCATCACTTCGTCATGAGAAAACACAAAATATCCTATCAGGAAGCCCAGTCCGTAGATACCAAATCTGTACACCACTATTATCGGTGTATTAAGTATCTGCGCAGCTCCATATACGGGTATGACAAGAAGTATAATTATCAAAAGATTGGCTTTGCCGCAGATACTATAGAATCTGTCTTTTTCAATCTTTCTGATCAGCACCGGTATCAGGCTGAAGACCCAGAGCATCTGAATGTACCACAACGGACCGGAACCGCTGACTGCCATTATCAGGAAAAGGATTGGCCCCGGTACGTTGCCCATGGAATCAAATGCTCCGGAGATCAGCATGTTGTAATAGCCAAGAACCCATCCGAAAACCAGAAGGCCGATTGTTGAAGGCACAAGATACTTTCTCGTCCTTACTTTTATGAATTCCTTTCCTGTTCGTTTGCTCAGTTCATAGCGGGCTGACATGCCGGATACCACAAACAGGAGTAACATGAACCAAGGATATACAATGTACTGATATGTATCCTGGGGCTGATGTTCACTGAAGGGACCGATGATTCCATGTTGTGTAACGCCATTGAACATGTAGATTACATGATAAATGACAACCAGCACTACTGTTATCCAGCGAATATTATCCAAGTACGTCTTTCTCATAATTTTACCACCTTTGCTAATTATTTTAACATTTTTCTTAATAATAAAAAAGTAAGCTTCACCTGTCTACCAAGCAAGGCTTACATATTTTGCCATTTTTTGTTAAATTTGGTTGCGAACACATAACAGATTCGATCCCTGACTTTGAGCGAGGTCAAAGCACGAATGGGCCGGTGCTAAATCAAAGATATGATCTCCTTATCCGGTTTATCGATCTTCTTAAGATCCGTGACTCTGCATACAGGGATATTTCGTTGCATTTCATCATCAAACCTCGTTCTGAGGATTCCTGTTATTTCAACCCATTCCCGGTCATCAAGTTCATAGGCTTTAGGATATCCGCAGATGAAACCGACAAAAGACATGTCTGCTTCACAACATGTCATTATCATCCGTCCTGCTATAAACTCCAGATCACTGCCTTCTTTCATTTTATAGACGCATGCTTTGCAGTGTACCTTCTTACCCTCATACGCTTCACATCTTTGCAGAGAATCCATACTAAGCACAGCAAATCCCTCATCATCAAGAAAAAGTTCATCCGCACTGATGTCATAAGGAAGATGCTCATCCGGATCAAGAATGATATCTCCCTCTGCCCCTCTGAAAACAAATGCTGCTCCCATATTTATAGCCTTGATATTTCTGACGTAAGAAGCCAGTTTTTCTCTCACTTCATCGGCCTTATAAAAGAGAATGAGTTCTGCCCTTCTCACCTGCTCAGCAAGAAGAGAACGCATATTGTCGGAATAAAGTTTGAACGTAGATGCATCAAATACGGCTATTTCCATGATATCATCCCAGTACCACGGAAACGAGAGATTCTTCCTGTCCCACATTCCGTTAAATTCCACGATTATCCGCTCCGGTCTGTGTTTTTTCTCCAATGTTGCGATCGTGTCGTCATTAAAATCTTTTTCTGCCTCTATGATTTCCAAAACAGCATTTGCTCCTGCCAGTTCCTCGTCATCATATTCAAGGTCACCCTCTTCGCATAACAGGATCAGAGTCTTCCCGGAAATCCGGAAAGACTCTCTTCCTATCAATTCTTTTATGAAAGTTGTTTTGCCTGCCTCGAGGAACCCATTCACAAAAAATACGGTCCCCATTTATTCTCACCCGACTTTCTCTATACAATCATACAAAAGCTTTACGATTTCAGATTTTTCATATCCTTTTCCTAT
>JAILLI010000096.1 GCA_024693225.1 Lachnospiraceae bacterium
CTTAACCTTCTTTTCCTCAAGGGTTAATTTTGTATCCATACAGATATCCTGATATCTCATATATTTTCGTTCATAACCCTTTGCTTCATACAACAAGTCAGCATAATAGAGTAAAGGATGCTTAAATCCGTACCCCACTCCTGGGAAAATAACTACCAATTTTTCCAAAATATTAACTATCCTCCTCAGCTTCCAAACAAACATACAAACTTCGATTTGTCATACTCATTTATATTAAAAGATAAAAGGCTATGTGCTATACTTCACACAGATCATGGTAAAGCGACTTTGCAAATTTCCTTAATTCAGTCTGGTCAATACTGTTTGAGAAGTTTAACTCCTGTTCATGCGAATCATAGAGCGTCCCCATAATATGTACATGACCGCCGGTCAAAAAGGAAAACTGTATTCTTGAGTGTCCCCTATATTCCTCCAGCTCAACTCCTCCTTCAAGGTTTTCATAAAGCACATTCAATTCCTTTGCAAAATCAGTCAGCCACTTTTTATCAACATTCATTGTGACATCGGCAGAAAAGCCATAACTGGTTACCCTTACACGCAAGCGCTCAATGCTCTTATCCCCGAACGCACCATGATCGATATATGGCTCAAATAGTATCAAAAAATCATTTGTATCAATCTTGTACATAAATTTCTCTGTTCTGTTATTCTGTAAGATAATCTTCCCACGGCTAATCTTATCCTACCCGCAAGTAACTTCGATTTAGTATAACAAATCTCCCCGGATTTATACAGACGCGCATACTGGAAAAGGCAAACAACAGAACCTGTCATTTGCCTTTCATACTTCCGTAATATTCAATTAGTAGCAAATATCTGCTCGTAAAAGTGAACCTCTAACCCCGTCCCTAAGAGACCAAGGGACCGGGAGCTTAGCCGATCAGCCAGTCGTACATTAAATAACCAAAATCAATCATACTTCTCATACTTCTCGTATATGTCGTTATATACTATGAAATCCTTACTTCTCAACTGGTTTTTAGGTCGTATTCGTCGTTATTTCTGAAAATCTTTGGTACAAAAATTGGTAATACCAAACCTTCATTCGTTATTGCCCAGAATGAAACTTCCTAGAATATATCTTCCCACTCTTCGGCCAATTTGTCCATCTCGGATTTTTGTTTTTCCTCACTCACTTCTGCATAGATATCTAATGTAATCTTAACGTTTTTATGTCCCATTACTGTTTGAATAACTTTAATATTTACATCATTTTTACATAATCTAGTGCAATAGGTATGACGTAGAACATGACATGAAAAACGAGGAAGAAGTATAGCCTCTCGCCCTTCCACTTCCGCCGTGGCTGTTTCAAACTTATTATAAGATTTCACTATATCAGCCAAAGCTTTATCGAGTCGATTTGATGTATTCCTTTAACAGATACTTGTATCAAAAGGGAAGCAACTATATTTCTACACAAGATACAATAAGGAAAAACATAGAAACGACATAGAAACAGATTTCCTTCTCTCCAATGAAATCAAAACCAATTATAAGGTGAATCCAATAGAGGTAAAATCTTCAAAGAATTATACGACAAAATCGCTGGAAAGATTCAAAGAAGTTTTTGGAAAAAAGGTAGATGATCAACTGATCATACATCCCAAAATTCTCAGCGTGGAAGATAACATCACAAAAATACCGCCTTATATGGTTTGGTTTGCTTTGTAAATACATTTAGGAGGTGTTGGCGGAGCTTGGGTTCCCTCCATGGGTTCCAGGGAAAAAGCGGCTCCGGGGCGACCACCGGAAAATGGGCAGAAAAATGGCGCAGCCCCCGCACTACGAGTCCCCGTACCGCCGGGGGCGAACCGTCGGGGCACAAGCAGCCGCCCTTTTCAATCCCCTCGCTACATTTCTACCCCGAAATGGTGTAAAATATAAGATATCAACCCGCGATATGATGAAAGGAGTTTGATAATAAGTGAAAAAGAAGACCATAAAGAGAGCGATAGTGCTCACAGTAGCCTTTACACTTATGGCTATGCCGTTAACAGTATATGCCGAACCGGAAGATCCGTACGAGGAACCTGGACCGGAATTAGAGGCAGGTCTGGACGAGGCTGAACTGGAATTCGAATCAGCGGATCCGGATGTCCCGCTTCCTTCAAACCAATCCACAGCTTCGGCACCTGCGCAAGATGACGACTCGGCGAAAGGTAATGAGCCTCAGCAGCCTGCGGAGCCGGAGAAGGACGGATTCGAGTTACTTCGGGAGCAGACAAGCAACACCGTTGCAGGATTCAAAAGCACAACAGACCAGATCAATCTCGCCACAGATCTTGCCGGATTTGCCGTATCAACCCCTAAGGCTGATCTTGTCAAAGATTATCTCCTTGAGGAGGGTGAGGATATCTTGGTCAAGGTATCCAACTTCGATGCTAAGAAGTCACCGGATTGCAAGAAAGCCATGGATACTTTTGCCGAGATCGACGGCCTCGGACTCGGCCCTGCGATCAATTTCGAGATCGGCATGATCGACGGCAATGATAAATATACCGCATTTAATGACACTGAGTGTACTGTTGAGGTCAAGCTTGGATTGAAAGATTTTCCGAATGCTTTCGGTGTGCTCGAGATAACTGAGACTGGGGTGCGGATACTTGGTGATCTGGATAATGATCCGAATACGGTCACGGTAAACGCCTCGTGCAGAAACAGTACACTTGTTGTTATTAAGAGCTCATATCAGATCACAGCGGAATACCTGGAGAGGCTTCAGAAAGAGTTGCTGGAAAGACTGGCGGCATTGTCTGACGAACAGGCAGACATAGCAAAGGCCGAGAGTGACAAGGCCGAGCTGAATCAAAAGATCGGAGATCTGTCTGCAGTTCAGAAGGAACTGTCGGATAAGCTTACTGCACTGTCCAACGATAATAGGGCATTAGAGCAAAAGAAGGTTGAACTGGAGAATAAGAAGGCCCAACTGACTGAACAGCTTGAGGCGACCAATAAGAGCTTATCAGCAGCCGTTACGGCGAGGGATAAATATCAAGAGAAGTACAAAAATGCTACAGCGGCTCCGAAGAGAAAAGAGACCCCTTCCAGAGCCCAGGCATTATCAAAGAATAATGCAGTCGGTGACGGAAAGGGCGGATATATCGCTCAGGGCGGTCATGTACAGATCAACGGAGGAAAATCCAATGTGACGTTTACTCTTGCAGCGCCCACATCAGGTGTCTTGAGCTCAGCGAACAAGTATGCAAACAGCGTCGGTGGTACACTCCTTCACTGCGTGACAACAAGCTCACCCGGTGTCTCATTCAAGACGGCAACGGCCAACTTTACAGTTACCGGTGTTTATGCAAATGACACGATCGCGGTTTATCAGCTCCAGGGCAAGAACTGGGTTCAGGTGATGGTCTCATCTGTCAC
>JAILLI010000107.1 GCA_024693225.1 Lachnospiraceae bacterium
ATTTCCGAAGATGTTTACGCAATTTCCGTAAGCTTTGCCTTCTTTAACAAGCTGTGCACCTTCAATAAGCTTATCAATAAGGTCGCATTCAACCGGAAAAGAGCCGTGCATGGGATAGATCACGTCAAACATATCCCTGAACTCATTGAGGTGTTTTAAGCTCTCAATGTAGCGGTCCATATTTCTCTTTGTTCCGAACATGAATATCTGCCCGTCCTGAACGCTGTCCCCGCTTATGAGGGTACGGTTCTTTTCGTCGATAAGGGCTATGCTTCCCGGGGTGTGTCCGGGGATATCTATGATCCTAAGGGGACGATCGCCAAGGTCTATGACCTCTCCTTCGTGAACCGGGATCATCTTCCCTTCTCCGCCGTGCTCGCGATAGTTTCCTTCCTCCTTAGGGCTCATATAGAAGTCCTCAAATGCCGCATTTCCTCCTATATGATCGGGATCCGCATGAGTATTTATGAGTATCACCGGAAGATCGGTCAGGTCCTCTGCTATGGATCTGGCCTCGGGTACGTTCATTCCCGTATCTATAAGAGCCGCCTTTTTACTTCCAATAAAAAGGTAGAACCTTACGTGTCCGTCCTCGATCCTGTAGGTGTTTTCGCTAATCTTGATCGTCTCTGCCATAACTGCCTCCTAAACTGTGTCCTGCAGGCCCCTCAATATTCATTATGGGACCCTAAAAAATCAAATAACTTATCCTGAAAGAGGTGATAACAGGGCTTTTCGATATATACAACATGCGATCCGCCTTCTATGATCTCAAGTTTCGATCCGGCCGGCAGATGATCGAGACAGCCCTTTACAAGATCATAATCAAGATACGGGTCTTTGTCTCCGCATATCACTAACGTGGGAACCTTGATCTTATCAAGATCGATAAGGAGCTTTGAACCATCAACACACAGGTCTCTCCTTCCGCCGTTAGGGCTTGAATCCCCATCATAACGCCAGCAGCCGGAGCAGAACATCTCTACAACAACCGAATCGACGATGGAATGATCTATGTTTCCCTGCTCATCCTTCTGAAAATCATCCGCTGCATGGTCCCATGTATTACGATGAAACGGCTCTTCTACATTATATTCCCCGATACCGCACAAAATGGGAGCATACAATACGAGCTTGTTTATATGTTCGTTATGTTTTGCGGCAAATCTGCTTACCGTCACCGTGCCCCAGCTCCAGCCGAGAACATCTATCTTTTGCTGCCCCGTGGCTTCTACGATCTTTTCTACCGCGGCATTGATATCCTCCGCCGCATAATCTGAATCCGGAAGAAAGCCGTCGGAAACCTCCCCCGACCGTCCAAATCCAGCTATATCAAGCCTCCAGACGCCGTATCCCTCTCTCGCGAGAGCTCGTGCAAGGCTGTAGTCCTTATAATCTACATCAAACTCATGGGAAGAGTATGTTACGCCATGGACAAGCAGGATATTCTTTTGGGGCCGGGTATCCTTCACGGACATCCCGGAAAGATACAGTTCTATACCGTTTCTCTCAAGAGGGCATACATCATCACTGTATTCGATCACCGACTGTTCATTCGGACTGTTAATTGTAACATTTACATTGCCGCATCCTATGATCACAAAAGCTGCAGCCAATGCAATTGATATAATACCTGTCTTTCTCATTTTCAGAACCTTTTTCCTCAGTTTGTACAGAACCTGCCGCCGTTATTGGGAGTTCCGCAGTCAGGGCAGAACACTGGCAGGGTTTTCCGCCTTAAGTATTTATGAGCTTGCCGCAGTACGGGCACTTGCTGACATAGCCTTTTGTCGCACAGAATGATGCCCCGCAGCTCTTACAATCTATGGCAACAACCTCCATACCAGCCGTATTTATGGGTTTATTGTCCATAAGCTCCTCTTCCCTGAAAATCGTCTCGCTTCTTACGGAATCTTTGTCGTAGCCGATCTTTCCCTTATATTCATAGATATCGATCGTCATCCCGATAGGGAATTCGTTGCTTCCGCGAAGGAAGCCTGTCTCAAGGACTGTCTCGCATTCCTTTCCGTATTGATCAAAATAGCGGACCACCGTGTTTACCGGATATGTGCCGTTTATTGTCGCAGATGTATCTTCGGTATAATCGTATATCTTGGCGCTTATCCGCCTGCCGTTTTCTACGATCATCCTATTCCTGCGGATCTGCCTGATGGGAAGGATCATGAAAACAATGCCCATGAGCAGAAAGATAAGGGGAAAAAGACAGAACCACCCAAATACTTCCCTGTTTGCAAAAAACGCTATTGTTATAATAATCCCAATGACCGAAAATACTGCTCCTACAAGAAAAAAGACCTTATATGCCCCTTTCATATCCTCACTCCTCGCATTCATCCTCTTGAGTTATGTTTTTTATCAGACTCTTGATTTAGGCCTTCCTTCGGCGGTTTCGCCGGACTGTTGCACACCTGAACGCCTTTATCATAGCCGGAGACAATTCTTCGCAATCCTCATCAAACACTATAGGATGCTTCTTTGCTTCTTCTACTTCCTTTAATTGTTCGTCCGTAGGCGGTTGCCCGTTAGTAGTGTATGTTTTGATCATAGTAAAGCTCCTTTTCCATGTCCGTTGCCAGTCTTGCGGAGATAATACGTCTATTCTCTCCCCTTTCAACAAATACAGCAAACAGTTTATCTCCTACTCTGCCAATTGCAATGTATCGTTCTTCGTCTACACTGTGTTCAAAATCATACATTTCAATATAATGCGGATCACGAAATCGTCAAATGTTTTATGCTGTTTTTTAACGAATTCGGGAAATGTTTATATCGAAAAACTAACGAAATCATGAAATGTAACATCAATGCTCTTCTATGCTAAACCTCCACATCATCCGGAACACAGGCAAGCAGTTTGTCTTTCGGGATCTTAAGGAATATGTCAACAAGATCCTTATCAAGCTGAGTTCCCGCTACTTCTTTCATGATCTCAACTGCTTTCTCATAGGTTCTCGGTGGTTTATATGACCTTCTCATCGTTATAGCAGCGTATGTGTCCGCCACAGCTATTATCTTGGCGGCTAATGGGATGTCCTTGCCCTGCACTTTGTAATATCCTTGTCCGTCTATGCGCTCGTGATGATCCTCCACCCAGGGCAGGATCTCACGAAGGGACTTTAAAGGCTCAAGTATCTTCCGTGAAAGTCTCGGATGATCTCTCATCACGGCCCACTCCTCTTCCGTGAGCTTTCCGGGCTTATTGAGTATCACCTCGGGAATCCCGAGTTTTCCGACATCATGCATGAGAGCCCCGAACTCAAGGCTGACCCGGTTTAACTTTGACTGGTCTTCTGAAGACAGCTGGTCATATATTGCCATCGTAACGTTCTGCACATATCTGCTGTGGCCGCGAAGGTTAGGATCCCTTGCGTCAACGACACCTATCACGGTTTCCGCGATATTAAGGGCATTTTCCTTAACCGTTGTTACAAGACGGAACATCAGCGTCAGCACTATGGCAACAAAAATGCTTCCTCCAAACAAAACGCCGCCCACCATAATGCCGGGTTTTGTCATAATTGCGATCAGTATGTATCCGATAAGGAAAAAAATGAGAAGGGCAAATGCGATGTTTTCCCAGATGGCATTTCCCCTGTTTCCTGCCATAAGAACATCCGTCGAACCCTTCATGAAACTGAAGAATCTTATGATGTTCGTGACCATTATGATTATGCCGACCACAATCATTGAATAAATCAGAACCTGCATTTTCCGCTATTCCTTCCATCCGGCATCAGCCGGTCGTGGGTATCAGTTCAAGTTATACTTCCACGTTGCACATTATGCCAATTTTCAGGCATTTGTGCAATGCTTACATTACAAGATCAGTCTGCTTTGTATTTATTACAGAAGTCCCTGTATCTCTCAAGAAGATCGTATATCCCGTCTTCTGACAAAACCCCGCGCTTTATCCCCTTTGGGAGGCGGCCGGCTTCATCGTCGGCAAAGTCTTCCTTCCATTCGGCGCTTTCGTAATATGCCGCAAGTTCACTGACCATTTCCCGCAGAACCTCTGCATCATAGTCCATACTTCCTTCGAGCATCATCTCAGCCTTGTGCATGATATTCTCATATTTTTCAATGCGGCTAACCTTTATCCGTATCTTCCGGCAGATTTCATACCACTGGCAGCCCCCGCAAATCCGGGAAAAGTCCTCTGTCTCAAATATCTTTTCTTTGGCATAAGACCGGGCTTTTTCCGGATCCAGCCTGTCTCCGTAGGAAAAATCGCATACCTTCAGAACTTCCCTGTCCATCCGGTCGACCTTATCGAGGGAGATACATCTGCCCTCTTTATTATTAGGGCAGGCGCTGCATATATCATCACAGCCTTCATGCAGGATGATCTCCCCGCCTGCCATCAGACTTTCCGTTATCCGGTTCATCCGGCCGGTAAACTCTTCATTGTATCCGTATCCCACGAAGTTCTGCGCACAAAGGATATGATGCGGACGCAGTCTGGCCTCCATTATCGCTGCACCTCTCATTCATATTTTTATGATATTTCAGCAAAAACCCCTCCTCTATCCCACAGTCTATGTGGAATGCTCCCGGAGAAGGATGTCGGTCGGTTGTGGGGCATTGCCTCAACAGCTTGATCCTTCATGATCTATAAAAAGTTGTCAAAAAGACCCGTCCCTTTTGACAACATATATATTATAATACAGGTGGTTGCATTTTTTGCAGACAATTGAGAAGGTAGCGGACATGACTATAAACGATCTTAATCCGGGAATGAGCTGTACCCTGCTTACCATGCGGAAGCGGGGCAAGTATCAGGCGGATTCCACCATCCTGAAAATAAGCAATCATGACCTCTTTGTTGACGCCGTTACGGTTAACGGGCGGATCGTTAACTTCGGTCATACGTCAAACTTTCTGATCATCAATCTGCAGGACCGGGTGCCGCAGATATTTCAATATATCGTTCCACAGCTTACAAGGGAAGATGGAAGGTATTGCTACAAGATAAACCTCAAATATAAGCTTTCCGTTATCTATGACAGGCGGAACAACTTCCGGCTACCGCTCAACAAAAGCGTAAGCGCGAGATTTGACGTAAGAGAGGCAAGGCAGTACCAGTGCCTTCTCAAAAACATATCCGCAGTCGGTTTTGGTCTTGTACTTGACCGTACAAATCTTCCCAAGGACTATAAGTTGACCGGATCGATCAATATCACATTTTCCGATTCGGAACCGGAATACGGTATGGAGGTATCCTTCAATTTAACAGGTTCCGTCAAACGCATAATCAATACAAAGGACGGCAGGATCCTCTTCGGCTGCCAGTTTCCCTATTCCCTGAGTATCGAACAGTACATTCATGACAAAAAGCTTATCCTGCAGAGGCTCCGGAAAAGGGAATACCGCGCCTGATCTTCAGCCCTTGATCTCTATGACATGAGGGCAATTGGGACATTTGATGGATGACTGCATCACATCGGCCGGGAAGATAAAATGGCACTCCGGGCATTCCATCATCATCGTCTGCGATGCCGGCTGGGCTGCTGCCTGTGTTACCGGCTGGGTTCCGGCTTTTGCCACCCGGATCACCGGCTGCGATGCCGTCCGTATTACCGGCCGGGTTCCCCCTTTTGCCTGAACCCCTGCTCCGCCTGTTACATTCTCAAGGTCATCTAAACTGATTTTTTCCATATCTTTTTCTCCTTTACTCATTATAGGTGGTAAACTCTATTGAATCGATCACCCCGGCGAGGGCATCCGATACAGCCATATCAGCTTCTTCCTCACCGCTGTTATATCCTGTAAGTTCAAACAGAAGATACCCGTCCATGTAATCTCTTGCTATAGCCACGGAATACAGACCCGATCCCTCATTTTCGGGCGGAAGGGACAGATAGTATCCTTCCACGTCGTCGGTTCCGGGGAATGTTCCCTCCGTCATGGAAGCCTTGTCGCCCCACTCCCTTGAAAGATCCGTAACAGCGGTCTTAGCATCCTTATCGACATTATAACTTGCCGTGATCATATTTGTCCCGGCCGATTCCCCCGTATAGACAAATGTGACTTCGGGGCCGCCCCCGTTTATCGTAAAGAGGTTGGGATCATATCTTACGCTCCAACCGTTCGCATCCCTGTAGATAAGGTCCTCTCCGGCAGCCGCACGCAGGTAGTTCACGGCATCAAACGTATCGGCATCAAGACCGGGAACCTTCTCAAACACGAGCGGGCGGTCGGGAAGGTCCTTAAAATACCCGTAAACCTTTCCGTTTTCAGCCTTTGTTATCACAAGCACATCTTCATCTTCGTCAACACTGCCGAAGGTGAACCTGACTTCTCCATCGGCCTGCCGTACATCGAAAGGAAGGCCCATCCCCTCATTTTCACCATCATCCGTATGCCCGTACTCTTCTGTGTTAAAGACATAAAAATAGGTCTTGGGCGGATCATTCGCCTCCGCGGAATAGTTGCAGTACACGCCTTTTTCAAAATAAGGGGCTGCCAAAGCCTGCTCCGACTGCCTCGGCGTGATGGTAACGCTGATACATCCCGTCATCACGGTCGCAAGTACAGCTATTGCGGCAACAGTCATCACCCTTGTCAATATCTTCCTCCTGCTCATTACCCTGTCTCCTTTATCAGTTGCTTATTCTTTGCCTATATTAACACACCTTTTGTCACAATAGTATCACAGATTTTCCATACCCAAAAGGTATCGTTCCCATTATATTATATGTATTTTACTATAGATCACTACCGGAGTATCATAAGATCAGAAAGAGGGATAACCCCTCAGGGCACAGGAGATTACAAAAGCAAAAGGAGGCGGTATCTATGTTAAAGAAAATTTTAGAGTTTATCGAAGAGTACTACGAGGAGTTTTCACATTCTGAAAAGTGGTGAATAAATACTTAATGCTGTAATGACTTTCCCAAAGAAGGCGGGCATCAATTGGTGCCCGCCTTTATCCTGCGCTTTTTTGACCCCATCCACCAGATCATGATTCTTGAGATCGCTCTTCTCGTCCCCTAAATCTAAAGTCCCGGGATTGCTCTTCCCATCCCCTGTATCAGAGGTTTGCGGGATTGCTCTTCCTGTCCGGTATGGCAAAATCGGGATGCTCTTCAAGCCATGCCGTCTGCTGCATGTGTGAGAGCATGGAAAGATCATCCTCGGTCAGGTCAAAATCAAATACATCCATATTTGCCTTCATGTGCTCGGGTGTGGATGCCTTGGGTATGGGCAGTATCCCCTTCTGCAGGAGGAACTTAAGGTTGATCTGCTGGATGGTCTTGCCGTACTTTTTGGACAAACGGACTAAAATAGCGTTGCCGATAGTCGCATTCTCCCGCCCTCTTCCAAGAGGAGACCAGGCCATAGGCAGAACATCCTGACTTTTACAGTATGCGACCGCACTCTCCTGCGAATATCCGGGATGGAGCTCCAGCTGGTCTACAACAGGGCGGATCCTGCAGTTATCAACTATGTTCTTAAGATGATGGGGCAGGAAATTACTAAGTCCCAGCCTTTTTACCTTTCCCTGCTCAACCAGGTCCTCCATGGCCCGCCACGTCTCGATATCAAGCCCTTTCCAGTCCTCATCGTCCGCTCCGGTCTGTCTGGGCCAGTGTATCATGTATATATCCACATAATCGGTCTGCAGGCGGTTGATCGAACGCTCGAAGGCCTTCTTTACCCCTTCGGCACCCATCTCGTCGATCCAGAGCTTTGTTTCTATGATGACATCAGACCTTGCGATACCGCTCTCTTTCAGTGCATTCCCGAGAGATCTTTCCGTCTCGTAAAGGGATGCGGTATCAAAAAACCTGTATCCGCATTCTATCGCCTGCAGGATGACATCCTTATTGTCCTTAAACTCCTCATTGTAGGTTCCAAAACCTATCTTGGGGATCTTCGATCCGTCATTAAGGGTATAAAACTCTTTCATGGCCATTCTCCTGTATCTGCTCCTGCGCCCGTTCCGATCTGCCTCTGACAGAAGGGCTGCGGCTTAATGTCAGCTTAAAACAAAACCTGACACATCCTCTATCCTAACTTGATCCCTTTTAAAAGGTCCCCTAAAGATGTCCCTATATTCTCGGTTTTGGGGATAGTGATCTCCTCTTCAGGCACGGGCTCTTCGGGGTTTTCCAGAAGTGCCTTTATGGAAAGGGATATCTTGCCGTCCTTGATGCCGATGACCTTGACATCGACCTCCTGGCCCTCTTTGAGGACATCTCCGGGAAACTTGATCCTCTCGTGTGATATCTGAGACACATGGACCAGTCCGGACATACCGTCGCCTATATCTATAAATGCACCGTAATCCTTGAGAGTTGCTACAGTACCGTGGAATACCTGGCCTTCCTTAACGTCGGAGAGCTTCTTTTTCCGGTTCTCATCCTGACGCTCTTTTTGTATTTCCTTTGCGGACAGGATCAGCT
The DNA here is from genome assembly GCA_024693225.1 of Lachnospiraceae bacterium. Taxonomy (GTDB): domain Bacteria; phylum Bacillota; class Clostridia; order Lachnospirales; family Lachnospiraceae; genus UBA2868. The sequence goes on from JAILLI010000107.1 coordinate 8,427, forward strand.
TGTCTTCATCGATGTTTGCCTCAAAAACCCTTACCTCGATCTCCTTACCCAGGAAAGGATTGCAGTCGTCTATCCTCTCAAGGGACAGCTTCGATACGGGGATAAAAGCCCTTATACCGTCAAAATCGGCAACGACGCCGCCTTTTACTATGCCTGTGACAGTGACCGTGATGTTTTCCTTTGATTCTTTAAGCTCCGCCGCTTTTTTCCATGCCAGAAGCGCGTCCGTATCATGGACACCGTCACCCATAAGGCTGTAGGATTCCTCCAGCATGTTTTCGTAGTCCTTCATTGTCTCTTCCATTTTTCCCTCCTCTTAGTGGTATATATATTTTGCGCCTTGGCGCTATCTTACACCTCCGGCCCGGGGCCGTTCCACCCGTACTTTGACAGATCCACATGGGAATCTATGACTTCTATCCCGTCTTCTTTCAGCATCCTCTCCTGATGGTTGATACCCCCGAACACAAAAGCATCCGCCAGCTTTCCGCTCGCGTTTACCACCCTGTAGCAGGGAATGTTCTCGGGGTCTTTGTTTTTATGAAGAGCATTTCCGACGGCGCGCGCCATCTTGCGGTCCCCCGCAAGCATCGCGACCGTTCCGTAGGTTGCGACCCTGCCGCGCGGGATCATTTTTACCGCTTCATAAATACGCCGGGTAGGACTGTCGGCGATAAGGTCATAGCTCTCGGCGATCATCATGCGTATATCCTCGTCGGGGACGGACCCGTCAAGTACCACCGTGTTCCAATGGTCCTTGTTCTGATGATATCCGGGCTGTACCGACCGGTAGATCTGCCTCCAGTAATATGCTTTTTCCGGATCGCATTTCAGGTTTATGTTGATATGGCCGTTTCTTTCATATGACCACAAAAAGGCCTTGCTGTTTCCCCTGTACCTGACAAGCTGCCAGTTGGGGTCATGAAAAGGCGCATCTTTATAAGTATCTTCAAATGAAAGAGCATACTCCAGAGCTTCTTCGCGGCTTTTCATATCATCCCGCCGCGATCAGGCACGGAACATATTGCTGCCGGCAACATAAAATGTGGCTCCACAGCTGCATTTATAAGCCACTCTTCCATTCGAGTCTATAGATACCTTTTTAACATCCGTAGATCCGCATGAACATCTGGGTCCTGTATTGGTCTTTGATATGGGATTGCCCATTCCGCCGATAACCTGTCCCAGTTCTTCCATATCAAGTTGTCTTTTCATTATGATCTCTCCTTTCGATGAGGCAAACATTTTCCTGCAAGATCATTATATAAAACCTTTTGTCACACTCCTGTCACACAGGAAAGAAAGTGGCTGTACCGATCGAAAAAGCCCGGCCGGAACTCCCCGGTGCCGGAAAGCCTTCTTTTCTATCTTATGAAATGGGTCCACAGATGGTCTTCCTTTTGGGGCAGGCCGTACTTTTCTTTTCCAAGGGCGATGCTCTTCATCAGAAAGGACATGTTACGGGCCAGGGTACGCATGGTCTGCAGTCCCTCTGCGTCCTTTGCTGCCTCCCCGGGTGCATTCCCGTGGACGCTGTTCCAGTACTGGCTTGATGCGACAGGCATGCCGCTTATGGTAAAATACTTGTTCAGCTCATCATATGTGGCCGAGCAGCCGCCCCTTCGTGCGACCACAACACTGGCTCCGACCTTCATGGTCTTGTCAAATCCCGTGCTGTAGAAAAGTCTGTCAAGGCAGGCAACAAGCGTTGCGTTGGCAGAAGCATAATAAACGGGTGATGCGACGATCAGGCCGTCTGCCGCCTCAAGCTCGGGCGCTATCTTGTTTACTTCATCATCAAACACGCACTTGCCCGTTTCAGAGCAGGAGTTACAGGAAACACATCCCCTGATGGCCTTGTTCCCGATATGTATAACCTTGGACTCTATGCCTTCTTCATCAAAAACCTTCACTATCTCATTTATGGCGACCGCCGTATTTCCGTCCGGTTTGGGGCTGCCGTTAAGTATCAGTACATTCATATCCGCTCTCCTTCTTACGATCCCGGGTTTTGTTTCCGTCCCTTATTATAATCCGTATAGGGCATCTTTCTCAAGCGGTCTCTTAATATTTGGCAGGAAATATCCCGTTTTTTTACCTCAAATATGTCATCTGCCTTACTGCTGTAACGAAAGCATGATATAATTAATGAACTATATGAGGGATGGGGTTTTCCTGCCAAACGGTTATGAAACCAGGCAGAAATGTCGAAATAGTATCATAGGGCTTTTTTATGGGACTCTTTTATCTTTATACTTTCATAGCCGCCTTGATATTGACGGTCATATATACATTTCTCTGGCAGAGGAGGTTTGATACCAACATCACCTTCTGTTTTCTGATGGTGCCTTTTATAAACCTCGCTTACTACCTCATGTATTCGGTCAAAAACGCCGACGCGGTCGTCTTCGCCCTTAAGATCACATACCTTGGCGGTGTCTTTCTTATCTGGTTCATAATGCTGTGCGTGCTGAACCTTTGTAAACTCAACGTCGGAAAAGGATTCCGTCTTATCACTTTTTTGATCAATGTCGTGCTCTATCTGTCCGTCCTGTCGATCGGGGTCTATCCCATCTTCTACAAGGGGATCCGGGTCAGGAGATACGGCAGGACATGGCAGATCCTTAAAGATTATGCATTCATGCATACCGTCTTTTATGCCGTCATAGTCACGGAAGTCCTGATCAGCTTCGCGGCCCTGATATACAGCCTTATCCGCAAAAAGGACGTCTCAAGGAGAGTGCTCAATCTGCTGTTCATACCCCTTGTGGCATCTGCTACCGGGTATTTCCTCAATCACCTGGTCTTTACAAAAATTGACGTCATGCCCCTTATGTATGTCATTTCAGAATCGGTCTATATACTGATCGTAAGGCGCATGGTCTTATACGAGGTCTCCGATATGGTCATTGAGACAATGGTCCAGTCGGGTGATACGGGCTTTATAAATGTGGGTTTTGACCATGCCTATCTTGGCAGCAACGAAACCGCCAAGAAGATCATACCGGGCCTTAACGATCTGGCTGTTGACGACCGTCTTACGACACCGGGAAGATTTGACGACAACATCCTCAAATGGATCGACCATTTTGAAAGTGATGAAAAAAATGACCGCATCCTCTATTCCCGAGGCGATACCGACAATGACGGAAGTGATGAGATCTACAACGTTGTCGTGAGCTACCTCTATGACGGCACAGAAAAAAGAGGCTATCAGATATTTCTGGCTGACGATACACAGAATCAGAAGTATATCCGCCTCATCGACCAGTATAATTCGGAGCTCGAAGAAGAAGTCGCAGCCAAAACGGCCAGCCTCACAAACATGCATAACAAAATGGTCATGGGCATGGCCGCCATGGTCGAAGGCCGCGACAACTCAACCGGCGGCCACATAAAGCGTACCAGTGAAGTTGTAAGGATCCTGATCGATGAGATGGCCAAAGATCCTTCTCTCAAACTTTCTTTCAAATACTGCGAGGATCTGATAAAAGCCTCTCCCATGCACGATCTCGGAAAGATCGCCGTTGATGATGCCATACTGAAAAAACCGGGACGATATATCCCTGAAGAATACGAGATAATGAAGACCCATGCCGCAAAAGGTGCCGAGATAGTCCATGAGATCCTGAAAGACACGGATGATGAGGAATTCTCACAGCTTGCGGAAAACGTGGCACATTTTCATCATGAAAGATGGGACGGGAACGGATATCCGGATGGCCTTCGGGGCACCGATATCCCCCTTGAAGCCCGTATCATGGCTATAGCCGATGTATACGATGCCCTGGTCAGCAAACGCGTCTACAAGGAAAAGCTGTCATTTGCCGAGGCTGACCGGATAATAAAGGAAAATATGGGGACCCAGTTCGATCCCGGCCTCTATAAGTATTATGCAGCTGCACGTCCCCGGCTGGAAGAATATTACGGCAAACCGGACTGATACCGGCCTCTTACTCCTCTTTAAGGGCGTTTATAAATGCCTCTATCTGAAGCTCCGTCTCCTCTGAAGGCTTTGCTTTGGGATCTATAAATATGGCTGTCTGCTCAAAGGCGGTCTCGTTTAAGCACTTTGAAAGCTTTGTCAGTGCCTTTTCGGCACCGGACCCTGCCTGACAGGCATAAGCCGCAAACCTCTTCCCTGAAAGAGCCTCTCTGTTATCCTCTATAAAAGTCCTAAGCGGCGGGGCAAAACTCGATGCCCAGACGGGAAATCCGAAGATGATACGGTCAACTTCACCAAGATCTATATCATAGCTCTCAAGTTCCGGCTTTTCTGCCATTACCGCACTCTTGCCTCCCCAGAAGAACTTGGCGAAGCCTTTGGTGCTGTAGGCCTTTACGGGTTTTAGACACCGTACCCTGGCATTCAGTTTTTCCCTGATCTTTTGCGCTACATATTCCGTGTTTCCCTCAAGCGAAAAATAAACGATCAGATCCCTCATTATATATCCTCTCTTCCATTTGTTTTCATCGCAGGCGCCTGAATACGGGCATGTGCCGGTACCATAGCATGGGCATGTTACGATATCAACGCACGGGCAAGTTCCGGCCCATATCTGCCAAGGCCGTGCAGAAGGTAGAGGGTCTTGAACCTGTAACCCTCTTTTACCGTGTATTCACGCTTATTTGTATCATAATCATCAAGAGGAAGTATCACGTTGACCGGAACGGTCCTGTACAGTGCTCCCGACAGATAATTGACTTCTATAAGTGCCATTGACTAATTGATCACCTCGTTTGCAAGCTTGTCATAATCGTATTTACGCTCGGTGAAGTTCGAAAAAGAGCGTCCTTTTGATGCCCTGGGTCTGCTGCGGTCACCCCCTGCAGCCGATGCCCAGTCTTCTTTTACGGCTTTGATCATAAAGCCTACTATATCCTCTACATTCTTTGTCAGGGAGTACTCATAATTCCGCCTGACCTTCTCGAGATCCCAGCCGGCGGCCTCTCCTATGGATCTGGCCTGTCCCGCCTTTATCCCTATAAGATCTATTATCTCGTCAAGGATCTTATCGTTATCCCTATTTTCTACGGAAGTTATCCCTTTATCCTCTGTCTTTGTCAAAAGACTCACATAAAAGACCACGGCATAGACTTTACCGCCCTTTCCTGACTTTTTGGGCTCGTAACTGTCAACATGTATACCGGTCCCGGGTGTATTGTTGATCTCTTTTACGCTCTTGTCGATCACATTTCGCTTGAATTCGTACCAGGATTCGAAGAGCTTCTCCGGCGATGCCTCAACTGCTTTGGCATAGTCCGGCTTTCCCTTGGATTTGTTCAGGATCTTCCTGACTTCGGCAAGTTCCGCATTCACAACACCCAGATCCAGGCGCAGTTCGTTTATATCAAACTCGATCTTGAAAAGATTTCCCGTATTTACCTCACCTTTACGGTGAAAACACTTGGCACGCAGCAGTTCGACCATCCTGAAGCTGTATGAAGACTTGAGCGACAGCATGACCGGAAGATTGAAGACCGAATAGTTACGGGTCAGATCCACAAGGAAATCCTTGATCTTCTTGTTGAATTCTATCGAGAATTCCCCGGCCTTATACTGGGCATTTACAACAACCGCTATATACTCAAACTCCTTTGTTACGGGATTTGACCAGCCGATCGTCTGCCCTGTCATACCGTGTGCCGTATCCCTTAACTGCTCGAAGAAGGAATTTCCCTTAGTCCCAAACAGTTCCTGTATATCCCGGCCTTTGACCGTGACAGTCAAGTAACCCTCTTCACTTTCTTTTGCCGTAGATAATCGGGATAACGATACAGCCATCAGACGGTTAGACAAAAGCGATGACCTGTATTTGGATGAGATCATGAAATTACTACGAGAATAGTAATTCCTTTCATCGTAGTAGTCCGAAATGTTTACAATATCAGTATTATTCTGTTGCATAGACGTGGTTCCCCTTTACTCCCTAATCCCTACGTACTATAATTTACATCGCAGACGGTCACCATGTCAACAGAATCTTTCCCAAAATCCTACGTTAAATACAAGATGTGGTATTTTTTTTCTGATCTTTCGTCAAAATGTTGATGGAAATGCATGATTGCCGTAGAATATAGGGATTTAGCGTATAAATCAGGGATGGCCCGGGCGCTTATGCAGTAGAAACAAGGGGCTTATACCGTAGTTTTTAGGGAGCCGGTCCGCCATCGTCGCAAAATTGGCGGAAAAATTGACGAATTTTGATATACCGTAGTTTTTAGGGATGGGGATCGTCCCTTATTTCTACGCAAGTAAGCCTTGCCGCCTACCGAACTTATCCCTTGCAGCACATTACAGCCCTGATAGTTCCCACCTTGTTTTCTACTGTTCTTATACCCTTCCTTTATCGGACCTTGTCCCTTATCCCTACGGTAAATCATCCCTTATCTCTACGGTAAAAGACCGCAAAAGGCGCAAAACAAAGGGGATCCCGCGTTCTCCAAATAATGAACAAATATAAAGTTGTAAATAAAAAGAATAAATAAACAACAACCCGGAGAAGCTGTATCAAAGGTACATCTCTATAAGAGCCTCTAAGAGCTTGGAGGGAGATGTCCCCTTTTCTTTTGCCGAAGATGTCAGTTTGTCAAAAACCGTATCCTTTAAATAGAAGGTATGGCTTGCTGCAGTCGGAGCTTTGACTTTCTTAAGGAACTGGTCCAGTGTTACAGCCCCGTTATTAGGGTTATTACGGATAGGCGCTGTCTCCACTATGTTGACTTCATCAGTCAAATTATTCTGAACCGGTATATCTACGGCCTTGCTCGCAGGCTCTTTTGCAGCCTTTGATACAGGCACTTTGACCGCAGTCTTTGCAGGATTTACCTTTTTGGTCTCTGCCTTTTGAGGAGCCGCTTTCTTTTCCGGCGCCTTCATGATACCCTCAAAGAGATCTGTCTTAACCTTTCTTGCCATGTTTTATCACCCCCAATAATTCCCTCAGAAACTGAGCATAGTCTTTTGAAGCGTTGCTTGTCGGATCCATCTCAAAGATACTCATCTGCGCGGCCTGGGCATCCGGTATCTGCTGGCAGACGCGGATGGGCGTTGAAAATACGTGAAAACCCATCTGCTTTCCGACCTTGGGCAGGCTCTCCCAAGTGCTCTTGCCCAGATTGGTCCTGACATCATAGGAACTGAGAAGGACCCCGTATATCCTGATGTTCTTCTTGTGAGACTTGTCCTTGACGCTTTTGATCGTCTCTATAGTACGGCGAAGTCCGTCAACGGCGAATTTGTCTGCCTTGATGGGAACTATGACACCATCGGATGCGATTATGGCGTTAAGCGTATATACCCCGAGAGCCGGCGGAGTGTCGATGATTATGAAATCGTAATCCTTGTCGACATCCTTGAGAGCGTCTGACAGGAGCTCATAACGGTTGATCTCGTTGTTGAGCCTGGTCTCAAGGCCTGCCAGCTCAAAATCGCCGGCTATAATGTCGCCCATTTCCGTATGCTGGACGGCGTCCTTGGCGCTGCACTCTCCTGCCAGCACGTCAGCCATGGTATTAACGCCATCGATCTCGGCATCATAGACACTTGTGGCGTTGCACTGCTGATCCGCATCAACAAGCAGTACCTTGTAGTTACAGTGGATCATGGCATCGGCAAGACATAAGGCCACGGAGCTCTTGTTGGTCCCGCCCTTGTTTGCCACTATTCCTATCTTTACAGCCATAAAAGCCTCCCCTAACACGGTTTCAATGCAAAAGTAAATGCATGTTCTAATGCAAATTGCATTGAAAAAAATCTATATAACACACTCCCCTGCATAACAATGCATTAATAAATATATAACACAATGCAACATAAAATGCAACAATAAATATATTATAAAATCTAAATATAAAATGCAAATGCAAATATATATTTAAATGCAGAATATCAAATGCAAATGCAAAAGGCAATATACAATACATGTATAAATGCATGATATAATGCATGTTAAATATACATGGCATATATACATGCAATAAAAACATGCAAAATACATGCAATAAATACATTTAAAATATGCATTGAAATATATGCGCGATCATTGCAATAGAAATTGCATTAGAACGACGATCAGATTACTGCAGACAATAGATTAGAAATTTCAAATGCAAAATACATTGAATATAAATGCCGTATCTCATGCCGCATCTTAATACATCCAGTTTACATTTAAGGAATATGCAGGGCTTTACATACAGAGCCTGTATTTTGCAAAGACCATGCAGGTTGTGATAAAATTACCATCAAAGAATTTTGGCAGATTCTGTCATAAAAAGGAGAGAAGAGCGTGAAGATAGTTACACTTGAGTGTCCCAATTGCGGAGCCAGGATAGAACGGGACAGGAACGGATATTTTGGCAACTGCCCCTTCTGCGGGACGGAAGTATGCTTTGACGAGATAAAGGGAGAGGCCCAGGCCGGTCAGATAAACGACCTCAAAGACCGTGTGGAGTCCTATCAGGAAAGAGAGCGCTATGATGAAGAAGGAAGGTTTCGGATCAGAAGATGGATCAAATGGCGTAATATATCATATGCCGGCTTTTTCATCTTTTCATTTCTGGGATTTTCCCTGGTTGGTCTAAGTAACAGCCGGTATCCGGAAGACGACACTCTTGTGGGCTTTGGATCGGTATTCTTTATCATGCTCATTACCCTCTTTTTCGCGGCGCCTCCGGCACTTGCTGTGCATTATCCGGATTATGATCTTATAAATGACAAGGTAAGTCTTGTATCAAGACTGGGTATGTGGGGAAGGCTGGCGATAACCTCTGCCGGTATAGCCCTTATTGCGGCATTTACCGTATATCTCATTCTAAGGTCAATGGGCCGTGCCTGACAAAAAACACCGCAGGTAGTGCGGTGTTTTTTGTGCCAAAGCCGTATTGCCGGCCCAGGTCTTCCGGCCAGTCAGCTTTTTGAAGGCTGATGTCCTTTTGATGGTTCCATACCTGATTAATGGTCCCGATCCTTTTGGATGATCTGAGCCTCCATATAAAGAAAACTTTTTGGTTACTTCTTGAGGCCTGCCTTCATCATGTTTGTCAGGACGCTACGAAGATCCTTGTTTGAAAGGACAGCTTCTATGAGACTGTCATTGGGCTTTTTGTCAGCCTTTAAGACTTCCATTGCTTCCTTTTTCGTTGCAGCACTTGCATCCCTGTAGAGTTCAACAAGCTTCTTCTCGGTGGCTGTAAGCTTTATTGAAGCAGCAGCAGTTGTTTTCTTGGCAGCAGTTGTCTTTTTAGCCGCAGTAGTCTTTTTGGCGGTTGAAGCCTTTTTAGCTGCGGTAGTTTTCTTTGCAGCAGTAGTCTTCTTAGCCGCAGTAGTCTTGCTTGCGGCAGGTTTCTTAGCGGCGGTGGTCTTTTTAGCCGCAGTGCCGGCCTTCTTTGCTGTTGTAGTCTTTGTCGTGCTTTTCTTTGTTGTTGTAGCCATAGGTAACCTCCTCACAAAAAACAGCTAATATCCCCCAACCACTTCATTCTACCACAGAAAAGTTAAGTTTAGTAGTAATATGGGGTAATTGTCGACTAAATATTGCTTACAGGGGGAAGGTTGTGATATACAGATAGGGTAGCCTTGAGAGGTTAGAGGCCGGTGTGGCATCCCGCATCGGGGCCGGCAGGATGACCTCTAAGACAGAAACAGGAAGGACAATCTCCGAAAACGGGACCGGAAAAACATAGAAGAAGAGGATACGGGAAATGGAATTTTCCATATTGTACGGTATTTACAGGACGCAGTTGCTTGACGGGATCATGCTCTTTATCACGAACCTTGCGGGGTCGCTTGGGCAGATATGGCTGATCGTCGGCATACTTCTTATAATCTTCAAAAAGACCAGAAGGACGGGCATAGCGGTCATCGTATCCTACATAGGTGTCTATCTGCTGGGGCAGCTTTTACTTAAAAATCTCTTTGTGAGGCCGCGTCCCTGTCAGATAGATCAGGCTTTCGCCCTTATAGTGGACAGGCCGACCTCGCCGTCGTTCCCGTCCACGCATTCAGCCTGGTCTTTCGCAGCAGCTTCAGCCATTTTTTATAAATTCAGAAAAGCCGGAATAGGAGTTTTTGTATTTGCAGCCCTTATCGCTTTCAGCAGGATGTACCTCTTTTTGCACTTTCCGACCGATGTCCTGGCCGGCATCGCGCTTGGGATCATACTCGGGACCTTATCTGCCATCTTATGCGACAGGGTGGCAAAGGGCGGTATGAAACCTGCCGGAGAGACGAATGAGGAGCGGGAATAAGGAGGGAACATGCCGCAGGGACCCATGAGAGGGCTGGGGCCGAGAGGTTTTCTTACGGACGAAGAGAAGAAGAACCTCCCCAAGGTCGATAAAGCCCTTATAAAAAGAATACTCGCATACCTCAAGCCCTATCGCCTGCAGTTTGTCTTTGTCTTCGCTGCCATACTGCTGAGCGCCGTGGTCGGCCTTCTTCCTTCCATCATCACGGGAAAGATCGTCGACGAAGCCCTGATCAACAGAGACATGAAGCTTCTGATAAGGCTTCTTTTCGCGGCATTTGCCACACTTGCCGTATCCCAGATCATAGGTGTCCTCGAGACTTATATCAACGCCTGGATATCCCAGAAGATCATATTTGACATGAAAAACCAGATGTACCGGCATCTTCTGTACATGCCCCATTCTTTTTTTACCACTGAAAAACAGGGGGACATCGTAACAAGGATGGATACCGATATCAGCGGGGTGAGCACCATCATCTCCGGGACCCTGTCAAATGTCGTTTCCAACGCTGCCACGGTCATCACCACGCTCGTGGCCCTCTTTACCATGAGCTGGCAGCTTGCCATAGTAGGTATCATAATAATCCCCCTCCTCATCCTTCCGACAAAGAGGGTAGGTAAGAACCAGTGGAAGATCCGGTCCGATTCCCAGGCAAAGAACGATGAGATGAACCAGCACATAAGCGAATCCTTAAGCGTTTCGGGTTCAATGCTGGTAAAGCTTTTTACCAGGGAGGAGAAGGAGTATGGGAAGTTTAAAAAGGTCAATTCCGAGCTGACCGCGCTTAACTTAAAGGAGCAGAGAAGTGGCAGCTGGTTCAGGGTCGTGCTGGGGATGTTCACGCAGGTGGGCCCCCTGCTCATTTACTTTGCCGGCGGATACCTGATCATCTCGCGCACGGACGCCACTCTTACGGTCGGTACCATAACGGCCATGGTCGCCCTGATCAACCGCCTCTATTTTCCCATACAGAGCCTTCTGAACGTCCATGTGGAGTTTACGAGATCCCTTGCCCTCTTTACGAGGATATTCGAGTATTTTGACATGAAAAACCCGATAACAAGCCCTCCCGACGGAGCAAGGCCTGATGTCGCATGTCAGGATATAGTATATGATCATGTGGCCTTTTCCTACGATCCCGAAGTGAAGATACTGAAGGATGTGAACTTTACCGTTCCCGGAGGGCAGATGTACGCCATAGTCGGTCCGTCCGGGTCCGGAAAATCAACGGTCGTAAACCTTATACCAAGGCTTTATGATGTGGATTCGGGTGCGGTCAGGATAGGCAAAACGGATGTAAGGGATTTTGACCTGTCCTATCTGCGTGAAAATGTCGGGGTTGTGACCCAGGAGACATATCTCTTTAACGGAACGATCCGGGAAAATCTCCTGTATGCCAAAGAGGATGCGACGGAAGAGGAGCTGATAAAAGCCTGCAAAGAGGCCAATATCCATGATTTTATAAGCCGCCAGCCCGACGGTTATGAGACCATGGTCGGGAACCGGGGACTTAAACTCTCGGGCGGTGAAAAACAGAGACTCTCCATTGCCAGGGTCATACTGAAGGATCCCGGGATACTGATACTCGATGAGGCGACCAGCGCCCTTGATTCCATATCGGAAAACGCCATACAGAATGCCCTTGACCTTCTGATGGAGGGCAGGACCAGCATAGTCATAGCCCACAGGCTGTCGACCATACTGAAGGCCGACTGCATACTCGTGGTAAAGGACGGTGTGATAGCGGAAAGCGGGGACCATGAGAGCCTTCTTGCCGCAGACGGTATCTACAGGGAGCTCTATGAGACCCAGTTCCGGCAGGTGCTCGATATGGAAGGCGGCGGCCCGGAGGGGACCGATTACTGGGATAAGGTGGAAGAGGAGAACAACGGGTTCTGATCCGGAAAAAAAGCGCAGGAAGATCTATGATATTTCACGGGAAGTGAGCATATGTTTTTTAAGAAAAAAGAGCAAAGATCCTATGATCCCAAACTGAAAAAGCCCATGATCAGGGCCAGCATATGTAACGGGGAACAGGTGGCCGGCTTTAAGGATCTTGCAACGGGCGCCTTTGAAGAGGTCATGCTGATAAGGGACGATGCTGATCTTGACGCTTTTAAGAAAGAGTTCGGCATAAGCGGGGATATAGAAAAAGTGTACTAAAAACCCGGCCCGCAAATGCGGACCGGGAAAAATTGCTCGGCCGGCTGACCGGTCATCCTTCGATGGCTATAAGCTTCTTTTCGGGAAGCTTGGCCTCCTTCTTGGGGATGTTCAGCTTCAGGACACCGTCCTCGAACTTTGCCTTGATGTCTTCCTCGGTAAGGCCTTCGCCGACATAGAAGCTTCTGTTCATGGAGCCCATATAGCGCTCCTGGCGTATTATCTTGCCCTTCAAATTCTTCTTTTCGTTGTCCCTTGCCTTGGCGGCACCTACGGACAGATATCCGTTCTCAAGTGAAAGCTTGATCTCGTCCTTCTTAAATCCTGGAAGATCGATATCAACTTCGTATTCGTTCTCGTCTTCGTGTACGTCCGTCTTCATGACGTGTGCAGCATGCTTTCCGTACAGCTTCCTGTCGATATCAGGGATCTCAAGCTTCGGGAAATCCATCCAGTCATCCAGTAAACTTTCTCCAAATAAACTCGGTAGTAACATAGGTCATTCCTCCTTCTCAAAAAACCATATTGTTAAAGTTTCATGAGCAAGGGAAGGAGTGTTTGGATCCTGCTTGAGGAATCTTCTCTTTTCCTTTGTTCTGACTATGTTATACACCCGGTTGTTAGCACTGTCAATAGGTGAGTGCTAATTTTTTGTGAATTTTTTGTGAACTGTCTGACAATTAAAGGGCCGGAAGGTGAGAGAGGCTTTATGAACCGTAAGCATCCCACAATAAATGCGGGATAGTGGATGGAGCCATTACCGAATGATAAAAACCGGTAAAGTCCGGCATATTGTGTGACATTTGTGAGCCGGAATATCTATTACAATATAGTTACAGAAAGGACCCTCACCATTAACGCTTTTGCCGGAAGGCAGGAGCAGCTGATAAGATAGGAGGAGATGATGATCATGATGAAGATAAGGAATGAGAGACTTAGAAAGGTAAACGGAGGAAAATGGGGAAAAGGATGGGGCGAAGGCACATCCGCATATATGATGACAAAGTGTGGCCGTGTATTTGCACCCGCAAGGACGGTCAACGTAAATAATGAAAGGGATAAGCCTCCGGTAAGCTCGGCATGAGCCGCCTCCCGTTCAGGGTGTTAGGATCATTTGTTAAGAACCCCCATCC
>JAILLI010000160.1 GCA_024693225.1 Lachnospiraceae bacterium
GGATGGTATAAAGAGAAGACTTTTGACCATAAGGTCAGCATGATCCCCAGGGGAAGCACAGGGGACAGGGTCCTCTATGCCAAGTGGGAAGTCAACAGATACAAGATCAGGTTTGACAAGAACGGTGCCACGAGCGGCAGCATGGATGACATGAAGGGCTGTAAGTACGGCAAGTCCTACAGGCTTTATCGGAATGAGTATAAAAGGACCGGTTACATATTCACCGAGTGGAACACAAAGGCTGACGGCAGCGGTAAATCCTATGCCGACAGACAGTCAGTCAAGAACCTGACAACAAAGGATGACGTGACCATCACTCTTTACGCCCAGTGGGAGCCTATAAAATACACCATAGAATTCGACGGGAACGGGTCCAGCTCGGGCAAGATGGACAGCATTGACTGCACATACGGATACAGCTATACCCTTCCGGAGAATACTTTCGTAAGAAAGAAGTTCAAGTTTGACTGCTGGAACACCAAGAGTGACGGCTCGGGAACAAGCTATGCGGATAAGGCACAGGTTGCAAACCTTGCGACCATAGACGGCGACAGGATCACTTTATATGCCCAGTGGGATGAGGACTTTACCGAGATACCCATGAATGTATCCAAACCCTCACAGAACGATATATCCTGGTATATCAGCAGCCATCCCTACAGTAACAGCGATGTATATTCACTGGCACCTTCGTTTATGGAGCCCTTCCGTGAGGGAACACTGTCAGTACAGTCACAGACCAACTCGCTCAACCTTTTGAACACGTACAGATATATAGCGGGAATACATACAAATGTTTCCATAAACGATACATACAGTTCGCATGCCGCAAAGGGAGCCCTGATCCTCAGAATGAACGGGGCCATGAGCCAGGATCCCGCCAGACCGACTGCACTTTCCGATCCCAAGTATGACCAGCTTTATGCAGACGGAAAGGACGGCTGCAAGAGGTCCATTCTTGCCGACGGCAATCCGTCACTGTCCATGAGATCGGCCTTTGATATGTGGATGAGTGATTCGGACCAGAACAATATCAGAATGGTCGGACACAGAAGATGGATCCTGTATCCTTCGCTTTACCAGGTCGGTTTCGGTAAGGCTGATACGGGTACGGGAGCCGGCGGATCATACTGTGCGGCATACGTGATCCCGGGTGAATCGACCACGACCAGTTCAACAAGAGTGGCATGGCCGGCCAACAACACACCTACGGGCTTCTTTAAGGACGGCACACCCTGGTCAATGTCACTTGGCAGGACCATATCTTCATCCGAGGTCAAGGTCAAGGTCATAAGGGATAAGGATAACAAGGTATGGAAATTCACGGCTTCATCAAGCGACGGTGATTTCTATGTCAGCAACGACGGCTGCGGCACACCCGGCTGTATCATCTTCAGACCCAAGGACCTTGAAGTAAAGTCAGATGAAAGCTACACGGTCAAGATCTTCTTATATGACAGGGAAGAGATGATAAAGTATAAGGTCAATTTCTTCAGTTTATGATCGTAAAGGAAAGGATCAAAGATGAGGATCGGTACCGGATATGATGTTCATGCCCTGACTGAGGGACGTCCGCTTGTGATAGGCGGCGTTACCATACCCTATGAGTTGGGGCTTGCGGGCCACTCGGACGCGGATGTGCTCCTTCATGCTGTAATGGATGCCCTGCTGGGGGCTGCGGCACTCGGAGATATAGGGGCACATTTCCCCGATACTGATGAAAGGTACAAGGGGATCTCGTCCTTAAAGCTTCTTGAAGAGGTGAGGGACCTGCTGGCACAGGAGGGCTATGTGGTCGATAACATCGATGCCACAATAATAGCCCAGAGGCCTAAAATGAGGCCCTATATTGAGCAGATGCGCCAAAAGATAGCAGACACTCTTGAGATAGAGGTATCGCAGGTCAATGTCAAGGCAACGACCGAAGAGGGCCTGGGCTTTACCGGAAGAGGCGAAGGGATAAGTTCCCAGGCGGTCTGTCTTCTGTCATCGGCCGGAGATCTCATTGAAGGGAGCCGGACGGTTTTTGACAGCGAAGGTGAGATGATACAGAATGTACGTCCCTGCGCAACATGCGGCGGATGCATTGCAAGATCCGGTACATAGAGATATGCAGCCCCGGCCCCTATGTTAAGGCAGACACAAATGGGCTGAGGTTCAAGTAAATGTGTCAAGTTTTCTATGAAAACTTGACATGTAGCCTCAGCCCCTCTGCCGAAGGCAGACACAAATGGGCTGAGGTTCAAGTAAATGTGTCAGGTTTTCTATGAAGATCTGACCCGGGAGGAATTATGAGATTATACAATTCACTTACAAAACAGGTTGAGGACTTTGTCCCGAATGTTGAAGGAAAGGTCGGTATGTACACATGCGGACCGACCGTATACCACTTTGCCCATATCGGCAACCTGCGTACCTACATTATGGAGGATGTGCTTGAAAAGCTGCTCCGCTACGTGGGATATGACGTAAAACGCGTTATGAACATAACCGATGTGGGCCACCTGTCATCCGATGCGGATACGGGCGAGGACAAGATGCTAAAGGGTGCAAAGCGGGAGCACAAGACGGTCATGGAGATTGCAAAGTTCTACACGGATGCCTTCTTTTCGGACTGCGAAAAGCTCAACATCAAGAGGCCCGACGTGGTCGAGCCCGCGACAAACTGCATTCCCGAGTTCATCCACATGATAGAGGTTTTGCTTGAAAAGGGTTATGCATACAAGGCAGGGGATAATGTCTATTTTGACACCTCAAAGCTCAAGGAATACTACGTTTTCGGAAACCAGAACGAGGATGAGCTCCTTGTGGGCGTCCGGGATGATGTCACGGAGGATACCAACAAGCGCAACAAGAACGACTTTGTCCTCTGGTTCACCAAGTCCAAGTTCGAGGATCAGGCCCTTAAGTGGGACAGCCCCTGGGGGACCGGATATCCGGGCTGGCATATAGAGTGCTCGTGCATCAGCATGAAGCATCTGGGCGAGAAAATGGACATACACTGCGGAGGAGTTGATAACATCTTCCCACATCATACGAACGAGATAGCCCAGTCCGAGGCTTACACGGGCCACAAATGGTGCAATTACTGGTTCCATGCCCATCATCTCAATGACGAGACCGGTAAGATGAGTAAATCCAAGGGTGAGTTCCTGACGGTCTCCCTCCTTGAGGAAAAAGGATACGATCCCCTTGTCTACAGGCTTTTCACCCTGCAGAGCCATTACCGCAAACCCCTTGTCTTTACCTATGAGGCTCTTGACCAGGCAGCGGGAACATATAAGAAGTTAAAGAACAGGATAGGCTCTATTCCGGCAGAGGGAGAGGCCGATGCGCAGGCAGTTAAGGAATGGCATGATAAGTTTGCCGAAGCGGTCGGAAATGATGTCAATACGGCCATGGGGCTTACCCTTGTATATGATGTCTTAAAAGCCGATATCTCCGGGGCCACAAAGAGGGCGGTCATAGCCGATTTTGACCGGGTGCTGGGATTAAAGCTTACGGAGAAGACCGAAAAAGAAGCCGGTGAAGGCGGTGCAGGAGATATATCACCTGAACTTGCGGCCCATATCGAGGAGATGATAGAAAAGCGCAAAGCGGCCAAGAAGGAGAAGAACTTTGCCCTGGCCGATGAGATAAGGGCACAGCTTGCCGATGAAGGTGTCATACTTGAGGATACAAGAGAAGGAACGAAATATCATCTGAAATGACAACAAGCGATATGTTAAGTCTTATCAAAGATAAATTTGCACTGGAGGGATCCGATCCCGCCCAGTATTCACCGCTGTCCCTTGCTTTTATCGGGGACAGCGTTTACGGTCTTATAGTCAAGACCATGGTAGTCCTTGAGGGGAACTGTCCGGCCAACAGGCTTGATGCCAAGGCTGTAAAGCATGTCAAAGCCATAAGCCAGGCCAAGGCTGCGGATCGCCTTCTTGAGATGGGATTTTTTACCGAAGAAGAGACGGCCATATACAGGCGGGGCAGGAATGCCAAGTCACCTACAACAGCCAAGAATGCACCCGTCGGGGATTACCGCAAGGCCACCGGCCTGGAGGCGGTCATAGGCTATCTGTATCTTATGGGTCAGACGGACCGGGTGGTCGACATCATTCGGGAAGCAGTAAAAGTGGCCGGATAAGAGATCCGGATGTGAGTGAGGAATAAGGATGGGATACGAAGAATTTACCATAGAAGGCCGTAATGCGGTCATAGAGGCCATCAGGGCAAACAGACCCATAGACAGGCTCTTCATACTGGACGGATGCAATGACGGACCTGTATCGACCATCAAACGCGAGGCAAAAAAACGCGATATCATGGTCAAGTTCGTCGATAAGGCAAGGCTTGATGTCATGAGTCCCAACGGTCATCATCAAGGGGTCATAGCAAGGTGTGCGGCCTTTGAATATGCTGAAGTTTCCGATATCCTGAAGAAGGCTCGGGAAAAGGGAGAGGACCCTTTTATCATCCTGCTTGACGGGATAGAGGATCCCCACAATCTCGGGGCCATCATAAGGACGGCAAACGTTGCGGGAGCCCACGGGGTCATAATACCCAAAAACCGGGCCGTGGGACTGACCGCCACAGTGGCGGCCGCAAGCGCCGGAGCCCTGAGCTATACGCCCGTGGCCAAGGTCACCAACCTGGCCAGATGTATAGAGGACCTGAAAAAAGAAGGTATTTGGTTTGCCTGCGCCGACATGGACGGTGAGACCTTATATGATGCCAATCTGTCGGGCCCCATGGGCCTTGTCATAGGAGGCGAAGGGACCGGGGTCAGCCGCCTGGTCAAGGAGAAATGCGATATGGTTTGCTCCATACCCATGAAGGGGGAGATCAACTCGCTCAACGCATCCGTAGCCGCAGGGATAATGATCTACGAATATGTAAGGCGCCGGTCCTGAAAAAAGGGCGGGCCATGTAAGATAAGATGATGCAGGGACAATATATGCTTACATACGACAGGATGACCGATGAGGAACTGATACTCCAGCTCCGTGACGGAGACGGTAAGGTCATCGATTTTATAATCGAAAAGTACAAGGAGCTTGTCCGTAAAAAGGCAGGCAGCATGTTCATACTCGGTGCCGACCGAGAAGACCTGATACAGGAGGGCATGATAGGCCTCTTTAAAGCGGTGCGGGACTTTGATGCTGGCAGGGACGCCAGCTTTTCAACCTTTGCCGACCTGTGCGTATCCCGGCAGATGTACAAGGCCGTGGAAGCCGGAAACCGCAAGAAGCACGCTCCTCTTAATTCCTATATCTCCATCTATGAAGAAGGGGATGTACCGGACGGGGCCGGAGGCGCATCTCCCATACTTGAGATGATCCTGTCAGAAACGGGCAGGAGCCCCGAGGACATGCTCATAGACCGTGAGCAGACGGAATACCTGGAGCGCAAGATCTATGAGAGCTTAAGTGACCTGGAGCGTAAAGTCCTTAACCTTCGCCTTACGGGTCTTGAATACACGGACATAGCGAGGATACTGGGGAGGGATGCCAAGTCCACGGACAATGCCCTGTCCCGTATCAAGTCAAAGGTAAGGAAGATAATGGAGAACAGATGAAGAAGATAAAGGTAGCCTTTTCGGATTTCTGGGATGTATTCGATCCCAATGATAATTTCATAACCGATGCCCTTAAAAAGAACTTCGAGGTCGAGATATCTTCCGATCCCGATTTTGTATTCTGTTCCATTTTCGGACGAAGGTACTTAAAATACGACTGTGCGCGGATATACTATACCGGCGAGAACATAGTTCCCGACTTCAATCTGGTCGATTACGGAATGGGATTTCCGGATATATCCTTTTATGACAGGTATCTGCGCCTGCCCCATTATGTGCTCTATCCCCGGGCCATAGATCTGGCCCTGAAAAAGCCCGGTATGACGGATGAGGAGCTTCTTGACAGGAAGTTCTGCAACTATGTGATAAGCAATGCGGTATCCTGCAGTGAGCGGGGTATCATGATAGAAAAGCTCGATGCCTACAAAAGGCTTGATTCGGGCGGAAGATACCGTAACAATGTCGGTGGGCCCGTTGCGGATAAGATCGACTTTGCGAGGGGGTACAAATTCTCCATAGCCTTCGAGAACAGCCCTTCCCGCGGATATACGACCGAGAAGATACTCGAGAGCTTTGCTTCGTCAACTGTGCCCATATACTGGGGCAATCCCGATATAGCGGGGGAATTTAACCCGGACAGCTTTATAAACTGCCATGACTTTAAGGATTTTGATGAAGC
>JAILLI010000175.1 GCA_024693225.1 Lachnospiraceae bacterium
TCTATGTACTTATGTGAGAATGTAAAATCAACATGCCCCGGCTTACTCAGGGTGAATTGATAATAATTTCCATTTGTGGTATCCGTTATCGAGCCCGTGACCTCTGCATTGACACTTATGGGTGTCGCATCATCAAAGGACTGCCGATCAGCCTCCACTTCCGCAGCCTGTTCATTGCCATCCGCATACTCATCCGTATACCCATCAGTATTTCCATCGGTATTTCCAACTGCATTTTCATCTGCATATTCATCTGTATGCTCATCAGCATACTCATCTGCTGTATCAACTGCCTTATCATATTCCGTATCAGCTGCCCCGGGCTGGGTATTGCCGTCCTCCGGCAATTCGAAGCCCCATGCCACATCCGTCGGTACTGCCGAAAATACCAGAACTGCTGCCAGTATAAACGCCAAATATCTCTTCATTTTTGCCTCCTTACCGCATACGATCGATCAAGGGTAACCAAGTGGTCTTATTATAGCAAGTTTCTACAACTATCTACAACTAAGTTTCAAAAAAAGGCGATCGGGGAAAACTACCCAACCGCCTCTTACAAACGTGCATCTGTCTAAAATCAAAGTAATACAAAAAGCCTATCCTGAAAAGACAGCTATAAGCAACCGAAGTTTGTCTACTTAAAGATCTTGCGCGCTATCCATATGAGCAGGCATGCACCCGCAACGGAAATGATGATGGATCCGATCCAGCCCGATGCGCCTATACCTATAAGTCCACCTAACCAACCGCCCAGGCTTCCTCCAATAAGACCGATGATTATGTTGATCAGCATCGAGTGCTTAGTGTCCATGATCTTGCCTGCAAGCCAGCCGGCAACACCGCCTATGATAACCGAAGTGATAAATGACCACATGATACTAATTCCCCCTTTCAAGGATCCGATTTTTCTTCATTATAACTTTAATACACAAGCGCGGCAAGTTTTCCGATTGAGCAGAAACGGGCTCAATTTATTGAGAGCGGGGATCATGGGACAGGGTACTGACAGACTATAAGTTTTTGAAAACAGGCAGTTCATCTTCGCAGCATTCTTCTGCAGCATCAGCTGCCATATCAAAGCGATCCAGAGTGTCATAAGTATTAATAAGCTGTTTGTTTGTCCGTATCTTTCTTTTTCACCGTCATCACCCTCTACCGTCTTAAATCAGGTGCCGGCTATTTGGCAGTTTCTTCCAATACCCTTATCCTGGCTTCTAGCTCTTTAACACGGGCTTCAGCCTCATCGGCACGCCTTCGTTCCTTCTCTGTATTGGCACGTTCCTCTGCACGGCCTTCTGCGAGACCTTCTGCACGGCCTTCTGCGAGACCCGCTTCTAGGGCTTCCTGTTTCATTTCACGTTCTCTTTCCCAACTCTTCATAAACCTGCTGTTCACATCCTTCTTCAACTTTGTTTTCTTTACTATAATGTCAAGTTTCCTGGTATTGTCATCTGTTACATTGTCCTCGGTACTTCTGTTGATGTATCGCAGGAGTGTCCTGAGCTTTTTCTCTTCATCACCCGCATCCTCGGGAAGCCCTCCTTCCGTATACAGAAATATCCTTCTAACTCCGTCATCATATGGAATATGCGGATGTGTCTTTATGACTGTCCCCGCCTCATAGTACATAGCCCTCTCCCCGAACGGGTCAAACGACAGGATGAATATCGTTACAACCTCCGGAAGGCCGTCATAATCCACACCCTTGTTAAGAAGCTGTACATCAATGAGGTCTCCGTAGTATCTGCTCCTCTTCGGAAGTCCCTTCCTGTGAGCGCTCTTTTTGTCGGGCTCCACGTCATATACACTGATATCATCGTGTCCGTCATCGGTACTTCCCTTTTTCTCCGTGATATAGGCATCCATCCTTATCCCATGAGAGCTCTCGGATATGCCCGGCAACGCCTTCTGGGCAATATAATGCACATTCCTTACTTCACGCTTCAATACGCAACTCAGTATCATCCTGCATACTTCAAGTCCGTTCTTCTCATCGGCCATGATCTCCGTGAAGAGAAAATCATCGATGACATTCATCTCCTCCAGTTGCTTTCTTGCCTCTTCTCTTTTTTCTTCTGTCATAGTCTCTTCTCCTTTCAAAATGGAAACTGCAGGAGAAAGACCATCTCTGCTCTGTCCTTTTCCTGCTTTGATTAAGTTTGTGGAATTAAAGCAGGAATTTTCAGATTAGAAAATGCATGAATTGCAAATCAGACGCGGCAAGCCGCAGGAGAAATTCTGCTTTAATTAGAATATTATCATTTCTGAATGTTCGTTTCAATGATTATTTCCAACTGTCCCGTTTGTCTTGATAAGAACCGGAAAACACTGATATAATCGGTATTAGAGGTATTGCGGATACCCAAGGAGATCATTTCCATCCTTGAGAGGTGATAAGCATTTTCGGAAGGTGAAATATATGAAGCTTATGATTTCAATGATAGTGTTACTTATGCTCTTTTCTCTTTCAATGACCGGATGCGCCGGTATGGCTGCAGCAGGTGATGCATATACGTACGATGTTATGAAGGTTTCGGGGGATATTGACTGGGATACGATTCCCGTTATTCCCATAAACGAGGTGCTCTGGACGGAGGATTATGGGATCCGTGCCACCGGCCAGCTATGTTATGATGATGAATACCTCTATGTTCACCAGTACGCTGTCGAAAAGGAAATACGTGCCGAAAACACAGAGCCGCTCTCTCCGGTCTATGAAGACAGCTGCCTGGAATTCTTCTTTAAGCTTGATGACAGCCCTAATTACTTCAATTTTGAGATCAATCCGAACGGATGCCTTGGTACCGGATTCGGTCCCAAAAAGACAGACCGGATCAGTATCACAAGGGGCGATGAGGCAGAGTATTATGATATCCGCACAGACAGAACGGCTGACGGATGGGAAGTTTTTTACAGAATACCGTTAAAATACATACAGCTTTTTTATCCCGATTACAAATTTGTGGGCAGCCTGTCTGCAAATATGTATAAATGCGGAAATAAGACCGTGCACAAGCATTATCTGTCCTGGTCACCGATAGACCTTGCAACGCCCAACTTCCACTGTCCCGAATACTTTGGCAGGATCAATTTCAAGTAACAGAAAAGGCGGCACAAGAAACAGTAAAAAGGTCATCAGTCAAGGCTCAACAACAACTTCCGAGACAGCTACAAGTGTAGCTGCTCCGCTTATGCTTATCCGCCCATTCCCATGCAATTCGCAGTACAGATGCCCTCCTCTTTTGGATGCCTGATATGCATGGATCTTTGTCTTACCGAGCTCCTTTGACCAGTAATCCGCTATCTGGCAATGAGCTGAACCGCAAACAGGATCTTCAGGGACCATGAGTTCAGGAAAGAAACTTCGCGATACGCAATCTGCGTCCGTCCCCTGTGCAGTGGTACTCTGGCCACGTCCCGGAAGATGAGCCAGCCTGATCTGATCCGGGTTCATTCTCCGGATCTGATCTTCAGACTCAAATATGCAGACCAAATCTGTTCCAAGGATAGCTTTTAACGGTCTGATGCCAAATGCACTCTCCATCTCATCGGTTACCGGAACCTCATGCTGGTCGTGCACGGGGAAATTCATCTCATACAGGTCATCTCTTCTTACGACAGTCAGTTTTCCGCTTTTTGTATCAAACTCAATAACGTCCTTATCCTGTTCAAAGTAATTGAATATCACAAAAGAAGAGGCCAGCGTTGCATGGCCACACAGATCCACTTCAGAAGCCGGAGTAAACCACCTGAGATGATATCCCTGCTCTTCCTTGACAATGAAAGCTGTTTCACTCAGATTATTCTCCATAGCCAGGTTCTTCATGAATTCTTCCGCAGGCCACTTATCCATCACGCAAACTGCCGCCGGATTGCCTGAAAACGGCTTGTCCGTAAAAGCATCAACTATATACTGTCTCATATTATTTCCTCCACAGATCGCTATTTACCATCGTCAAAATATAAGCATCCCGCACAGAATGCGGGATATCGGATGGAGTTTTCCTGCCGCACCATTATAAAAGGGAGACAGAGACCCGTCCCTGTCTCCCTCCGGCTGCTGTACCTTAATAATCCTTCTTGGCCTTGGGATAGAACTTGTTATACTTGGAGTAAACAGTATGCTCTCCGTCCTTTTTCATGGTGGAATCGCTCTTAAGGAAGTATCTCAGATTAAAACCGCGTACACCATCCTCCTCCCAATCAAGAACCACATCAGACTTATAAGGGTCAACATTGTACCATTTTTTATTGATCTTTACTCTGACCCAGTGTCCGCAGTTCTGATTATCCTTATCTCCCAGAACAGTATACGCTTCCAGACCGGACAGCCTTGCAAGTGCAGTGAATGTCACAGCATAGCTTTCCTTATATCCTTTATTTCTTGTACCGTAAACAGTATCAAGCAGTCCCGGGTAGTTTCCGCCACCCTGCTCAAGTCTGTTACAGAGGATCTCTAGGATCTTGTAAGCTTTTACGTAATCACCGTTTTCCTTTCTTACTATCTTTGCGTAAGCATCAAGATTCTTGGCAATACTTTCGCCTCTTTCCTTTATTTTGGCAGGAGTTTTGGTATCATCTGAAATCCGGGCGTAATACTTATATTTTGACCTTTTTGCATCTGCCGGGGCTGACAATCCGATAGTTATGAAAAAGGCCTGTGGATTATCCAGTTTGTATATATCATATACTTTTTCAAACAGGTTATGATCTGCTTTTGCCACATAAAACGGCTTGGTTATCTTGTAGGAAGTTCCTTTTTCCTTACCGAACTTTCCGCCGCTGTAGAGTATACGGTTTATCTCTTTGTCGATCTTATCGTATAACTTTTTCTCTTTTTTAGAGAGCTTATTATACATGTAGCTCTTGTTCTTCCTGCCGCCTGACTTCTTTAAGATGCCCGCAGCACTTTTCGATATCTTTTTTCTTCCTGTTGCATTATCGACCGAAGCATTCAAATCATCATCAGATGCAGTCTCAGCATCATCTTCAAAGGCAGCTTCATCGGCATCAAGGCTCGCTTCACTATTTATCATTTCATCCAAAGATGCCGTATCTTCACCTGTCGCATTTTCTTCAACAGATAAGGCCTCTCCGTCAAGGACTTCAAGTTCTTCGGCACCGACGGTAACAGTGCCAAACAGCATCGTTGCTGCAAGCATGGCAGCTATGATCTTTCCGGCTTTTCTCTTCATCATCAATCTCCTTTGCTCGTGTTTAAACCGCAACCTGTTTCATCATCAGGTTATAGTGGGTCCCTGTTTATGGATTATATCACCTTTAGTTGTTATATTCATCTACTTTTCATCCTATGCTTTCTACTCTATGACCACAAATGTCGTTTTGCCGAATGCGTCAAAAAGCCTGACTACAGCCGAATACATCAGGCCCAGACTGTAGATGATAAGTGCCGTATTTGACCGTCTTATGAATATCAGGCATGCTATCGCAAGGATAAAGTTCACTATTCCATGGAAAAACTTCATCTTCCACGGCCCGTCAACCGTTCTCCGTGCTTCCATGGATCTAAGGATCTCCACCACACCCGAAAAAGCATGGATACCGATCAGATACAGAAGAATGTATATCTTGGGCACATTTGTGAAGGAGCCTGTGATTATCGCAAAATCCAGGATTATCACTCCCTGGATCAGGATCATCTTGCCTCCGACCATATGTCTTGCCATCCTGAAATAAAAAACAATATCTTTTATCCCGGCTATTGCAAGTCCGATCGATAATATACCCACAACGATCCTGTACGCGTCATCCGACGGATTGATGAAAAAGAAAAGTGCGACCGCGAACATGATCAGGCTGAACAGTATCTTTTTTATCCTCTGATAAACCGTCATTTATCAACCCTCTTTTTCTTTGAAAAACCGGCAAGCATGTTCCCTGACCTGAATATCTCGTCAATGACCATACCCTTATGAGCTAATGCTCCAAGTATAAACCTGCCCAAAAAGGTATTATCCCTCTCTTCCTTCAGGCTGTTTGTATACTCCTCAAAATATGCATCCATTGAATAATCCCTTATGGTCTGTCCCGATAACTCCTCACCAAATGCTTTCCAGTCATCGCATGCTATGATCTGCCTCTTTTCTATTATCTCCTTTATACGTGGCAGATACGGTTCTATGGCATCCTCATCATATGTATCCTTTTTGAAAGCATCATATTCTCCGCGGATATACTTCATCGCATATATCATCTGCGTAAATGCTTTTATGTAATCGGAGGGATTATCCTTAATGATCTCTTCATATTCTCCCCATGCGGGAAGATATCTGTATCTTGCAAAACTGTAATCCGGAAGGTGACCGGCCCGGCCATGGCCCAAGTTCATTATCGTATTCTCGCTGCTCTGATACAGGCTGTTGGTGTAGATACTGTTATCAAGATCATCCGGCGTGGAGGTCTTATGCACGAATCTGATCTGCTTTTCCTTATATCCGTCCCCATCCGGAAGGAGCTCGTAAAATACATGATCCGTGTTGTTAATGACCAGAGAAGGGGTTCCGGCAAAATTCGCATGAGCCCATGTGTCCGCAAGAACGTGCATGGCAATACCGACCGACTGTAAGGGTTTGCCTTTTGCAAGTTCCACTGTCTTTACCACAAGATCCCCGTTTGGTCCGCATATGAGCCTGTACTTGTTCAGATAAGCCTTGGAGCACTTTTTCCTAACGGCATACAGGTCCCTTGGAAGAAAATGAAAAGGTGCCCAGATCCTCGTTATATCCTGAAGTCCTATCGGATCCGTCCTTGCATCCATCATTTCAAGCTGCATCTGTGTAGTCGCTGCATCTGACGGCCCCTTGATCTTTGCAAGCAATGTCCTTGTGCAGTGATCGACAAACTGGGCACTGTAAGCTATATCCAGGCTCTCTTCATGCAAATAGCCTGCAATATATGCCGCACAATATGTCGCGTAATAATGAAAATCCATCTGCATGATCCGTTCACTCCTGCTCGCGTAATGAGTTGATCTGTCTGATCTTTCGTGTATTTGATACAACAAGCCACAGGACATAGACCGAAGTCAGATCAACGATAAACGAAGCAATTGTAGTTTCAATGTTTTTCGGATCCTTCAGTTCATATATGTAGGCAAACATACCAATGACTGAAAGGACCAACAGGATGATCGCCGCTTTATAGTACCCCTTTTTATACTTTTCACCCCTGGCGGCCTTTGAGGCATTAAGCCCGATATAGAGGTGGAGTTTAAAAATGAGCAGAAAGATAAGCAGGATCGCTGCTATTATCGCTATAAGGACACCGACAACGATCGCCATGTCCTCTCCGGCGAATCCTTCAAGATTGATCTCATTTTTTCCTTCGATCATCACATGCATGATGACCTTCAGAACATCCCAGGCTCCAAGTATTGCTACCCCGAGCCCTCCCACATTAAGATCATCTTCATAACGTCTGAGCTTAACTTTATCCTTATCCATTGTTCATCCTTTCATGCTCACTTATCTTAACACAAAATCACAGTAAAATGGCATATTACTCTGTTTTGCCTCAATATTTTGCTTTTGGCAAAAGCCGATCTGTGGTATCATTGCGGCAGGTACAAAGGCTGCAGGATTAAGGTATTCCGGAAAGAACCATGAAGCACAGATTACTGATGGTTTTCATCATAATATCCATATTCATACTCAGCACCCTTGTGGGGATGCTCTACTTAAAGTCAGGCAAAAGCACCGTGCCCTACGGTCTTGATGCATCAGCAGATGCAGAAGATATTTCCGCTGCCGGCGGAGAGGAAAAGCAAAAAAATGGCTACGATATCGTTCCGTCAGATGAGGATGGCGAAGATACCGACCCTGATGAGGAACCGGCTCCCTCCGAAGACGTGACCGGAGATACTTTTGAAGCCGACAGTATCGTTGAAGATGCTCCCGTAACCGGCGATGCCCCCGCACAGATGCTGCCTACTCTTCCCAAATTTGATGAACTCCTGCAGGTCAATCCTTACGTTTCGGGCTGGCTTACCATCGACGGTTCACCCATTGACGATCCCGTTGTCTACACACCGGGCAGCCAGAATTATTTTCTCCACAGGGACATAGACGGCTCCAACACTTCCAAGGGGACCCTCTTTATCGCCGTAAACTGGCGTGACGGCTTCAACAATACCCTTATCTACGGCCACAACATGAAGGACGGGACAGGCTTCGGATCCCTCGCAAAGTTCGCTGACAGCTCCTATGGCATGAGCCATAATGTCATCCATTTTGACACCTTATATGAGGAGAGAGAATACAGGCTTTTAGGTGTTTTCTATTCACAGATAGCCGAGGAGGAACTTGAGACAGAAGAAGACAGGGCTGAGGCTGACAGCGCCATCGAGGCCGAAAGCGTGGCGAGAAAGGAAGCCGAGATCGCAGAAAGCGCAGGCGAAGGCGAAGATATGCCCGAGATTCATGTCAATCCCAAAGAGCTTACCCTTTTTGATATAAACCTGAACATGGACTTTGGAGACGCGGATATATACCGGGCGGAAAAAGATGACGACCGGGGCCGCTTCCGGTATTATTACTATACGGATCTTGCCGACAAGGATGATTTTGAATACTATGTCCGAAATGTAAAAGAGCGGGCCCTGTATGATACAGGCATTGACGCCGAATGGGGAGATGAACTCATCACGCTCTCAACCTGCAGTTATCAGGTCAAAAACGGACGGTTCATCCTCGTTGGCGTCAGAAAGAAACAATAGAAAATATTCCTCTACAGAAGATGCGCCCTTATCTCATCACCGGTGGAGGCGATAAGGTATGCGGGTGCAATGTCAAACACTGTCCGGCATCCCATTTGGCCTTCCTTATGAAGCCTGTAGATGGCTCTTGTATATGCCAGAAGCACAGAAGCCGTAAATTCGGGGTTGGAATCAAGCTTTAACGAGAACTCCACAACATGCCTGTTTTCTTTGTCAAATCCCGTAGTCCCGGTTCTTATGACCGACCCGCCGTGGGGTATCCCGCCGTGATCCCGGTCAAACTCCTCCTGTGAGATAAAATGTACCGTAGTATCATATTCGTCAAAATAGTTGGGCATGGTCTTGATCTCGTTCTCGATCTTTTCAATATCCGCGCCATCCTCTGCCACGACGAAGCACTCCCTGGTATGTTTCTGTCTGGTCGTAAGGACCGGATCCTCTCCCGCCCTGACCTTAGCCAGAGCTTCAGGTACGGGAATGGTGTACTGCTTGGCATTCTTTACACCTTTGATACGTCTTACGGCATCGGAATGGCCCTGGCTGACCCCCCTGCCCCAGAAGGTGTAATCATTTCCGTCCGGAAGCAGGGCATTGCCGAACAGTCTCATGACCGAGAACATGCCCGGATCCCATCCGCAGGATATAAGGGCTATATGACCGCCCTCCTTTGCAGCCTCATCCACTTTGGCAAAGTGCTCCGGGATCTTCGCATGAGTATCAAAACTGTCTATAACGTTAAAATCCTTTGCGTACTTCGGTGTCATCTCCGGCAGATCCGTAGCCGAGCCTCCGCACAGGACAAGGACATCGATCCGGTCCTTGTAGTTTCCTATCTCATCAACACTCTTAACCTCGACCCCTTCCGTCTTTACCGAAACGGTTGAAGGGTCCCTTCTCGTGAACACGTATTTAAGTTCGATATCGTCGTTCTGCCTTACTGCGCTTTCCACGCCTTTTGCAAGATTACCGTAACCAAGTATTGCGATCTTCATATTATCTCCTTTCCAAGGTCAGTCGCCCATATTGGGGAACATCGGCCCATTTCGGTGAAAACTTGACACATTTTACAGTCCAAGGTCGGTCGCCCATTTGGTTCGGCTTCGCCGAGGGGCTCCCGGTGTAGAAAGGGTCCTCCCACTTCGTGGGCCCCTCCTTCGGGAACATCGGCCCATTTGAATTCGACTTCGTCGAAGGGCCGATGCTACATGTCAAGTTTTCATGGAAAACTTGACACATTTTACAATTTCCAAATATCCTCGTTATATTGGGCGATGGTGCGGTCGGACGAGAAGAAGCCCGCCTTTGCTATGTTGACCAGCATCTTCCTGCCCCAGGTCCCTCTGTCCTCATAATCCTCAAAGGCCTTGTCCTTAACCCTGATATATTCCTCAAGGTCCAGCAGGGTCATGAACCAGTCCTTGCCGATCAGTTCCTTCTGAAGCCTTACAAGGTTTGTCTTGTGGCCGACGGCTACCACCTTTTTATCCGTGATGAAATCAACCGCTTCCTTTATGACCCTGCTCTTCTTGTAGTAGTCCTTTGCCACATAGGCGCTCTTTGCGTACAGATCGATGACTGTGTCGGAGTCCTTACCGAACACATATATGTTGTCATCGCCCACCAGGTCGTGTATCTCCACGTTTGCGCCGTCCATGGTCCCAAGGGTTACGGCCCCGTTCAACATGAACTTCATATTGCCGGTACCCGATGCCTCCTTGGAGGCAAGGCTTATCTGCTCTGATATGTCACAGGCGGGGATGAGCTTTTCCGCATAGGTGACGTTGTAGTTTTCCACCATGACCACCTTCATGTAAGGTGATACATCGGGGTCATTGTTTATTATCTCCTGCAGGCACAGTATCAGATGGATGACATCCTGGGCTATGACATAAGCGGGAGCGGCCTTGGCACCGAAAAGGAAGGTCAGGGGACGTGTCGGATTCTTTCCACCCTTTATCTCAAGATACTTGTGGATGATATAGAGGGCGTTCATCTGCTGGCGCTTGTATTCATGCATCCTCTTGATCTGGATGTCAAAGATCGAATCCTTATCAAGCCCGATACCCTCGTGTGCCTTGATATAGTCGCACAGCTGGGCTTTCTTGGTATCCTTGACTGCCATAATACGGTCTATGGCTTCCTTGTCATCGGCAAATTCCATGAGCTTTTCGAGCTTTGCAGCATCCTTTTTCCACCCATCCCCGATAAGGGATGTGATCACATCGCTAAGCTCGGGATTACAGGACATGAGCCATCTCCTGAAGGTGATGCCGTTTGTCTTGTTGTTGAACTTCTCCGGATATATCTTATAAAAATGGTTGAGCTCGGTTTCTTTTAGTATCTCGGTATGAAGTGCCGCAACACCGTTTACCGAGAACCCGTAGTGGATGTCGATATGGGCCATGTGGACCCGCTTATCCTTGTCGATGATCTGGACCTTCTTATCCTTGAACTTCTTTCTTACTCTCGCATCCAGTTCCTTTATTATCGGGATCAGCTGGGGTACTACCTGCTCAAGATACTCAAGCGGCCATTTTTCAAGGGCTTCCGCAAGGATGGTATGGTTGGTGTAGGCGCAGGTCTTTGAGACTATATCAATGGCCTCATCCATGGCCATGGCCTTCTCCTCGGTCAGTATCCTGATCAGCTCCGGAATTACCATTGTAGGATGCGTGTCGTTTATCTGGATGACGGCATGCTTGTACATCTCATGAAGATCGATCTGATGTTCATGGAGCTCCCTTAGTATGAGCTGGGCCGCATTCGATACCATAAAGTACTGCTGGTAGATACGGAGCAGATTCCCTGCTTCATCCGAATCATCAGGGTAGAGGAAGAGGGTAAGATTTTTTTCTATGTCTTCCTTATCAAAGGTGATGCCGGTTTTTACTATGGATTCATCAACCGTATCAAGGTCAAAAAGATGGAGCTTGTTGACCCCGTTCTGATATCCTATGACATCTATGTCATAATGCACAGACCTGACCTTTCTGTCCCCGAAGCGTACTTCAAAGCCCGTGTCCTTCTTGTTGAGCCAGGTGACATCATCGATCCATCTGTCAGGCTCCGCTGTCTGGAGCCTTTCCCGGAAGACCTGATGAAAGAGGCCGAAGTGATAATTTAGGCCTATGCCGTCGCCGGGAAGTCCCAGCGTTGCGATCGAATCAAGAAAACATGCCGCAAGCCTTCCAAGTCCTCCGTTACCAAGCGAGGGCTCATTTTCCGCTTCCTCAATGTCGGCTATGTTCTTGCCGTACTTTGCCAGTACTTCCTTTACCTTGTCATATATCCCCAGATTGATGAGGTTGTTTGAAAGAAGCTTTCCTATAAGGAACTCCGCCGATATGTAATATACCTTCTTATCTCCCCGAAGGTGCTTGGCGGCCTGTGTGAACTCCTTCGTCATCTGAAGGAGGCAGTTATATACCTGCACATTATCAAGCTCTGAAAGCTTCCGGCCGTATACCTTATCCGCTATGGCTGTAAGCTCCTTCTCAACCTCCTGACAGAATACCTGCTCTCTGATCCTTTCGATTCCCATGATCTCCTCCTGCATCGATCCAAAAGGTGCCCGTCCGAAGACGCATTATCACACCCCGCGATCAGTTTGACAAAATCAACTATACTACATATAGTAGTTTCGTACGACGGATAACGCAAGAGTTTTTTTAAGGAAGAAGCGATTTATGAAGTAAATCCGCGAATTCCGAATATTCACAGGATTGCGTGGATTTCGAAGAAACGGAGCGATCCGTGTCATTTTTTGAGACAGCGCCAAAAAGACATGAGCGAAAAGAGCGAATTTGACAAAGCACTTCACAATTTTACCATGGACATGGCCTGCGGCGACGCCATAAGGGCCCTTACCGACAGGGGCTACGGTCCCATTCAGATAAAGGAGGTCCTGACTTTTCCCGCCCCTCTTTCCCATATAACAAAGGTCATGTGGGACAGGCTGGTCGCAAGCGGCAAGATCATGCTGACGGATCCGGCCACCGTTTCCGATAATGCCCATCCGGCAGGCGACGGATTGACCGCTGCCGGCGATCACGAGATCGTAGAAAGACGGGATCGGTACGGACGCAGGAGCTTCCTTCGGATAAAAAAAGAAACCTCCGAAGAGAATATTTTCTCTCCGGAGGAATATTTTCTAGCAGACAAGGATCTCAGACAGCGGGATGAATATAAGGATAATGATCTGATATCACATCTTCCGTGGCCCAAGGAACCCGTATGGGTCCACAGATCCCTTCTTGACCGCCGTTAAGGCGACCCCTCACCTTCAGTTCGAATGCTCGAGAGTCAGTGTCCTCGTGGTCAGATCGCATACTTCCGAAGGTCCGTAATACTGGATGGCTCCGGGATATGTAAATGCGGTCTCTTCAGCCCACTTGTCCCTGTTGGCAGCGAAGTACTTGAAAGGATTGCCGTCGAGCTCAACAAGGGCTTTTCTGATAACGGGCTTATCCTGTCCGTTCCTTCTTTCTATGTTCATCATCTTGGTGATGGGCATTCCGCCTGCAACCCACTCATCAGCCGGCTTGGACAGATTTGATACCTTGGAAAGATATCCCGTATAACCGTACTGGATCAGCATGAAAGCATTGTAACCGAGTGACTAGCAGTAATCGGCATCAAAGTTTGAAGGGAATGCGCACCTTCCTTCGTAACCGAAGAAGTGATGAAGGGCACCGAACTTACCTTTATATGTGCCTGCTGCCTTTCTCTTTTCAAGCTCGTCCTTTACAAGGGCTGACAGGAGCTTTTCGCTCTCGATAAGAGAAACCTGTACGTTTCCGTGAGGATCCCTCTCGAGGAACAGCTGCTGCTGTATGAGCTGGGGAAGTATGGCAAATACGGCCATGGACTCCTTGGTAAGTCCCTTTTCGATGAATTCATATTTGGCATCCCAGTCGGGAAGTGAATTGAACTTCTCCGTGTTGGCGCCTGCGAGCAGTTCGTTGATCTCAGCGATCAGCTTTGAGAACTCGGGAACGAATTCAACGATACCTTCAGGGATGATGGCTACACCGAAATTGTTTCCCGCATTGCCCCTCTTTTCAACGGAATCCGCTATCTGGGAAGCTATCTGGGAAAGTGACATCTTCTTTGCAGCAACTTCCTCACCGATAAGGCAGATGTTGGGCTGGGTCTCAAGAGCACACTCAAGTGCCACATGGCTGGCGCTCCTTCCCATTACCTTGATGAAATGCCAGTATTTCTTTGCTGAGTTGGCATCACGCTCTATGTTTCCGATAAGCTCCGAATAGGTCTTGGTCGCTGTATCAAATCCGAAGGAAGCTTCGATATCTTCATTCTTCAGGTCTCCGTCGATGGTCTTGGGACATCCGATGACCTGAACTCCGGTATTGTTTGCTGCCATGTACTCGGCAAGGACTGCAGCGTTGGTGTTCGAATCATCACCGCCGATGATAACGATGGCTGTAAGTCCGTGCTTTTTGGCAACTTCGGTTACGACCGCGAACTGCTCTTCTTTCTCAAGCTTGGTCCTGCCCGATCCGATTATGTCAAAACCGCCCGTATTCCTGTATGCATCGATCATGGCATCATCAAACTCTACATAATCATTATCGATGAGACCGCTGGGGCCGCCCTTGAAACCAAGAAGTACATTGCCCTTGTCGGTAGCCTTGAGAGCATCGTAAAGACCGCAGATAACGTTGTGTCCGCCCGGTGCCTGTCCGCCCGAAAGGATTACGCCGACAACCTGCTTCTTGGCTGCTGATGTATTGCTTCCCTTAACGAAGGTGATCTCGTTCTTGCCGTATGTGTTGGGGAAGAGGGCCTTGATCTTATCCTGATCGGCAACGCTGGCCGTAGCCTCGCCGACTTTTACGCTTATCTCGGAAATACCCGCACGGAGCATTCCGGGAAGCTTGGGAACATACTCGTATCTTGCTTTTTGAAGAGGTGAAAGATTCATGATTTTACTCCTTTTCTATTATGTGTTGTTATATGATTACCTAAAACCTATCAATGAATTGTAACATATAGGTCGATATTTTCAATATCAATCTTATGACGGTTGACGATTAGGATGGACGAAAGCACGCGGTCGCAGGATCAGTAGAACCTGTCGGCATAGAACTGGGAGTACTTCTGCACTTCATCATCTATGTGATCGCTCCCAAGTTCTTCGCAAAGTGTCGCTTTGCCCGAGAACATATCAGTGCCAAGTCCCAGTCTGTCTCCTTCTATCTTATATCCCATGCCCGAAAGCACGGTCGGGAACATATCCATGGTGTTCCAGGACCTGTTCTTCATCTTAAGCGAAGCCTTATCCTTGTCATATACACTGTTTATGAAGCAGTTATAGACCATGCGGTCTTTAGCCTTGTTAACCAGGGACTGGTCCATCCTCGGATGATCGCCCTGGATCACTATCAGGGTATCCTCATACCACTCCTGCTGACTGCACCAGTCAATGAAGTCCTGTATCTGCTTATCGGCGCAGATGAGCACATTGGCAAGCTGGTCGGGATAGGTATCGTCACAGTAGGGACATATCCATCCGTCATAGTGATGTGTGTCAACTGTAAGCATGGTCATGTTGAAAGGCTGATCCAATGCCGCCATCCTGGTGAGCTCATCCTTTGCTATCTCATAGAGGCGCCAGTCCTCGAGGCCCCAGTTGACCTCTTCGGTCGGAAGCAGGTAGCCTTCCTCCTCTGCCGTGAACTTATCGTATATCCTGAAGTTGCCGTGCTGCTCAAAGAAGGCCTTTCTTCCCCCGAAGGTGGCGTCCGATCCGCACAAAAACTCCTGATAGTATCCCTTCTCATTAAGGATATCCCCCAGGGTCACGGAATTCTTTGAAAAGTGTTCCTGGTCCCCGAAATCGGAATTTCCTTCTATGGGGAAGTTAAATGCGGCTCCGGTCTCGGTCGCCCACAGTGCCGCCATGGTCCAGTCCGTATTTTTCGCACTTACAAACCCGCCAAGCCCCTCTTCATCCGAAAAGGATATATTATCCTGCGCAAGCTTTGTGAGATTTGGTATATAGTTGATCTCAGCCTGTTCTCCGCCTGCTTCTTTTGACGCATAAGTGGTCTCCATGCTCTCCATATATATGTAAAGAAGATTATTGGGCCTGTCGCAGGTTATCTTATCAGGCTCCGGCATAACATAATAGTCCTCGTAGAGCTCGGTCCTGGCATTGTAATCACTTATGAACTTTGTGATCTCAAGGCGGGAATTTATACTGATGAGCATATATACCGAGTAGCCGACGACCAGTACAAAGAAAAGGACCTTAAGGGCCTTTACGCCGTCGAGCTTTTGGGTCTCCTTATCCTTACGGCCTATGCCAAGGGTCAGCTCCATTGACACGGATCTTTCCAGCATAAAGAATACGAAAACCGCAGCCGCAAGAACCGCCGCAAAGATCACAAGCTTGGGCAGGACGTATCCCGATGCCGTCAGGAAGAAATCGTTATTTGCTCCCGATAGGGGCGATCTTATGGTATAGATTATCTCACGGAAAGTGACACCGTATGAGGCCTGAAACCACGCAAAGAGGCCGGAGATCACGGTGTCGATAAGAAGTGCTATGACAAATATGACAAAGCATATTTTTTGTGCTGTCCCTTTATTTCTTTTCAACTGAAGAAGTATCCTTTTTGCCTTTGATCTCGCATCTGACCTTCACGTAGGTTGTGATGATCTCCTTAATATAGGGCATCACAAGAGATATGGCCAGGGCAAATATGGTATAGATACCCGTGCCGGGATCCGTATCTATGTTGATACCCAGCCTGCTTATGACCAGACGGATTATGTATACGCACACGGCAAGGGCTGTCGTATAAGAAACATAGAGGAGGAAGTTGCCGTAAGTCATGGTCTTCTCCTGCCCCGACCGCCGTATGTCGATACCCGCCGCTATAAAAGGTATCAGCAGATAGTCAATAAACATCAGGATATAGTCGCTATTCATATCTTTCTCCTTCGTTAACCACGTCCGTGTATATGCCCGATATCCCCATTTTGAGGTATTTTTCCATCTCGCCCTTATCGTTGATCGTATGTATCAGCAGGGGGACCTTCAGTTCCTTCAGGGCTTCAAAGGTCTCACTGTACTGGTCCGGGTATTCCGCCCAGAAGGTCACGCCCGTAAGGTTGGTCTTTTTTACAAAGGCCGTCAGCTCATCTTTTTCCAGTTCCTCATCCGTGGCCCGGTAAAGGGTGTAGATGATGTTATTAAAGCCCAGCTTTCTGACCTTGTCATATTCATCCTCATGATATATCTGAACGATGAAATTATTGACAAGATCCGGGTAATCCTCCCGTATGACGGACAGGACCCCCATGTTGTCATCCTTGACATCGGTGACAACAAAAAGATCAGCATGTTCTGTCATAAAGTCCGCAAGGTCAGAAAGAGACATGGTCGACAGAGTCCCTGCAAAGCTCGCGGCAAGGAAAGTCGAAAGGGTGGGCGGATTATCCTGCCAGCCCGCATCATCAACCTCATGGGCCCAGCGCTTTACATTCTCATCCTCATTATCATGGGCACATACAACCTCATCATCCGCCGTGACCATCAGATCGATCTCCACGATCCTGTTCCCGCATTCATAGCAGTTATTAAGGGCTTCCTTGCTGTTGGTATAGGAAAGCTCCCTTCCGTCGGGATCGGTCACAAGGCCTCCGGCATGGATTATGTAGCGGTCCTTTACCAGCATCTGCCGCCCTTTTGAAACGGTAGGTATGCCCCTGCCCGGTATCATGATCAGGACCGCTGCGACAGCCAGGACAAAGAGCACACCAAAAAAGATGATGATGCCGGTAAGCCTCACCCTCTTTTTTCCGAAATATATATCTACGTCCATATATCTGCTCACATCAATGCCTCATGATATGTCAGGTCTCCCTTCAGAACTTAACCGTTTCGGGAGCAGCCGTAAAGGAAGAAAAGGTTGCCGTGGCATCTTTGATATAGAAGACTTCGGTATTTCCATCATCCGGTGAGTACATGTTCTTAAGGTCCGGATAAGCATCGAGCATGGCAACCCTGGCCTCTCTCCTGTCGTCCTCGACAAGCTCTCCGGCTACGCGCAGCCACTGTCCGTCCTTGAATGCACATATCTCAACCTTGGGATTGGCATGGATCTGCCTGGATACGTCCTTGACCTTACCCGTCTGGATATAGAGCTTACCTTCAAATACATTGACCGTTCCGAAAGGTCTCACTCTGGGCCGGTCGCCGTCAACCGTTGCCAGATAATAAGTTCCCGCATTTTTAAGAAAATCCACAACTCTCTGCATAGTATCCTCCTATCTCATGTAAAAGACTGAAAATCACTACAACATTATAAACCCGGTCGGGAATTAATGAAACGAAAATCTTGTCAAATGCATCAAAGAGGCCGTGGGGTGAGGATAACCGCGCATTTTGCAAGAGCCCTGCGCTGTGACTTTGACAACAGGATCGTATCATCACCTCCGTGTATCTGTGAGTGGTACCTGTTCTGTCTCGATGGCATGTAACGTACCACGGCTTTGCAATCCCTGCAGTTCTTCACATAGAGGGAAATGATATGTCCCGCAAATCTCCCCCTCATATCTGCAACAGCCTCTTCATCAGACCGGCCACCGCCGCGGTCAACAGACAGTCCCTTCGGATCGGCAAAAGCCGCCGAGGATATGCTGCCGTCCCGTTTCCAGAATATATCCGCTACCTGCGGCGGGTAGACCGCGCGGTAGAGCTTTTCCGTATTTTCAAACCTATCATCCATAAAATTCGCCAACACGCCTGTTGATATCATCAGTCAAAGCAGGTATGGTCTCTTCCTCCTCTTCTCCATTGAAAAAAACTACAAATACACCGGCCACATCGTCCTCCCCTATCTCGATCTCCATATGATCTCTTCTTGAATTATCATATTCAAGCTGAATGGTACCGAGAGCTGTGGGAAAGACCTCCGGCTGTATGGCAAGCCCTTCTATGATATGCTCTGCCCTGTCGATCACTTCAGGCGAAAATGCAGGGGCATCATTTCCATTCCAGTTCCTGCCAAGACCCCTGATCTTGTCCAGTTTTTCAAGATTGTGCTCAAGATTGATACCGGTCCTGCCGCTATCCGATACCTTCTCCTTATACAGGCTCACCCTGTTAAGAGTGCGCAGTCTGTTATACTCGGTCTCGGAAATGATGACTACATTTCTGTTCTGCTTGCGGGGGATTATCACGGCCTCTCCTTCGTAAGCCAGATCAAAGAACTTCTTAATATTGGACCTTACTTCCATCTGTTTCGCGATCATATGGTACCTCTTTCCGGGTGGATTGGCTGTATGTACTTATTTTAGTACTCTTTTTGGTACTTTAATTATGGATGAAGATCAGTCAGCTGTCAAGAAGTTTTACCTCATTGGCAGTGTAAATTTACGCTGCCGCCTTCTTGGAACCGTTTGATTATATCCCGGATATGTGATAGGATTTTATCGTTGCGGATATGGCGGAATTGGCAGACGCGCCAGATTTAGGTTCTGGTGGGAGACCGTGCAGGTTCGAGTCCTGTTATCCGCATGAATACGGCTTTTTCCGTTTTCAGTATAATATCTTAAATGAAAAAAACGGCCGATTTCTACCAAAATTTCTACCATTTTCAAATCATTTTCAAAACAGCCTGATTTAACGATAAATAGGCATCTTGCAAAGAGTTGAGGATCTCAACTCTTTTTTGTTGTTCAAATCATATATGCAAATGATATTAACTTCAAAGATTACCCGTGATTCTCTCTATACCGCTTAATTATATAAGGAGATACCTATAATGAACCAAAACTATAATATGGATTTTTTTCAATCAAATAATGCGAATTCATTAATCAGTTCTTTTGCTGACCGAGAGGAAGTGCTTAAGCTATGCAAAAAACACTATCCAACAGGAATACCCTGTATAGACAAGGCAACAGGGGGGGGATTTGAAGAAGGCTTAACCTTTATTGGCGCAAATCCCGGCGGGGGTAAATCGGCTTTTTGTGGCCAATTTGCAGTTAACGTTATAAAAAAACTTGAAATTCCTATATGCTTCTTTTCCTTAGAAATGTCAAAAGTAGATATCATAGCAAGACTATTATCAACTGAAAGCTATAAGCAGAATGAGGCCAATCCGTTTCAATCTTTTACTGCTTCCAAGCTCCTCAGTAAGCCTTTCATTGAGAACGCATCTGACGCTGAGTGGAGGTGCGTTCAAGAAGCGGTGGATAATGTAGGTTTTGATTTGTACGATATGTTTTTTTTATTCGATGGACATCAATATACCGACGCTGACGAAATAACAAAAACAGTCGAAGCCTTTATTTCATTATTTCACACCACTCCGGTAGTCATTATTGACTATCTTCAATATCTTAATGTTCCCTCTAATATGATTAATGCATCCGATAATGCGAAGCTTGACTATTCTATAAAAGCATTGTACCGGTTGGCTCATAATAACAGATTGCTCGTACTTTGCATATCTTCCTTAAATAAGTCATCCATGCAGGCAAAGAGCAGTGATATTTGTGCATATAACGGTAGTGGGAGAATAATCTATGATGCTGATAATCTCTATATTTTGAGTCGTGCTAACAATGACGAATCTCTGACAGATACTGACAAACCCATAGTGGATGTTGATTTCGTCATACGTAAGGCACGTTCTGCCAAGACAGGGGTTTGCCATTTAAAGTTTAACCGTCCTTTTACATATTTTACAGATGCAGAAGATGATACTTCAAAAACAATTCCTACCCCTTCAGTATATACCCCTCCCGAGAATAAGATCACGGGAAATACTACGAATTATTCGAATAAAAGACTCATGGACATGTCAGTATTTACTTATATAGAAAAGGATG
Organism: Lachnospiraceae bacterium; assembly: GCA_024693225.1. GTDB lineage: Bacteria > Bacillota > Clostridia > Lachnospirales > Lachnospiraceae > UBA2868. The sequence continues at coordinate 20,603 of JAILLI010000175.1, forward strand.
GTGAATAAATGAATAACAATAACACAATCGCAATTAACAACACAAAACCTTATGAGCGTGTAATGAAAAAGCTGTTCGAAAACAATCTGGTTGGTGAACCTCATTCCATAGTTGCATTTGATAATGAACTTGGCGATAGGTCGGTTCCAATATTTTTGAGTACAAACACGACATATGAAACAGACTATTATATTGACTCTGTCGATAAAATGCTTATTCAACGTATAGCGGGTTTAGCAATAAAAAAGGGAGTTAGGTTTTCAGCCGAAGGCGTATTCATACCCATGACGTTTTCTATGAAGGAACTCCTTAGCGAAGTCACAAAACGCGATGTAACGTCAAACAACTATTTAAGTTCTGTCGAGGAAATCCTTCAGCGTTTAGTGAACCTTCGGGGAATCAGTATTTATATAGATAATGAGTGCAAATTTGTTGATAATACCGGTAAAATTAAATGTACATACAAAGAAGAAAGCTGCTCTGCACTCTTAAATACTTCATTCAAAAAAATTACAAAAAGACATGAATACACCAAGAAAGAATATGTAAATGTCATCATTATCCTTAATGAATTCCCCATAATTTGGGCAATAAATGCACAATGTGATAATGAGATATTCTACTTTGATAAAGATTTGTTCGACTTTAAATCCATCTGTACTAAAAAAACAGATGATCTAAAGAAAATACCTGCACGTGAGAGTCTTTTATATCAGGCTTTAAAGGAATGTGTTGTTAAAGAGATACATAACAGGAAGTATTACCTCCAATCACACAGACTGATAAAGAAGGGCAAAAAGGGGACTTATAAAATTTCTCTTGAAAAAGTAGGACAAAGCAGATGGGAAAAGGATCGAAGGATTAACTTTATAAGCATTCTGTGTAAAATGGGGATTTGTGACCGTAACGGTGAATTGATAGGAAAGTACGAAAAAAACTCTAAAACCAGCTTGTACAAGTCTCTAAAGAAGGATATAACCGGTATACTTGCTGCTCTTAAGGAAAAAGGATATATAGACAGTTATACAGAGTACAAAACAAGGAATGCATGTACTTTAAGTTTTTCAGGCTGGATTATAGATCCTTCCGTAAAGTATGACGAAAAATATCGTAATAAATCGATAGTCAACATATAATATGTAGGCTCTCAGGTAATTGTGTCGAGCATATCCAACTAACAGTTATACTATTAATCTCAAACCATTAAACCTATTCATCCCACCATGTTCGTATAGTAATTTTCTGTACACGAAAAAAAGTGTTAGATAAGTACGCCAAAAGTGTTAGATAAGTACGCCAAAAGTGTTAGATAAGTGCGCCAAAAGTGTTAGATAAGTCCACCTTTTTTATATTCGCCAAACAGCTCCTAAGCCGCACGGTTGATAGGTTTTTGGGGTGTCGATCCGATTCTATAATTATATATATAATTATTATCAATAATTATTTATATAATTAACCATGTTACTATTAGCATCGCTTAGGCCAATGTCGCCTTGAAGCGCATTGTCCAAGCTCTTATATCAGAGCGAGATATAGTTTGCTGCTATCGATTTAAGTTAATCTCTTGATACAGTTTCTTATGAATAGCTTATATTCAATGAATCCGAAACAAAAGTATATGCTATATATTAGTAATATGGTGCTTGAAATGATTATATCTATTTTATCCGACACGGTTTATTGGCCAGATACAATCATATATCCCTTATAACAAAAGGCACGTTCATTGGAAGGCCAGATATAATGGCAACCATATAAGATATAATCCAGCCAAAACTATAGCTTATGCCTTGCATATAGAAGAATCACCGCTCAACAGTATTTTGCCAATATACTAAATATAGGAGGCACTGAATAGCCATAATGTAGCCTCACTTCAGCACCACGTGGCGCAAATCCCCATAAAACACATCACCGGCAATACAAAAATCTCTCCGCTGATTGACTCGCTCGGCCAGCCGTGGTTATGTCTATACCGGTTACTAACGCAACCCTATTGTATTGTTTAGGCAGCTCGAACAGTGTCTGCAGGCGGGCGATTTCAACAATAAAAAATAGCTAATGCAGCCAAACGCTTGTTATCATGATCTTTCCTTATCTAAAATATACTTATCATGTTCCTTTATAAGCATTTGAGCAGCACCGACGGATTTGGGATGAAATCGTGGTTGTATATGTGGCTGATCATACTCATGGTGTTGATCCCATACCTCGATACTTCTCAGTTTTAAGCTGTGATCTTTAGAATAAATAGTCCATATATGCTCTGTCTTACTGGATTTAAGTATTATATGATTAGAACTCTTATGAATCACTTGAAAATACCGTTCATCAATTAGCGTAAAATCCTTTTTACTAAACATGTCCGGCTACAGGTTTATTCCTCTCCTCGTATTTCTTATTAATTCTGTCAATTTCCTCTTTTATGATATCACCAAATGATGTGTCATCAAGCTCTATGCTTTCCTGTGCTGCTACAGATTTATCTGCAAATGCATCAAATACTGCCTGTTTTTCCTCAAGCATTTCCAGAATTCTCTCATCTACTGTATTAACACACAAGAGACGATAAACCAACACATTTCTGGCCTGTCCCATTCTATATGCTCGCGAAATCGCTTGATTTTCTATTGATGGTTTAAACTGCGGCTCACAGATCACTACAACGCTGGCGGATTGAATGTTTAGACCGGTACCTCCCGATTGTATCTGTGCTGGAAGAATCGTTCCGGGCGGAGCATTATCGAATTCATCTATAATTTCCTGCCTTCTCTGCGGAGATATGGATCCGTTTATTGGGTTAATACACCTATCTGAAAGCAACTCACATACTGCACGTATTGTATCCAAAAAGAATGAAAACACAATAATCTTTCGTCCATCCTCTGCAGCTTCCTCAACAATCTCTTTTAATCTTCGTCCCTTGCACGAATTAAGAACATCGGGTACATTCCAGGAAACTCTACGGGTAGCCGCATAGTTCTTAGACAAAACGTCTCGTTCATAGATCTCTTCTTCTTCTCTTGAAAGAACACACCATTCTCTGTTCTCGATCAGTTCTGGTAGTTCCGAAAGAACATCTTCTCTTTTTCGCCGGTAATATACCGGAGCTATTCTCTCCCTGAACTTTGGCGCTGATGACATAAAAGCAATGCTATGAAGCTGTGATGCAACATTAGGCTGAAGTATAGTTATAAGATTAATCATTTCGTCAACCTTATTCTCCAGTGCCGTACCCGTCATAAACATCATCCTGTCTGCATGTGTCGATAGTCTGTAAACATTTCTTGACCTTGCAGCTTCTGGATTCTTTATATAATGAGCTTCATCAACAACCAAAAGCGTATATCTGAAGTCTTCTGCCAGATTTATATAGCTTGTAGTCTCATAAGTAGTAACAGCAACACCACCTGTCTCTATCCATGAATTAAGCGCTGCCTTTCTTCCCGTCCCATGGATTTTTGTAACAGTCAGTCTGCTATGTTTCTCGATCTCACGACACCAATTGGTTATTACACTCGCTGGACAAACCACAATAAAAAACTTCGCGCCGGTATTCTTCAGCGAAACCATCGTTGCTATCGCCTGAACCGTCTTGCCAAGTCCCATCTCATCACCAAGAAGTACTCTTTCCTGATGAAGCGTATATTTTACACCCCATTCTTGATACCGGCGGAGCGTGCACAACAATCCATCCGGGAAGAAGCACTCATCCTGAATCTCGCGTGCTAATTCTTCTGGAAGGCCATAAACATCATTTTCCGTACCAAAAGATCCTGGGGCAATCTTTTCTAGTAATGTGAAATACTTTATTGAATTAAGGCCGAAATCTTGCCAGGCCTCGTCCGGATCAGATCTAATTATGTCATTAAGCGCATATAAGATATCAAGGGCATCTTGATAATAATTATTGTGCAGTAGCTCGCTCAGTTCATTATATGCACGTTCTGCAGCCTTTTTATTTGTTCCCGAAGCAAATAGCCATTTTACTGACCCAGTAGCCGGTTGGAGCGCCTGTATATCAAATGAAATCATATTGCCATATTTCATCAGCAGATCACCAGCTCCATCGATACCAGTTAAACTCTTCTGATACTGATACAATTCATATATCAGGCTTGTTGAATACTCGTTCCGATTATCTGAGCTTATTCTAATTTTGGTATTTGAATATGATTCCTTGATATAATTGTCGACAGCCCTCTTAATTGTAAAAGCAGTGTCTTGACTAATACCGTTGATTAAGGCAAGCCTATTTACAGAAACTGCTGAAAGTTGTGCAATCGTTTCGTAACCGGCATCTTTCAGCGCTTTAATACGTATTCCCGCTTTATCCCTGTTTAGATCATCTATAGGAACACCGTTAAGGATATTATATGCCTCAAAACCCTTTAATTTTTCGACAGATCCCCTTATTTCTTCCTCGTATTGTTCCTTAAGACTCACAGCTTCATTCAGTTTCGCCCGGATCTTCTCATGTTCTTTTATAATCTTTTTCGCTTCAAGCGTTGAAAACGGTCTACTCATTGTTTTTTTTATCTCTAGGCAAAATCATTTTATCTATAGCTTTGTGAATGAATTCTCTTGATTTGCTCATTTTCCTGTTTTACTTTTTTAAGTTATACACCTGAGTAATCAAATTCTTAACTGCGTCCATATCAGTATTCGGGTAAAGCTTAAAAGCATATTGCTCTGATGACCATTTCCTGTTTGATATATCATATATCATGTCATATTTGTCGTTTAGAGTATCGAGTTTTGCATTCAACACCACTTCCATCCAACCATCCCTCGGCCACAATGAGATCAGGCTTCGTTTGCCCATTTTATAGCTTACATATGCTTTCCTCGGAAGATCAAATAGCGTATCATCAATAGACAAAACCACCTTTTTTAGCCTATCATACAGCGAGTCTGGTACATTATAGTCCGGAAACAATGCTCCTATTGTATATTCTGTTTCCTCGATCTCATCCTCTCCAACAGTGTTCTGACTATTTCTGACAAGTTTTTCCGCTCTTCCATGCATTTGGGCGATTGCAAAAAGCATTTCATATGCATCCCACGGATACATGACAAAGAACTCTCTGTTCGCCGATATTCTAAGGTCCGGGTTGAGTTTTGCAATAAGATCATGCAGCAGCTTATCTGGATCCTTAACGCCTTGAAGCCTAGGAATCTCATAGGTACAATATACCTCATACGGAAGCGGTACCGCTGTGCCGGATAGCTCTCTTACCCTTCGATCGACATCTTCTGCATATCCTATCTTGATCCAGTTTTCCATATGAAAACTTTCATTTGTAAGGACATATATAACCAGTTTTTTCTTGTGAATCCATTTAGTCCCTGCCTTTTGATCTGTGTTTTTGTATTATTACAACAGTTTTTTTAGCACTTCAGCTTCTTCTTTTGTTAACGACACACCTTTTCCCATCTTCTCATGATTAGGTGCCCAGTCTCTGATATCATACTTAGGTTCACGTCCATTCCACGATATAAGGTTCAGTTCCTTCGTCCATCCTTTTGTAGAGGTGGATAAAATCCCCAGTTCCTCAACTATATTATAATCAAACTCGTTATATGCCATTGCTCTATACCTCCCAAAAATAAGACTCCACACTGCTTTCCAATGTTTTAAAGCTTCCACCAAAAAGAAGTAAGACTATAGCCCCAAAAGGCACCATTATCTATTTTTTTAACATCATACTCTACATTTGTTATTGAACTCTTACATTCCAATTATTTCCATTTATTCGATCCCTTCAAATTACTCAGTTATCTTTCATCTAATTGGCTTTACATATATATCTTCCACGTATGTCTCAGGTGTCGCCTCCTCGATTACTCCCGAGTTAGGATCAAATATCTTAGGCTTTCTCAAGCGCTCATACAGAACAGATCCTATAGAATCCATGACTTGTTTCATCATATCAGGATCTGCAAACAACCTCTTAAAGAATTCATCATTCTGCTCGTATCTTTCTGCAGCCACTGTAGGAAAATCCTTCGCAAACAGGAGCATAAACGTGGATCTGTCGTTATTCTTTGCATAATCCTGCCATTTTTCCTGCTTGGCATAGTCATTTTCCATCTGTATAAGAACCTTATCCATCTCGGTAAACGCTGTTCCGTACTTCTCATTGATCTTTTCAATGATCATCGTCAAAGGATCCTTCTTTCTCTCTTTATGCCCAGCTTCCCCGGAAACAGGGCCATATCCGCCTTCACTGCCTTCAAGATCGATACTGCCTTCATAATCCTTCTCCAACTTGTAGTACTCCAGAAGAACCTTATCATCTATATCGATCTTTTCCTTGCTTCCTTTCGGTAACATAGAGTACAAGAACTTCGAATATACACTGAACTTGTGTATATCCTTATCAAACAGTCTACAAACCTGTGTAATATATGAATACACCCTGTTAAACATGGCAAGTGTAGACTTGAACACATCCTGACGCTCTACTTCAAGGGCATAGAACCTATCCACAGCCGGGCGAAGTTGTCCCTGCAGTCTTCCAAGATCACCTGCTATCTGCTCGTTTTGGGAATAAAAAATGTCAGCAAATCCCTCCACTTCGCTCGTCTGATAAACCCTGAATCCATCAAGCGTATTCTTCATATCATATATAACATTGGGATCTGTAGCCTCAAGCAGTACCGTTTCTTCATAGAATGGCTCAAAGGACGCCTTAATATCATCTGCTGAATTCACAAAATCAAGCACAAATGTATCCAACTTTCCCGGAGCGGTACGGTTAAGCCTGGAAAGTGTCTGAACTGCCTTCACTCCGGAGAGCTTCTTATCTACAAACATTGTATGCAGAAGCGGCTCATCAAATCCTGTCTGATACTTCTCGGCTACGACGAGAATATTATAGTCATCTGTATGGAACGCTTCCGGAAGGGCTTTCTCTTTTATAGTCTCGTCATTCTTATTCTTGTTGATACCTTCTTCCGTATAAGATACGCCATCATCCGTTATCTCCCCTGAAAAAGCAACAAGTACATCCAGATCGTTATATCCTTTTTCTTCTATCTGCCTCTTAAACTCCTTTACATACCTTACTGCATGCAGACGTGAAGGCGTTACAACCATTGCTTTAGCACGGCCACCCATCTTATGCCTGGTAATGTTCATGAAATGCTCAAGCATGATCGTGGTTTTCTGAGAAATGTTATGTGGATGCAGTGTTTCATAGTTAAGTATGGCCTTTGCTCCTGCCACGGTATCCAGTTCAGGATCATCATCGATGGTCTTGAGGATCTTATAATACATCTTATATGTCATATAGTTCTTCAGAACATCAAGGATAAAGCCTTCTTCTATAGCCTGACGCATGGAATATATATGATATGGATGATATACACCTTCAGCATCTTTCGTTCCGAACATCTGCAAGGTTTTGCCCTTCGGAGTTGCAGTAAAGGCGAAGAACGAAAGGTTTTCATGGATCCCCTGCGCTGCAAGTTCGTCTAACAGACGATCCTCGTCATCCTTACGGTTGTTCTCATCCTCTTCTTCCATCTCTGCATATTCTTTAAGGATTTCTTCTGTATCTGCCAGAGCGCGTTTTAACTTCTTTGCGGCATCACCGGTCTGTGATGAATGTGCCTCATCCACGATGATCGCAAAACGCTTATTATCAGAATTTACTTCTTTATATATGACCGGAAACTTCTGAAGTGTCGTGATTATGATACCGGCCCCACCGTTGATGGCATCTTTTAACTGCTGTGAATTCTTGTCTATCTTCTGCACAACACCTTCGACATGGTCAAACTGATACACTGTTGACTGGAGCTGGCTGTCAAGCACCCTACGGTCTGTAACTATGATAACGGACTGGAATATCTTCTCGTCCATATCGTTATGAAGCCCGGATAATCTGTGGGCAAGCCATGCAATAGAATTGGATTTGCCAGAGCCTGCGCTATGTTGTATCAGATAGTTCTTTCCTGAACCATTCTCCTTAACATCTGCAAGAAGTTTTGTTACTACATCAAGCTGATGATATCTCGGGAATATCATGATTTCTGATTTAACTTCGCCGGTCTTATTGTCGATATCCTGCTGAAGATGCATGTATTTCTGTAATATTTCCAACAAGCGGTCTTTGCAAAGCACATTTTCCCACAGATATGAGGTATCATACCCGTTCTCATTATTGGGATTTCCTTTGCCTCCGACTTTTCCTGCACCGTTACTGCCCTGATCAAACGGCAGGAAGTACGTATGCGGTCCGGCAAGGCGAGTTGTCATATATACATTTGTAAGATCAACTGCAAAATGAACAAGAACACGCTCCTTAAAGGTAAAGATCGCATCTTTTCCGGCTCTGTCAAACTTATACTGATTTATAGCATTGGCAGTGTTCTGTCCGGTAAACTGGCACTTAAGTTCCATAGATACCACAGGAATGCCATTTACAAACAGTACAATATCAATACTGTTCTCATTCTTAAGAGAATAGTGAAGCTGTCGCGTACAATGAAGGATGTTATCCTCATACTGTATACGGCTTGTTTCATTAAGCGACGTTTCCGGCTTCCAAAAAACGGCACGAAACTTGATACCACGATCTGTAAACCCGTGACGTAGAACATTAAGAAGACTTGTCTGCTTTACCTCCTTACAGAATCTATCTACAATCTGCTTTTCGGAAGTATCTCCGTATATCTTCTCATATTTTCCCCATGATTTAGGCTGGCTTTTCTTTATGAATGATACGAATGTACCATTATCAAGCCCAAGCGTACGATTGAATGTCGCCGGATCGCCCTTTTCATATCCACCATGGGTTATGAGATATTCTTCTATATCTTGTTCAAAGCGTTTCTCTTTAACATCGAAATCGTTTGGCATGGGCTAAACCTCCTTCTTTCCGGTAACAACTTCGTAAATGAGGGATTTCTTGTATTCTTTTTTTCTATCAGTTAAATATGTTATTCGTTCAATTAAATTGTCTATTTGCCTTATTTTGAGATTCAACCAGTTAACTATCTTATTCTGTTCCTGAACATCCGGAACAGGAATAATCATATTGTTATAGTTTGTTTGCGTCATTCCTGGCAAGGTAGTCTGAGAAATATATTGCTTATAATCAAAACAAGTTGCCAGATAATAATAGTATTTAAGAACCATTCCATCCTTTGCTTTTACATCAAATGCTGTATCTACGTTCCAGTATGAACCTTCAATATAATGTGGAATGTGTAGGGTTGCTCCTTTTCTCCCAATTAAAACACTTGGACCTTCCTTAAATTCTCCACAAGTTTTAAAACTCTTTTCTCCGCTTCCATATACCGGAATATCTCCCTCTGTTTGAGGATCCGAGCCATTTGTAATTACAACATAATATTTTGCTTTTGATAAAATCCATTTTTCAGGACATTGTCCAATCCATTCAACCCCACTATCCTTCATCTCTACATTCGGATCCAGCCCCTTTGTGACAGCCTCTGTGATAACTGATAATTTGTACTCCTTCAGTTTTTCAATAATCTGCTCCTGTTTGGATATTATTTCATCGATTTTGGAGCATTTGGAATCCAAGTATTCAGCTATCCTTTTCTGCTCCTCTAAAGGCGGAAATAACATCGGCAATGATTGGAATTCATCAATATTCAATGTATATCTTATATTTTTGGCATAATGATTAAACTTTCTACCATGTCCAATATACTTGAACCAATAATCGGCATATTGAGGATAAACGTCTTTTCTACAAGAAAGAACCTTGTAAGCAGGAGAAATCATTCCGTCAAAGGAACTGATCCCCGAAAAAACTGCCGATACATCTAAATCAAATAAGCACATAATAAGATTATTTGTCTTAACAATCTGATAAGTATCAAATGTTTCAGGGAGTTTCCCCTCTGCATTATTAATATCTTTTTCTTTAACACCTTTTGTTGTAAGAGATAAAAGCTGTGTCGTGCTTGATCTATCCCCCACTATTTCTTTGGAGCAAGTAAATGCATTCTTATTTCTATAAATATTCCAATTTTTAGGAATACTCCCTATCCAAGCAATTTTACTATCCTTCATTTCCCTCATTTGCCAAATACCTCCTCAAGGCTTCCAGACAGTTCTTTTTCAAGTTCCAGTATTTCTGCCATGATCTCATCAGAGGGTTTAGGAGCCTCATATTTATAGAAATAGCGAGTAAACGGGATCTCATATCCCACTTTAGATTTCTTTTCATCGATCCATGCATCTGGCGCAAACGGGAGAACCTCTCTTTCGAAGTACTCCTTGATATCTTCCTTCAAAGGCACATTTTCCGTATCACGAAGGCTTGAATCCGCTTCAGGCTTGCCCTTCTTAAGAACAGGTTTGCCATCTTCACCAACAACAGGTCTTTCAACAGTGATCTTGGTGTATCCGAAATCAGAATTATCAAATATCTTGCTGATCTCATTTTCTTTAAAATCACCATATATCTTTGTAATATCCGCGATCTGGCTCTCGGAGATATCATTACGTTTGTTGCCAAGGGCTTTACGTCTCTTCTCATAGAGTTCATTGGCATTAATAAGCTGTACCTTGCCTTCTCTTATTGTTCCGGCTTTCTTGTTGGATAAAACCCAGATATACGTGGCTATACCGGTGTTATAGAAGAGATCATTCGGTAAAGCTATGATCGCCTCAAGCAGGTCATTCTCCAATATGTATTTCCGGATCTCGGAAGGTCCTGATCCTGCATCACCTGTAAAGAGCGGAGATCCGTTATGGATGATGGCAATACGGCTTCCGCCCTGGCTGATATCCTTCATCTTGGATATAGCAGTCAAAAGGAACAGCATCTGGCCATCGCTTGCAGCGGGAAGTCCGGCTCCGAATCTGCCGCCGAATCCTAGTTTTGCTTCCTCTTCGATCTTTGCTTTCTCATTCTTCCACTCGCGACCAAAAGGCGGATTGCTGAGGATATAGTCAAAAGTCTGATTTTTGAACTGATCATCAGACAGAGTATTTCCGTCCTTGATGAAATCGGCATTATTGCCCTTTATAAGCATGTCCGCCTTGCATATGGCAAATGTCTGATCATTAAGTTCCTGTCCGAAAGGCACAAGTTCCGCAGATGAATTAAGATTATTAAGGTATTCCTCTGCCACAGAAAGCATGCCTCCGGTACCGCACGCCGGGTCATATAGCGTTTTGGCAACGTTTTTTCCAGATAATACATCGTTATCATCATAGAACAGTATGTTTACCATGAGCTGTATTACTTCTCTCGGGGTATAGTGCTGCCCTGCGTCTTCGTTATGTGCTTCAGAGAATCTCCGAATGATCTCCTCAAATATATATCCCATCTCAAGGTTTGATATCTCGTCGGGATGCAGATTGCCTCTATCCGTCGTGAATTCCTTCAGAACGATATACAATATGCCCTTATTGGCCATGATTGTGATATGCCGATCAAAATTGAACTTTTCTATGATATCCCGGACATTTTCAGAAAACCCGTTCAGATAATCCTTAAAGTTGTCCTCAATATTGTCAGGATCAGCCATAAGTCTTTCAAACGTATATTTACTTGTATTGAAAAACTCGAACCCGGACGCCTTGCGAAGCAGTACATCTTTTACAGGAAGGCTTTTAACCTCCTCATATTTCGCTAATACTGCATCCTTCGTATCTGACAGAATACAGTCAAATCTCCTTATGACCGTAAGCGGAAGGATTACCTCACCATATTCATGGGGTTTATATACCCCTGTAAGTTTATCTGCGATTGCCCAGATAAGATCCGCTTTTTGATCGATTTTTGCGCTTCGTGCTGCCATTATCCGGCCTCCTTTATATATTTGTATCACCACTTTTGTTTAATTTCTGACTCGAACTGGTTTACTTCATCTAACATCGTGTCTAGTGCTTTTGATAATCTATCAGTGGTATCACTATCAGATTTTTCAAATGTTGATGATTTGAAATATAATTTATATCCCTTCTCCAGTTCTCCAAGATTCAATATATCTGCCAAATGTCCAAATGCATCTTTCATCTCATCGCTTAGATTTCTACAGTAAAAATATAGTTGGACATAGATTTCTCCTTTTTTATTTGCAATCTCGTAAAAATAGAAATTAGAAGTCTTCCAAGGACTTAATTTCCCTGATGATTCAGGAATAATTGAATTGAGATATGGTGTAGTAAATCTTACTAATTTACCACCACTGTTTTTCCGATCAAATTCGATTTTCCCATCTGTTCTTTTTTGTTCACACCAGACCTTTTCTATTTCAATTCTGTCTAATCCATTTTCTTTTCCGCTGCTTGGTCTTGCGCTATATACAAAATCATCCTCTATGTCTAAATCATATTTCTTAAGTAATTCTCTAATAAAACTAATACAATCATATGCTGAATATCCTGAACTTATATATATTCCCGAGTCTTTCTTCAATTGGATAGGATTTCTTATAGCTGCCGGATCATATGAGAATACTGGATTGTTCCACGAGGGAAATGTCTCTTGACCGCTTGCCATTTGATCTATAATTCTTTCATCCAGTTCATATAATTTTTCAGCAACTGATCGAACCATAATGGCAAAGCTATCAACATTCACTCTTTCTCCAAGCAATTCATAGAAGTTTACGTATTTATATGTTGCATTACCTGAATCTTCAGCAGTATATAAGACGTATCGAGGATCGGTGAATTCAATTTTAACTTCCGGCTGTTCTATGGGAAAAGTTTTTACGATTTCCTCTGACAAACGTACTGCACGTTTTCCGATAGTATCAGCATTCCACTCCTCTTTATCCTTAACATCGCTATACAAAACAACAACATGCGTTACTGTATCATCGAGTAATTCCTTCTTCTCTTTAAAGGGTTTATCCCCAAGTTCACTGTTATATCCCGTCAATGTCAGATTTCCCAAAGTATGAAGATACTTTTCACGAACATTTATCCAATCTTCTCCCAACATATTCTGCCATGATTTTGAGAGGTTTTTGTTTTGAGGCATAATATGCTCAATCGTCAGATTATCTGTAATAACTCGTTCTTTCCCTTGATTTTCAATGGTTCCAAGCAAATACTTGCAAAGGGCATTTTTTCGGTACAAGTTTCGTTCTTTCAACGCTGCTATAAAATCTGCATCTGTAGGAATAGCATCCTTAGAAGTTAACTGGAGCATAAAAGAAACAATTGCATCATAGTAATGGTCTTTATTCTCCGGTCTGATAAACACACGGCTATATAGGGTCTTGTACAATCCTCTCAAAGAGTTGGATCCTATTTCACAAATCAAACGTCTAATACTATAACTCAGTAAGAAGTTCAAAACTTTACCGAGAACTGATTGATCTATGATCCCAGCCTCATAATCATCAAAAATGTTGAACAGAAATAAGTAAACTGTTGTCTGGTTTAATCTTTTAAGACCACTAAGCGCTATGTTAATGTCTTCATTCAGGTTTTTATCACCTGCAAAGAAAACATGGTATTGTTTTGCATAGTGCAAAATCTCTTTAAGCATTGTTTCGTTTGTGTACAATCCATCATTATAAACCTGCTTAAAATCAGTATATGCGCTGCTTTCTTTTGTAAATCCATCCAGTTTTAAGTTTAAGAAATCCAAAAAGAAGCTTTCAAGACGATCTTTATTAAGAAGTTCTTGTGTAGGGAGCCAGTACTCGTCATATAACCTATCTTGTTCCTCATCTGTCATCAGAACAAAATTCCTTATTAAATCCGGCAAACCAAGTACCATCCCCGTTGAGTTAATTCGTTCAAATATCTCCTGTGCATCGTCATTTTCGTCAAGGCGTATATCCGCACAAATAAGGTGATCTATTCCATCGTGAATCATCATCACAGTATGGTCAGGGTTTTCATTTAGAAACGATTCGATTTGATCTTTAAAGAGCATATAATTGTGATAGATAATACCATTTTTACTCTTATCCATTTTGTCGATATTATCAGTCATTAACAGTTGTAACTGGTCATTATCTGTTTTGACCGGTTTTAGTTTGAGTTTGCTTTTTTCATCAAAACCATACCTATTAAATCTATCCTCATTAAACAGCAAACCCTCCAATGCCTCTTTGTCATGGAGATCTTTTGCACTATCAGCTAGTGCTTTTATAAGAATATAGAGAGTTGTAAACCTTTGTTGCCCGTCAATAATAATATAATAGTTTATATGGTTTTTGGCAGACAATGGTGCATATACAAACGACCCGCAAAAATGATCCGCATCCTTCCTGTAAGCATATATAATATCTTCAAACAGTTTTTCACACTGTTCTGATGTCCAAGCATAGTCTCGTTGAAAAACCGGGATACAATACTGATTCTTGTTTGGCTGTATATAGTCATTAAGCATTCTTCCACTTGTTATCTTCATATTGAAATCCTTTCTTTTCAGTATGCGACTATCTTATGTGAATTAATATGGAGATTAACTTTTACTATTCGTGATCCCTCTCCACTCAATTGGTATCTTATATTCTTCCAGATTACACCGATTAAGGATAACCGGCTCATCATTTTTATCGCACATAACCCAATACTGGCGATCATCCATGAAAACATACTTATTGGGATGATTCCAAAAGTACATTGTTATCCCACTTTCACGTATATATGCTATTATTTCAAGGAATTCTTCATCCGTTCCGTTAAGCTTTCCCCTGACAACATACTCGTGAGGGGCTCTGTCTGCATATGTTTTGGCAAATATCCAGTTCTGTCTTTCTATGAACTCCCGAAATTTCTTCTCTGTAATCACTTGAATACATACCTCTCAAATTATACTATATTTATAACGGTCCGACACTACTTTTCCACCCATCCGCCCTTTGTAAATCTTGGGGGTTTGCTAGATTTGAGGTTGTTGTCTGTTTTGTCTTTTTACCTATTCCTTGTTGTCATCTACTCTTTCTTCCAGTATGAGATACAGATGAGCTGTTCCTTGATCCTTTACAATGACGAGTTCATCCTTTACCATCTTTATGACTACTTCTTCAGGCTTTTCTTTGAAGTTTTACATATTACGGCATTCTCAAGGACAATGACAACCTTTGCCTTGGCTTTCTTTTCAATCCTGTCATAGAGTCTTCCAGCAGAAAGGCACTCGCCGATCACAGTTTTTGCACTGTTTGCCACGTATCCTATCTTCCCAAGTCCCGGGTACTCTACACGGATCGCCTCGGCATCGTACTCGTTATCCGGCTCCTTTACAAGTTTTACCTTCATTCCCTTCTCAAGAAACTCCGTTCCGTATCTGAAGTTGAGTCCTGTAATGGTAAAAAGTGTGTCTTTCATGATTATCACCTCCGTATTACACTCTGGCGGCCTATGCTACACCGCGTCTATGGTTACTGTCGTAATCGCTCATGTCTTCGTTTGCTTTATCCAAGACCATGTTCCTATCCGGTTCTGAAAGGGATAGTACCTTCTCATACAGGACATCCATGCAGTCTGCCAGGAAAAATGCTGCATCCTCCGAGTGGTTATCCTTGGCAAAGTCATATATCTTACTCCATCTGCAAAGAAGATCTTCCGCATCAAATCCTCTAAACTCCCAAAAATCCATCTCCATGTTGAACATATAGCTGTTATTTGCAACGATACTCATGATTTTTCCCTTTCCTGTTGTCATTTTACCGATTCCTTTAATTATTTAGGTCTCCCTTCAGGCGACCTATCTGTCATACCTGCATCTTTCGTAGCATTCACAAGTTGGGCAGAAACTCCCACACTGCATATCCCTGGTAAACTTCATCTAGATCCAATAAATAAGCTTTGACATCTTTACTTCCCATTTCTTATTAATCATCCGAGAACACTTCCATGTACATCAGCATATCCTCGTATGCATCCATCTCTGCTCTCTCTCGTTCTTTCCGAATACGCTTAATATCATTCTTGGAAAGCCCGGAATTTCTTGTCTTTGTTGTTTTGGTACTGCTTGTATCCGATGATCCGAATATACAGATCAGGATTATTATGAATATGATCCATCCCATACCTGTTCCTCCTTCTACGCTATTAGGAGAAGTGTCTCTCCTGGATTCCACTGCGGTGAACGATGTCCTACTATCTTCGAGTTCTTAAGATACTCGTGTATCATCTGCTTAATAACTGTTCCCCCGTTGTATCCGTGTATAACGTCCAGTATGAACGGGCTTCTTATGATCGCGATGATATTGTTGAGGGCCTTTTGAGCCGACTCCCTGCACATTCCGTGAAGGTCTACTTTTATGACAATCTCATTATTCTCATTGTCATACACCCTAACTCTTCTTAAATACTCACCATGCATTACAAACGACATACGCTCCATAATCTCCTCCTTCTCCATTTTGTAACCTCCCATGCCAAAAACGTTGATTTTACGCTGATTTCCGAGATTATACCCCGGTTCCCCGCCCCTCTATGTGCCTCTATGGGTACCTTGAATGAAGAACTAAAACTCAACTGAAATATCGCCTAATTACATAAAACTCATTTACGAGCTTGTTAAGCGCCTTTTTTAGGGTGCTTTTCTTTTCAGGAAGTGCTATAATTCCATCATCCGAATGTAGCATGTTATA
>JAILLI010000185.1 GCA_024693225.1 Lachnospiraceae bacterium
CAAACGTATGGGAAAACCATTTTCCGAAGCTCACACCGGTAACGGTAGTGGTCGAAGCACTCGACCCCGTCATTCCGGCAGATTTTGACCCCAAGGAACAAAAACATCTGGGAAAACTGTGCAAGGAACGTATAGATGAGGCAAGGCAGCGCAACCTGAAAGAGTACTGCAGACAGGAAACGGGCAGCTGATCACGCTGCCCGTTTCATTTGTCAGAACTGTAACAGAGAACATGTTCAGTTTGACCTGTATTCTTTCCGGTTAGTATGTTAGTCATCCAGGTGGTCTTCAGCGGAATAAACGATCTTCCCGCCACAGATCGTGTACCGGATCTTCCCTTCAAGCTGCCTTCCCAGGAAGGGACTGTTGCAGGATTTGGATCTTGAGGATGAATAGTCGGTGACCTCGTCGGGAGAAAAGATGACTATATCTGCCGGTGCACCGACAGAGAGACTTCCCGCGTTCAGCCCGTAGAGCCGGGCGGGATTGAGGCTCATCAGTTCAAAGAGTTTATTGTAATCCAGTATCTCCCGCTTTATCAGAACAGAATATGCAAGAAGAAATGCAGTCTCGAGACCAATGATGCCGCTCGGGGCTGTTTTGAATCCCTGCGATTTTTCCTCGGATGAATGGGGGGCATGGTCGGTAGCTATGATATCGATCGTACCGTCTGCAAGTCCTTCCCAGATAGCCTCGCGGTCATCGGCGCTTCGAAGCGGTGGATTCATTTTGGCAAGGGTGCCGAACTCCTCCACGGCTTTGTCGGTCAGGGTAAAGTGGTGAGGTGTTGCCTCAGCATGGATGTTGGGGTTGGTCCTCTTTGCCCGGCGTATAAGATCAACGCCCTCTGCCGTACTGATATGCTGGATATTCAGCTTTACACCGCTTTTTGCCGCGATATTAAGATCCCTTTCTATCATTGAGATCTCGGCCTGTCTGTCGGAACCCTTAAGACCGAGGGCAGCTGCCGCAGCCCCGGAATTGACCCCGTTTTCGCTGATATAGGCCGGATCTTCTTCGTGGAGCGACACTGGAAGGCCCAGCCCTGCTATCTCATCAAAGGCACGAAAGAGAAGGCCTGCGTCCATTATGGGTTTTCCGTCATCTGTAAAACCGATAGCTCCCGCATCAAGGAGTGACCTGTAGTCACATAGTTCTCCACCCTTCATCCCCTTTGTAACGTTAGCACAGGTATATATCCTGATATCTTCTTCGGATGCACGTCGCAGGGCATCCTTAACGACATCCGGGTCGTCAAGGGCCGGTATGGTGTTTGCCATCATGACAACGGATGTAAAGCCTCCCGCGGCAGCACAAAGAGCACCGGTATGTATATCCTCTTTGTATGTCTGGCCCGGATCGCGGAAATGTACATGCACATCCACAAGCCCCGGACCTGCGATAAGGCCGGTGCCGTCTATAGACTCATCCGGATGGGATGTTTCATATTTATCGTACTCTTCTTCGGATACGATGATCCCATCAAGTATGCAGATGTCTTTTACAGCATCAGTCCGGTTTGCGGGGTCGATCATCCTTATGTTTTTGATCTTCATGATCTTAAGGTAACATTTCGTGAGATATAATTCAATGACTTTGTATACAATGCTTGAAAACGTGGGAAAACAAGGCTATAATTGAGTTAAATTGGATGAGTATGTCCGTTTGTAATATATTGCCGGGAGGAGAACATATCCAAAGCAAAAGAGTATGAAGATCTGGGAAAGAGCCGGGATCATCTCACAGGAATGCCTGTGTGACGGAGTTTATTCAATGTGGCTTGCCACGGATATAGGAGGGACTGCCGAACCCGGACAGTTTGTTTCGGTATATTCAAACAGCGATGCGAGGCTGCTCCCCAGGCCCATAAGCATTTGTGAGACGGGTACTTTTGAGGGAAAGAAGAGCATACGTCTCGTGTACAGGGTAGCAGGTGCCGGAACAAAGGAGTTTTCCAAGCTTTGCGAAGGAGACAGCCTGGATGTCATGGGTCCTCTGGGAAACGGTTTTTTAAAGGCCGCCGAAGGAAGGACAGATGCAGGAACAAAAGCCCTGCTCATAGGCGGGGGGATCGGGATCCCGCCCATGGTGGAGCTGGCAAAGCGGCTGACCTGCGATGTTACGACAGTCGCGGGATACAGAAGCGCGAAAGAGCTCTTCCTTACAAAGGAGCTTGAGAAAGAGGGAAGGCTCTTTGCTGCAACGTACGACGGAAGCTTTGGAACATGCGGAAACGTGATCGATGCGATCAGGGAGAACGATATAAGAGCCGACATCATATTTGCCTGCGGACCAAAGCCAATGCTTAAGGGCATTAAAGCTTTTTCAGAAGAGTTGGGCATCCCGGCATATGTTTCTCTCGAAGAGAGGATGGCATGCGGTGTAGGAGCCTGCCTTGGCTGTGTATGCGGATCGGCCGCCATTGACGATCATTCAAAGGTGAAAAATAAAAGAGTCTGTGTGGACGGGCCCGTATTTGAGGCATCGGAGGTGGTACTGTGACGGATATGTCGGTAAACATCGCGGGTATCCGCCTCAAGAATCCGGTCATGACCGCATCGGGGACCTTCGGATCGGGTATGGAGTATTCCGAATTCTTCGATATAGGAAGACTGGGTGCTGTCGTTACAAAGGGCGTGAGCCTGACACCCTGGGAGGGTAATCCGACACCCAGGATAGCGGAGACCTACGGGGGAATGCTCAACGCCATAGGGCTTCAGAATCCGGGGATAGATACCTTTATCGAAAGGGATCTTGACTTCCTTAAGGGATATGACACAGCCGTTATAGTAAATGTGTGTGGCAAGTCCGTAGATGAGTATGTGGGCGTGGTCGAGAGGCTTTCCGATACGGACATCAGCATGCTGGAGATAAATGTCAGCTGCCCCAACGTAAAGGAAGGAGCCATTGCCTTCGGTCAGGATCCAAAGGCCCTTGAAGGTATAACGAGAGAGATCAAAAAACACGCAAAGCAGCCGGTCATCATGAAGCTGTCCCCCAATGTGACCGATATAGGTCTTATGGCAAAGGTCTGTGAGGAAGCCGGTGCCGATGCGGTATCGCTCATAAATACCATAACCGGTATGAAGATAGATATTAACAGGAGGGCGTTTGTTCTCGCCAACAAAACGGGAGGACTGTCCGGGCCGGCAATAAAGCCCGTGGCGGTCAGGATGGTATACCAGGCGGCACATGCGGTGAAGATACCTGTCATAGGAATGGGCGGGATATGTACCGCGGATGATGCGCTTGAGTTTATAATGGCAGGGGCTGCGGCAGTTGCCGTGGGAGCCGCGAATTTTACGGATCCTTTTGCGACAATAAAGGTCATCGAAGGGATCGGGGAATATATGAAAAACAATGATATCAGCGATATCAGCGAATTGAAAGGATGCGTCGGATAGTTTTAATGGGTAACGGATTACCCGGAAGGAGGAAGGTTATGATGCAGATCGGTGGAGTTGACAATCTTATACTCAAGGACGTAAAGTTGCCGTCGGAGCTTGATAATGATAAGAAGGTTACCGCGCAGCAGGAAGATGAGAAGATCAAAGAGGCTGATGCCGCAAAAGCTGATGCCGCCAAAAAGAACGAGGAAGACGAGCGCAATGCCCGTGAGACGGAAGAGAAGGTTTACGGCAATGTTGTGGGAAGGTCTTCCGACGGCGATACCACAAGGGTAAAGGAAGATGCCATGGAAGCTCTTGAGACCGGTATGGTATTTGCCAAAGAGGAAAAAGAGAACAATCTTATGGAGTTCAACCGTGACCAGCTCAACGTTATGGTCGAGAGAGGTGATATCACGGAGAACAGATACGACCATGAGATCACAAGACGTGACGAGATCCGGGAAAAGGATGAGGAATCTGCCTTCGCAAAGAGCAATAAGGAAATGATCGAAAAGCAGAAGGAAGATGCCGAGAAGAAGGCTCAGGAAGCTGCCAGGGAAAGGCTTGACGAGATGCAGGGTAAGGGCTCGGAAGAGGAGAACGAAAACCTGCAGAGGACCGAGCAGGGCATGAACATGCTCGCGGGCGGCATCAAGGGTCTTGAGATCGAAGAGGAAGGCGTACTTGAAGCTGCTCAAAATGGCAGGAGCGAGATCATAGACCAGATACTCAATCCCGATGACGGCAGTCTCAAAGTCATAATCAAGTGATAGCTGATGAAGATAAAGGCCCATGCCAAGATCAATATCGGTCTGGATGTCCTCGGAAAACGTCCCGACGGTTATCATGAGGTCCGCATGATCATGCAGACCGTGGATCTTCATGATGAACTGTGGATATCAAAAAGGGATGAGCCGGGAATTTCCCTTACGACTGACAGGGACGATCTGCCCGTAAACGAGGACAATCTGATATATAAAGCCGCAAAGCTCATATTGGATGAATATGTCCCGGACGGCGGAGTGGATATCCGCCTTGTCAAGAACATACCTGTAGCCGCAGGCCTTGCGGGCGGAAGCACGGATGCGGCCGCGGTCATAAAGGGCCTTGATGAGATCTTTTCTCTGGGACTTGATGCGGACAGGATGGCTAAGCTCGGAGTGCGCATAGGAGCGGATGTGCCGTACTGTATCATGGGAGGGTGTGCACTGTCTGAAGGCATAGGAGAGATACTTACAGCCCTGAAGCCTTTTCCGGATTGCGGCGTCCTTCTTGCCAAACCGCCCATATCCGTATCAACGGCATATGTATATAACAATTTACAGCCGGATAAGGTTACCCATCCCGATATTGACGGTATAATGGCCGGGATAGAAAAGGGAGACATTTACGGTATCGCCGCCTGTATGGGAAATGTTCTTGAGAGTGTGACGATAGACCGCAATCCCGTTGTCGGTACCATCAAGGACATGATGTCGGAAGGCGGTGCCATAGCTTCGCTTATGAGCGGAAGCGGACCCACCGTGTTCGGGCTCTTTGATTCAGACGATAAGCTTCATAAGGCATATGACCTTATAGAGGGATCCGGCCTTGCAGCCGATCTGATCGTTTCGCATGTATAAGGAGATCTGATGGAAGAACTTAAGCTTCAGATGAATATGGATGAATATCTGCCCCTCAGGGACGTGGTCTTCAATACATTAAGGCAGGGTATACTGACAGGTGCTCTCAAGCCCGGTGAAAGGCTTATGGAGATCCATCTTGCCGACAGGCTGGGTGTTTCGAGGACTCCCATAAGGGAGGCCATCAGAATGCTGGAACTCGAGGGCCTGGTCACCATGATTCCCAGGCGTGGAGCGGAGGTCTCGAGGATAAGCAGGCAGGATATAAGGGATGTTCTTGAAGTAAGGCTCGTGCTCGATTCTCTTGCGACCAAGCTGGCATGCGAGAGGATAACCCCGGAGCAGGTCGAGGCTCTCCGGGCGGCTGCACAGGAATTTGCGGATGCCACCACCACGGGGGATGTGACAAAGATCGCCCAGGCAGATGTCAGATTCCATGACGTGATACTGGCTGCATCCCATAATAAAAGGCTTGTACAGATGGTCAACAATCTGGCCGAGAGGATATACAGATACAGGCTTGAGTATATAAAAGACAGTGCCAATCATGCAAGGCTCATCGAAGAACACGCCAAGATAATGGACTGTGTCATCAAGGGAGATGAAGGAAGCGCATGTATAGCCGCCGAGATACATATAGTCAATCAGGAGAACAATATGTTAAGCGGGGCCGGAGACCTTGCTGATATGTAGAAAGATGATATATGGATAAAGACGTATGGGTATCCGTTGAAGGACTCCAGTTTCAGGGATCCGACGGATCGGAAAAGATAGAGATCATCACACCCGGAAGCTACTATAAGAAAAAGGACCATCATTATGTTACTTATGATGAGATCTCAGAGGGTAATGATGAGGTGACGAAGAACATCGTAAGGTTTGACCGGGATATGCTGACGATCAGCAAGAGCGGTTTTACAAATGTTGAGATGGTCTTCGAGAAGAATAAACGCAACATGACGAACTATGTCACTCCCTACGGCAGTCTTCTTGTGGGGATAGATACGGACAGGATAGACATAAAAGAGAGTGATGACGTCATCAACATAGACATAGATTATGCTCTTGACATCAATTATGAGCATCTTGCAGACTGCACCATAAAGATGGAGATCAGAAATTCGGTGTCCATGGACACATAGTATATAGGAGGAATAAGATGAAAGTCAGGAAAGCCATAATCCCGGCAGCGGGACTTGGGACCAGGTTTCTGCCTGCAACAAAGGCACAGCCTAAGGAAATGCTACCGATCGTTGATAAACCGACGATCCAGTACATAATAGAGGAGGCGGTCGCAAGCGGGATAGAAGACATAATCATCGTGACCGGGCGCAGCAAGAGGTCCATAGAGGATCATTTTGACAAGTCTGTGGAGCTTGAGCTTGAACTTGAACGAAACGGCAAGGAAGAGATGCTGAAGATGGTCCGGGAGATATCCGAGATGGCCAACATTCACACGATACGCCAGAAGGAGCCGCGGGGGCTGGGACACGCCATATATACCGCAAGACACTTTATCGGCAACGAGCCTTTTGCCGTACTTTTGGGGGATGACGTTGTTGTGGCCCAGAAGCCCTGTCTTCTGCAGATGCTTGAAGTCTACAATGAATATCAGACATCCGTGCTCGGCGTACAGAAGGTCGCAAGGGAAGTGGTGAACAAGTACGGTATAGTCGACTGCAAGGCGGTGGACGAGCGGGTCTACAAGGTTCATGACTTGGTGGAGAAGCCTTCTGTGGAGGATGCCCCTTCCGAGATAGCGATCCTTGGAAGATATATAATAACTCCCGATGTCTTCGGTTTTCTTGAGACACAGGATGCAGGGACGGGCGGAGAGATACAGCTTACCGATTCCCTTCGGAGACTGTCCAAGGAACAGGCTATGTACTGCTACGATTTTAAGGGACACAGATATGATGTGGGAACGAAGATCGGCTTCCTGCAGGCAAATATCGAGTTTGCCCTCCGCAATCCCGAGGTCTGTGATGATATGAGACAGTATATAATGAAACTGAGCACCAATATGGATGAGATGATAAAATACGAATAGGAGATCTGGTCTGATGAATGGTATATTTTTGATATCAAACGGAGTGATTGCACTTCTGATCATTCTTGTGGTTCTGGCGGGGATAGCGGTACTTCTGTACTTCCTCGGCAAGAAGGCACAGAAAAGGGAGGAGGAACAGAGGGAACAGATAGATGCGATGAAGCAGACGGTATCTATGCTGATCATCGACAAAAAACGGATGAAGATAAAGGAATCCGGACTCCCCCAGGCTGTTATCGACCAGACGCCCAAGCTAATGAGATGGTCCAAGCTTCCCATAGTAAAGGCAAAGGTCGGTCCCCAGATCATGTCGCTTGTATGTGACGACAAGATATTTGATGATGTTCCGGTAAAAAAGGAAGTAAAGGCTACCGTCAGCGGGATATATATTACCAGCGTCAAAGGCATACACGGGTCTATAGAGAAGAAGGGACCTGACAAAAAGAAAAGCAGATTTAAGCAGTTTATGGACAAGGTACAGGAAAAAGCCGGTGCCAAGCCGATAAAATAAATGACAGAGAGGAACTTGACAGAAAATGGAACAGCTCTTAACAGTAAGGCAGATTTACAAAAACAGGGAGGATTACTTTGACAGGGAAGTTAAGATCGGCGGATGGGTAAGGACCATCAGGGATTCCAAGACATTCGGATTCATAGTTCTTAACGACGGGACCTTTTTTGAACCCATACAGATAGTATACGGGGACAATCTTCCCAACTTTGACGAGATATGCCGTACAAATGTGGGTGCGGCACTCATCGTGACCGGAACGCTTGTTGCGACGCCCGGTGCAAAGCAGCCATTCGAGATACAGGCGACCGAAATATTTATAGAGGGGACGTCAACACCCGACTATCCTCTCCAGAAAAAGCGCCATACCATGGAATACCTCCGCACCATGCCCCATCTTCGGGCAAGGACCAACACCTTTTCCGCAGTATTCCGTGTAAGGTCGCTGATAGCCTATGCCATACACAGGTTCTTCCAGGAGCGTGATTTTGTATATGTCCATACTCCCATTATAACGGGATCGGACTGTGAGGGTGCCGGAGAGATGTTCCGTGTGACCACACTGGATCCTTCGGATCCGCCCCGTCTTCCCGACGGAAGCGTCGATTTTTCCAAAGACTTCTTCGGCAAGGAGACAAACCTTACGGTCAGCGGCCAGCTCAACGGAGAGACTTATGCAATGGCCTTCCGTAACATATATACCTTCGGACCGACCTTCAGGGCGGAGAATTCCAATACGACCAGGCATGCAGCCGAGTTCTGGATGATCGAACCGGAGATGGCCTTTGCGGATCTTGATGATGACATGGCTCTTGCCGAGAGCATGATCAAATACATAATTGAGTATGTTTTATCGGCCGCACCGGAGGAGATGCAGTTCTTCAACAATTTTGTGGACAAGGGCCTGATCGAGAGGTTAAGACATGTCGCCTCCTCGGATTTTGCCCGGGTGACCTATACAGATGCGGTGAAGATACTGGAGAAGCATAACAGTGAGTTTGACTATAAGGTCTCATGGGGCTGCGATCTTCAGACAGAGCATGAGAGATTCCTTACCGAGAAGGAATTCAAGAGACCTGTATTTGTGACGGACTATCCCAAGGAGATCAAAGCTTTTTACATGAAGCTCAATGAAGACGGCAAGACGGTCGCCGCCATGGACTGCCTTGTTCCGGGTATAGGTGAGATAATAGGCGGCAGCCAGAGAGAGGACGATCACGATAAGCTCCTTGAGAGGATGAACGAACTGGGGCTTAAGAAAGAAGACTATGATTTTTACCTGGATCTGAGAAAATACGGGACTGCAAGACATTCAGGCTTCGGTCTCGGTTTTGAAAGATGTGTCATGTATCTTACGGGTATAGGAAATATAAGGGATGTCCTTCCTTTCCCGAGAACGGTAGGAACAGCGGATCTGTAATAGGGGATACGGATCCGGCAGATGATTGATAAGGGGATGATGAATATGGGGCGTAGAATGATAAGGAGTGGGCTGACACTGCTTATGACGTGTCTGGTATTTGAAGCAGGCCTTACAGGGGTAAAGGCGGATACCATCACGGATATCAGGAACAAAAAGCAGGAAGCAGCCGGCAAAAAGCAGGAAGCCGAAGGGAAACTGCAGAATATCAACCGGGATATCGAGAGCATATCCGAGGAACAGGAAGCTTTGGAGGCGGAGCTGGAGGAACTGGACCAGCAGCTCGTGGACCTGCTCCTGTCGGTCGAGATCCTGGAGACTGATATAAAGGACAAGGAAGCAGAGATAGAAACCTCAAAAAGTGAGCTTGAGGCCGCAAAACAGAAGGTAGCCGACCAGCAGGCGGCCATGGCCAGACGTATCAAGTTCATGTATGAGCGCGGAGGTTCGACATATATCGAGCTCCTTCTCGAATCAAAGAGCATGGCCGAGGCCGTCAACAAGTCGGAATATTCGGAGAAGCTCTACAAATATGACAGACTGATGCTTGAAAAGTACAGGCTGGCAAGACAGGAAGTCGAGAACAAGGAGAAAAAGCTTGAAAATGAACTGTCCGACCTTGAGGAGATCAAGGATGATCTGAATGAGCAGAAGGAAGAGCTTGATGCCCTGATCGCCGAAAAGCAGGAGAGCGCGGAGAATTTTGAAGACCAGCTTTCAAAAGCCAAGGCAAGGGCGGCCGAGTACAAGGCGCAGATATCACAGCAGAGCGAGAGCTTAAGAAAGCTCGACCAGGCCGAGAAAGCAAAGATCGCTGAGGAGGCAAGGAAAAAGGCAGAGGAGGAGGCCAGAAGAAAAGCCGAAGAAGCTGCCAGAGCAAAGGTCGAAGAGGAAGAGAGAAAACGCAAGGAGAAGGAAGCCGAGAAGAATAAAGAGACAAAAGATACCGGTGAAGAGGACAGCACAGAGCCTTCTGCGGATGATACGGATGACGAGGATCTTCCGGAAGAGACACAGAAGCCCGAAGAGGTGGAACAGCCCAAAGAGCCGGTCATTACAGCGCCCGGATCGGGAAAAGGGTCGGATATAGCTAATTATGCTCTTCAGTTTGTCGGCTGTCCCTATGTTCCGGGAGGAACGTCCCTTACAAACGGATGTGACTGCTCGGGCTTTACCCAGGGAGTATATTCGCATTTCGGGATAGGGATACCGAGAAGTTCCTATTCCCAGTCAGCAGGGGGCACCGAGGTGTCTTATGACAATGCGCAGCCGGGGGATATCATTTATTACGGCGGACACGTGGGCATATATATCGGCAACAACCAGATAGTCCATGCAAGTACACAGGCAACAGGGATCAAGATAAGCAGTGCTTTTTACAGATCCATAATCACAGTCAGGAGATATTATTGATAATGAAGTTGGAAAGATTGAAGGTTAAGGGAGCAAAACTTACGGATACCGCGGGAAATACCGTCCAGCTGCGGGGGATCAGCACACTGGGGCTGAGATATCCCGGGTTTATCAACGAAGGAGCCTTTAAGACCTTTAGGGATGAATGGGGAGCCGATACCATAAGACTTGCCCTCTATACGGATGAACCCGGAGGATACTGCACTGACGGTGATAAGGAGGAGTTAAAGAGGATACTCCTTGACGGTGTCAGGATCGCCACAGAGCTTTCCATGTATGTCATCGTTGACTGGCACATACTCTATGATAAGTCTCCCATGGTCTACAAGGACGAAGCCATCCGTTTCTTTGACGAGATGGCGAAGAGGCTTGCGGATCACACCAACGTGATTTATGAAATATGCAACGAACCTCAGGAATCTCCCTTTGGCACTGTGATCAGACCCTATGCCGAGGAGATCATCCCGGTCATAAGAAAGTACAGCCCTGATTCCCTTATAATCGTCGGAACCGATAACTGGTCCCAGGATGTTGATGATGTCATCGGACAGAGGATAGACGACGATAACGTCATGTACGCCCTGCATTTTTATGCGGCAACGCATAAGGACAAGCTGCGCCGCAAAGCCATTAAGGCTCTTGAGGCCGGGATCCCCATATTTATAAGTGAGTGCAATATATGTGATGCATCGGGAGACGGGATCGTAGACACGGAATCCGGCCGGGAATGGTTCGACCTTGCTGACGATCACGACCTGTCATACATGATATGGAACTTAAGCAACAAGGATGAGAGTTCTTCAATATTAAAGCCTCATGTTACAAAGCCGTCCGGCTGGAGCGTGGAGGATTACACTGAATCAGCCTTATGGATAAAGAACAGGATGGCGGGCAGCAGGAAGAAATGAAGAAGATAATAATCGTTATGCCCGTTGCCAATGAAGAAGCCACAATGGGCCAGGTAATAGATGAGATACTTGCACTTCCGTATGACAACCTCTATCTCTATCCTGTGATCGATTCATATTCGAAAGACAGGACTGAGGAGATCATCAGGAGCTATGAGGATACCGGAAGGGTCAAATGCATATTCTATAAAGAATCAAGGGGTGTGATATCCTGTTATCTTGAGGGATACAGGCAGGCACTTAAGGACGGTGCGGATTGTGTTCTTGAGATGGACGGCGGCGGTTCCCATCAGCCCGATGAGATACCACAGTTTGTCGAAAAGCTGGAAGAGGGATATGACTGTGTATGGGGTTCGAGATTTACCGCAGGCGGTGAGATGAGCCATCAGCCCCTCTACCGGAAGATATTAAGTTCCGGAGGGACCATACTGGCAAACCTGGTACTTGGAACACGTCTTAAGGATATGACGAGCGGATTTGAGGGCTTTCAGGCCCACGTGCTGTCCTCCATGAATCTGGATAGATTTTTATCGACCGGTCACATGTATCAGACCGAGATGAGATATTACTGCAGGGGCCTTAACTGTATCGAAGTCCCCATACATTATATCGGCGGAGATTCCACGCTGAAATTCAAGTCAGTGACAGAAGCGCTTCAGATACTCTTTAAACTGAGAAAACACGAATCGGTGATCTGGAAGGATTAATCCTCCCCGTCCTCCTCGGAGCCGGCGATACCGCTGATAACGCTGGTCACAGCTGAAACGACAACGGCTACGATTATAACGAGCATTACTATCCCGCCAAATATGATGATCCCAGAATCCATTTATTACACCTCATTTATGATCTTTAAGCAGTGATCGGGTGCAGCTATTGCTGCAGCCAAGATGATACTATCAAACAAGATAAGATTTGTCAAAGATAACGGGAAAACGGGGGTGATACCTATGACAGGAAGTCTTGATCTTTCAAAGTCGATAACAAAGGAAGAATACAAGGAAAAGAAAGAAAAGCTGGCAGCATCTCTTTGCGAGAAGCAGAGGCTCCTGTGGGAGAAGGGGGTAGCCACCCTCATAGTGATCGACGGGTTTGACGGGGCCGGCAAGGGAGAGGTCATCAACGAACTCATACTTCCCATGACTCCCAAAGCCTTTTCGGTACATTCGAAGATCACCGAGACGGAAAACGAGTTTATGCATCCCTATATGTGGAGATACTGGCAGAGGGTCCCGGCCAAAGGAAATATAGACATATTTGAGCAGGGCTGGTATGAGCGCGTATGGAAGGACAGGTTTACCGGGATCACCAAAAAGAAGGATCTGGACAAGGCCTTTAATGAGATCAACTCCTTTGAGAAGATGTTATCGGATGACGGGGTAATAGTCCTGAAGTTCATGCTCGTGATCTCCAAAAAGGAACAGAAGAAGCGGCTGAAGAAGCTTGAGGAAAATCCCGATACAAAATGGCGTGTGACCGGGGAGGACAGGCTCCATAACAAGAATTATGAAGAGTATGCCCGGCTTTGCGATGAGATGCTGATAGCAACGGATACCAAGGCAGCCCCCTGGACAGTGGTGGAGGCGGAAGATGACAGATATGCCGTCATCAAGGTCATGTCCGAGGTTGAAAGGGCTTTTTCGGAAAAACTTGATGAGCTGAAGGATCCCGCACCTGTTACAAAGAACGGGAAGTTCAAGCCGGAAGGCGAGTACGAACTGCATGTGCTCGGAAATGTCGACCTGTCAAAGTCAATGACAAAGGAAGAGTACAAGGTCAGGATAAAGGCTGTACAGAAGGAGCTTCGCAAGCTTCACAGCATCTTATATGCAAAAAGGATACCTGTCGTACTGGGCTTTGAGGGCTGGGATGCGGCAGGAAAGGGCGGTGCCATCCACAGGCTGACGGAAGCTCTTGACCCCAGAGGCTACAGGGTCAATCCGACTTCGTCCCCCAATGACATTGAAAGGGCGCATCACTATCTGTGGAGGTTCTGGAACAGGATGCCCAAGGATGGCCATATAGCCATATTCGACAGGACCTGGTACGGACGCGTGATGGTGGAACGTATAGAAGGCTTTTGCGGCACAGATGAGTGGGAGAGAGCCTACAGGGAAATGAATGAGATGGAAAAACAGCTTGCTGACCATGGCGCCATAGTCATGAAATTCTGGCTGCATATCGATAAGGACGAGCAGAAGAAGAGGTTTGAGGCAAGAGCGAACACTCCCGGAAAGGAGTGGAAGATAACCGATGAGGACTGGCGGAACAGGGAAAAATGGCCCCAGTATGAGCAGGCTGTCGATGACATGATCATGAAAACTTCAACTTCCTACGCCCCCTGGGTCATAGTCGAAGGAAACAACAAGTATTATGCAAGGGTAAAGATCCTGGAGGCGGTAGCAGCCGCCATAAAGGATAGGATAAAAGAAGATCAGAACCGGTGAGATATATCGTTATTGAGATTGCGGAACTGTGTGGGTGTGCAGTTCCGCACTATCTTGAACATCCTCATAAAGGCGGATATACTGTTGAATCCACTTCTTATAGCCACTTCAGTCACATTTAGCTCCGGGTCGAGGAGCAGTTTTTCCGAATAAGCGATCCTTCTGGTGTTAAGAAACTTATAGAATGACATACCGGCAAATTCCTTAAAGAGCCGGCTGAAATGATACTTTGAAAAGCCTGCCATATCTGCCACTACTTCAAGGGACAGGTCCTCTGTGCAGTGCTGGTTTAAGTAATTGCATATGGACAGGAACTTCTCCGTGTACTCCTGCTGTTTTGTGGGCTTGATCCCGGCAAAACGGTCGGGGCTGGCGGTATAACCGCGGCCCACCATGACCAGCATATGCAGGAACTTCTCCACTATCGCTATATTCTTAAGCGGTGCATTCCCGAAATATTCATCATATATCTGTTTCATGAGCTTCACGCAGTCGTTGTGTATATTGGGAAACTCTTCCGGTGATATGGTTATGGCGGGCTGCATGATGGAAAAGATGGAATCGTATTCTTCAAAGGACTGGATCATGGACAGATCCACCTGGAAGATGATCCGTCTTCCCTGGTGGGCATACAGATGGTGGAGGACACCGGGGCATATTATGATGATATCATTGACCCGAAGGCGGAAGGGGATATCGTTGCATTCCATGGAATACTCCCCTTCCAGAGGCATCACTATCTCCACGGCCGGATGCCAGTGGTTGGGATATTCTTCGAAGTCTGTATTGTTGTAAAGAAGGAGGGAGGAATCGTACTCATAACTGACGGTTTCCTTTACTCCGTCAAGGATTTTTATCATTTCTTGCTATATCCTTATACAAATTGTTGTGTTTTTAAGAAAAAGAAAACTCCGAATTTTTGCACAAG
The DNA here is from genome assembly GCA_024693225.1 of Lachnospiraceae bacterium. GTDB lineage: Bacteria > Bacillota > Clostridia > Lachnospirales > Lachnospiraceae > UBA2868. Next base: position 14,689 of record JAILLI010000185.1, read on the forward strand.
AATCATACAATATTTGCTTTGGAAAAGTAAAGATTAAAATGATTTTATGGCATATTTAACAAAATGCCCCCCTTTTTTAAGTAGAATATTAACAAATTACCCTTTTTGTGGAGCTCGGGAAAATCAAGAATAGCAATTTTTGATAATCAATAAGCAAGAATTATGTAGTTATAATTGTCATTGAGAATTAGAGTGTAGGTACGTGGTTTTATCACTTACATTTTCAAAAGGAGGAAAAATAATGAAAATGAAAAAGTTTTTGGCAATTTGTCTTTCTGCAGCAATGACAATGAGCCTTCTTTCGGCTTGTGGCGGCGCAGCAGCACCTGCTCCTGCAGCTGATGCAGCACCCGCAGCAGAAGAAGCAGCAGCTCCCGAGGCAGAAGAGCCCGCAGCAGAGGAGCCCGCAGCAGAAGAACCCGCAGCTGAAGAAGCAGCATCAGGTGATGTTCAGGAGATCAAGTTCATGATCTGGGACGACCTTGAGGCATCAGAAGACCTTATCACAAAGGGTTACAAAGATTCAGTTGACAGATTCAACAAGGATTTCGAAGGTAAGTATCACTGCACACCCATCACAACGAACCTGGAAGAGTATTATGACAAACTCAATGCTCTTGTTGCAGCAGGCGAGACACCCGATGTATTCATCGCATCTCCCGGCGCAAACCTTAACGACTATGCTATGACAGGCGTTGCTGCCAAGCTCGATGATTATCTTGCAGCTGACGGCTGGAAAGACACATTCACAAGTGATGCTGTATTCGCAGGTGGCACATACGGTGACGAAGGCGGCGACGGCGCAGGTATCTACGCTATCCCTCTTAACATCGCAGCAGCATGTGTATTCTACAACACAGAGATGTTCGCTGATGCAGGCGCAGAAGTTCCCAAGACTTTCTCAGAACTTCTCGATGCATGCCAGAAGCTTCAGGACAAGGGTTACACGCCTATAACCATTTCAGCAGGTACAGCTTGGTGTCTGTCAATGGTAGCAGGTTACCTTTGCGACAGGAACGGCCTCAACCTTCAGGACATCAAGGATCACAAGACAGATTGGAAGGATGAGAAGGTTATCAACGCAGGTAAGCAGATCCAGGAGCTTTCCAAGTACTTCCAGAAGACAGCAGCCGGTGATGACAACGACGTAGCTACAGCAGCATTCTACAATGGCGAAGCTGCAATCCTTATCCAGGGTTCATGGGCTATCGGTCAGATCAACGGTTCATGTGCAGAAGGATTCGCTGACAAGGTTGGCGTATTCGCATTCCCTGCAGTTGACGGTTCTTCAGCAGATCCTAACAGAGTTATCGCTAAGTCAGAC
>JAILLI010000189.1 GCA_024693225.1 Lachnospiraceae bacterium
GCCGTATGGATGTGGGTCAGGGCGATCTTTCTGTACTTATCATCACCTGTTGCGGAAGAAGCCCAGAAAAGGAGGGGCACATTTAGCAGGCAGTCGATTATCAGCCTGTAGTTCTCCTTCTGATCCATGGGACCCCAGGCCTGCAGAAAGCCCCCCACCTTCTGAAATCTGGTCAGGAGCTGGTCGGCGGCAAGTATGGCCGCATGCTTTGCATCTTCATCCCCCGTCAGTTTATAGGCCGCAACACATGAAGGGGAATAGAGAAAGCCCATATCATGGTGGTCGACACTGATCTTCTTTTCTATCCTGTTAAGGAAGCTTGAAACCTGCACTTTGCCGGCATGACGGAGCCTGTCTGTATCCTCCGGTCTTCCATGACAGGACCTCTTTAAGTATTCATAAGCCAGCCATATCTGCCCCGTCCAGAACCCGTCTGTCCAGTCATCGTTCTCGGAAGGGGTATAGAAATTGCCGACACTGTAGGCCGGCTGAAAGGCATAGGTAAAATCAGGAAGTATCCCGAGTATCTGATCACAGGCAAAATCAAGACCTGCCGCGATCTCGGCAGATCCGATCATTTCATGTCCTCTCATCTTATCAGGCTGTAACATCATCTTCTCCTTATCATCAGCCGCAATTTCCGCTGCCGGCATCCTTAACTCTCCCGTATACCTCTATCTGGGTAAGGGCCGGGAAGGGGGACGGTTCATCTGACTTTATCAGGTCACGGATCACAAGGCTGTCGATGACCCTCTCCTTAAAACGATGCTCCTGGGCACGGGCAGTCTTTGTAAGTGAAAAAGTCTCGCTCGTTCCGTCAGAAAAATCAACCGTAAGTTCTGTCCAGTAATTGTCATGAGGAAAATCCGACCGGGTATAAAAGACGATCCTGTCGGTACATATCATCCTTCCGAACTCCAGCTTCATGGTCGCATCCTCACGTCTGTTGATGCCCCATGACTGGTAGGGCCACTCTCCGTGTGAAAGGTTGGCATAAACCCCGTCTATGGCATTCTTTGCTGCAAATACACTCTCTCCTCTTGTCTCCACATTGGCACTGGCATGCGGATAACAGGAAACTTCCTTGTGCTGGTCTGCAGGGTTTAAGGCAAGATTTCTGTAAGCACCTACCTCTTCTGCCCCGGCAATTCTTGCGTACATATAATGGCGGGTCCCCCAAAAGACCTTGGGGGAGTAACTGATCCTGGCCTCGCCAAAGGGTATGTCATACTTTACCGTGTCGGTAACATAAACGAAGGCCGGCCCAAGGGCGTCATCAACCTGCCAGTTGATATGTACATTCTTCGGGGAGGTCTGCAGCTCGATGACATCGCCCTCGTTGTATGCGGCCGCGTAAACAAGATCCACGAAATCCTCACCGCTTGCAACAGCCAGTGTATTACCGTCCTTATCAAGAACCTTTAGAGATAAAGTGACCATTTCTTATCCTTTCAGACCTGTGTTGGCAACACCCTCGACAAAGTATTTCTGGAAGCAGAGGAAGACGATCAGAACCGGGATCAGGGACAGCATGGATCCCGCCATGATCAGACCGTAATCCGATGAATACTGGGATATGAACATCTTCAGTCCCAGCTGGATGGTCTTCTTCTCCTGGGTCTTCAGATAGATAAGGGGGCCCAGATAATCGTTCCACGTGTTAACAAATGTAAATATCACAAGCGTTGCCAGAGCCGGCTTTGAAAGCGGCAGCATGATCGACCTGTATATCTGATACTCGCTCATCCCGTCTATCCTGGCGGCTTCGCACAGATCATCCGGAACGCTTTCGTAAAACTGCTTCATCAGAAAGACACCGAAGGCCGAAAAGGCCTGAAGGCAGATGATGGCCAGCAGCTTATCGTTCAGTCCCATCTTGCGCATCAGTATGAACTGGGGCACCATATACACCTGCCAGGGCATGGCTATGGTGGCAATATAGGCAAGGAAGAGACCGTTCCTGTGCCGGAACTTAAGCTTTGCAAATGAATATGCGGCAAAGCTCGACGTAAGAAGCTGGAGGAAGGTCACCACTATTGTCAGAAATACCGTGTTCTCGACAAATTTGGCAAAGGGTATCCTGGTCCAGATATCTATATAATTGGACCACTTGGGAACCTTTGGTATGAAGACGAAGGGGTTGATCTTGAAGACTTCCCTGTCACTTTTGATAGCCGCCGAGAACATCCATATAAAGGGGGTTATCATTATCACCGCTATGATGATCAGCAGGATATATACGATTATCTTGCCGATGATGGCTCTTTTATGTGCAGATCTCATATCTTTATGCCTCCCTCTTCGCCTGTCCCCTGAACTGGATGATGGTCACGACCAGTACCATTATAAAGAGCACCATGGCCACTGCGCTTGAGTAGCCCAGATCCCAGTCTATGAAAGCTTTCTGGTAGATGTAATATACCAGAACGGTAGCCGAGACCGTCAGCTCCCCGCTGCCTCCGCCGGCCAGCATCACAGCAACATCATATATCTTGAAGCAGTTGATCGTGAGCATGACCACAACGAAAAAGGTCGTTGAACTAAGCTGGGGCCAGGTTATATAGCGGAACTGGTTCCATGTCCCCGCCCCGTCAAGTGATGCCGCTTCATAAAGCTCTCTGGGGATACCCTGGAGACCGGCAAGATAGATGACCATGTAATATCCCATATATTTCCATACGGAAAAGAGGATCATGGATATGACGCACAGGCTGCCCGAAAACCACTGGGGAAGATCATCCTGGGGAACATTGAAAAAAGTATAGAGTATGTTGTTGACAGGGCCCTTTGAAGGATGGAACAAAAGCTTCCACACAGATGTTATGGCAACAAGGGATGCAACATAAGGGAAGAAGGCAATGGTCCTTAATATGCCTCTTCCGAACACCTTCTGGTTGAGTATGATGGCAAGGGCCAGTGATGCGATCATTGTAAGGGGCACCGTACCTATACAGTATATGATGGTGTTCTCAAGTGCAGCCTTGAAGAAAGTGTCGGTCCACAGTCTTTTGAAGTTGTTGATACCTTCAAAAGAGATCGGATTGGACCCGTCCCATTTCATGAATGCAAGGGCAAAGGCAAATACGATCGGGATAAGCGTAAAAACACAAAATCCGATAAAGTTCGGAGCGATAAATGAGTAGGCGACAAGATCACGTCTGGTCTGCCTGCTGATCAGTCTGCCGCTCCTTATCCTGTCAATCGTGCTGTTGTATTTTTCTATCTGCAGTATCAGCTTCTTCTTTTCGCGCTCATCCTTTTCCCTGCGCGCTTTTTCTATGGTCTGCGTAAGGGCGGACTGCAGTTGTTCGATCTGTATGTTTTTTGAACTCTCTGTCATTTTTCCCACTTTGTCATGCCTCTTTGTCAGGTCCTGATCCTAAAACCCCCGGTAGATCAACCCATCTTCTCATTATAAAGGTGGGACATTTTCTGTCCCACCTTTTATACAATATACCGGCTTGTTTACTGAAGCGCGGACACTTCCGTGTTCATTGCCGCAATTCCGTCGTCAATACTCATCTCTCCCGTCATGATGGAACCATGATAGCTGTCAAGTATGGAGTTGATCTCGGATACATTTGCTGCGTAAGGTACTTCCAGATACAGATTTGATACGTTAAGAGCTTCCTTTGAAGCATCATCTGTCGGGAATCCCTCGAGAGATGTGATGGCTGTCTTAACTTCGTCTGTCATGATGGCCGGGAAGTTACCTGATGAAGCCATGACCGCTGCACCTTCTTCACCGCTTACCCATTTAACGAAATCCCATGCTGCATCGGGTGTATCACATGCTGATGTAACTGACAGGCCTGTGATCGTTCCAAGTGTTGAACCGGGCTCTACACCTTCTGCGTGAGGGTACTTAACGATGCCCCAGTTGCCGCACAGTGAAGGATCATATTCGCCTGATGCAAGGTTTGTCATCATTGTTGCGATGAACCATGAACCCATATTGAGCATTGCTACGTCGCCGCCTGAGAATGCTGCCGAATAGTGAAGACCTTCTGTCTTAAGATCCGTGTACTTTCTGCAGACACCGTCTTTTTCCTGATTGAGGACCATCTCATAGTAAGGCTTCATGAAATCATAGTTGCCGTCAAGGATGGTGTGCTTGCCGTCAAGGACTGCACAGAGCTGTACGGTAGATCTCCATGTATGATAGTGTGCACCGTAGATCTGTGAACCAAAGCTTGTATCCGTAACTTTTCTTGCAAGAGCATCATACTCTTCCCATGTCATGTCATTTGTAGGATAATCAACGCCAGCTGCATCAAAGATGTCCTTGTTGTAGAAAAGTACCCAGAAATCGTTTCTGAAGGGCAGTTCATAAAGCTTGCCGTCAACAAGAACCTGATCCGTAGCGCCTGCATACTGCTTGAGATCGATCCCGTCAGCTGCGATATAGTCATCAAGCGGGATGATGGCATTCTTCTGTACCAGGGTTGCATAACCGGGTACGTCCTTGATGGTAACAACGTCAAAATCACTGCCTGATCCTGATAATTCCGTTGCAAGAACGGTCATATAATCCGTAGAGCCAAGGTCTACCATCTCTATGGTGACATTGGGGTTCTTTGCTTCATAAGCGGCCTTGATATCGCCCCAGTACTGTGTTGTACTCTCGTCCCAGATAGCCCACTTTAATGTGACTGCCTCTCCGGCATCTGCTGCTTCTTCTGCGGGAGCTGCTTCTTCTGCAGGTGCTGCTTCTTCTGCGGGAGCTGCCTCCTCTGCAGGTGCTGCCTCTTCAGCAGGTGCTGCCTCTTCAGCAGGTGCTGCGGGGGCGGGAGCTGCAGCCTGCGGTGCTGCACATCCTGCCAGTAATGCTGCGAGCATTGCTGCGCTCATCATCAGACTGATAACTTTCTTTTTCATTTTTTTCCCTCCTGTTTCTGAACCACGGCCTCACCCTTTACCGTCACTTTGACGGACAGGCGGCCTGCATATTTAACATATCAGTTTCCTTCCCGGTTAAACATGAAAAAAATTCTGATTTCATAAAAAAAATATAGAAGTTGAAAAGAGCTTTCCGGGAGGCAATGCAATATTTTTCACTTTCATATACTTTTTTCGGATTTGTGATAATATACCCTCTCATGACCTTTTGACCCCGACATCATTATGATATAATACGCATATGTATAAAGATAATTCCCTCCGGGGCGGAAAAATCCAGCGGCGTATCATGCTCATCACACTCTCAAGTATCCTGGGGATGTGCCTGGTGATAGCGGGCGCCAGTTATTATGTCTTTCGCAACTATCTGCAGAGCAGCCTGATCAGTTCCACAGAGACCAACCTGAAGATGCTGTGTGACAGTGTCAATGAAAATATAGAAGATGCTTACAGAATGGCCCGTTTCTGTCAGGGCAGCTCTACCATTGCGGATTATGTCAAGGCAGGCCCCGACCCGGAATCGGCACTTACCGTTTCCACCTATGACAGGCTCTACGAAGAATACCAGAACAACGCCTCGAACAACTATATTCCCCGGGTGGTCATCGCTACCGACACTCACTATATACAGGCCTGCCAGACAACCTACTCGACCTCCGTCGATCTGGCCAGGTCCATACCCGAACTTCCCTATTTTTCATCTATGCTTTCCGCCGATGATTATGATTTTTCCGGTGGGATCGTGGCTGATCCCTTTGTACGCGGCCGGTCCAAGTACATAATCCCCATAATACGGCCCATCTCATACCGTTTCCACGGAGACCGCGGAGGCTACCTCTATATGGAGATCTCATCCGACATGATCACATCAAAGCTCCCCTCATATTATATGGAACCGGGCAGCAACCTTTATCTGGGAATGGGCGAACATATATACGGCCTTGACGGGACTGATGTCAGTGAGATCCGGCCGCATTTTGATGTCATAGAAGACATGTCTCACGTAACCTCAAGCGGTGCCAGCGTATACCGTCTCGAACTGCCTGACGGGAAACACACCGTGGTCGTCTATCCTCTGGACATGAAGGGATGTTTCCTGGCACAGACGGTATCAGTTACGGAAACCGACAGGCAGATACGCCTCTTTCGTCTGATCCTCCTGGCCATCCTTATAGGCATCATCGCCATAGGCCTGGCCATGGTCAAGATGATGAACGATCTGATCCACAAGCCCCTGTCACGGATCCGTGCCAAGATAAACAAGATCTCCGAAGGTGATTTTTCAAGAGACGAATCGATAGAAGCGGATCATGAGATAGGCGAGATAGGCAAAGGTATCAACGATCTGTCCGAAAATGTGTCAAGGCTCCTTGACAACCGTGTTGAAAACGAAAAACAGAAGCGGGATCTGGAATACAAGATGCTGCAGAGCCAGATCAATCCGCATTTTCTCTATAATACCTTGAATTCCATCAAGATGATGTCCGTTGCCCAGGGAGCTACCGGCATAACAGAGATGACGACCAGTCTGGCTTCCCTCCTTCGCAGTATTTCCAAGGGTACTTCTCTTCTGGTCCCCATATCGGAAGAATTATCCCTTGTAAAGCATTATTTCACTATCCAGAATCTCCGCTACGGCGGCATGATCCGCTTAAACATCAACGTCGATGACGATAAGATCATGGATGACCTGATCCTGAAATTCACCCTGCAGCCTCTTGTGGAGAACGCCATCTTCCACGGTCTTGAACCCAAGGGCGGCACGGGCCTCATAGACCTGCATATATACTATTCTCCCGCAGAAGACGGAACAAGCGACATCTGCATCGATGTCCGGGATGACGGCGTGGGCATCCCCAACAATCAGTGCCGTATGCTCCTTGATGACCGTGAAGGCGAATCAAGATCCGAATTCTTCAAGGAGATCGGTATAAGGAACGTCCACAAGCGCCTCCAGTATGAATTTGGCGACCGGTACGGTCTCTTCATAACCAGCGAGGAAGGCTCGTATACAAATATCAGGGTCCTTATCCCGGAAAGAAGGGAAGATGTACAAGATACTGATAGTTGATGACGAACCTCTGGCCGTTATCGGCATAAGATCCATGATCGAATCCCTGGGGCTTGACCTTCGCGTTACTGCAACGGCTGTAAACGGAGAGGAAGCTTTAAAGAGCATGGAAAAGGAAATGCCCGACATAGTCCTGACCGATATCAAGATGCCTGTCATGGACGGGCTTAAGCTCATCAGGACCTGCAGGGAACGCTACGGGCAGAGTGAACCCGTCTTTATCATGCTGACCAGTTATGAGGATTTCCGGATGGCCAAGCAGGCCATAACCTACAACGCGCTGGAATACCTTGTCAAAGTCGAACTGACCGAGGATATGCTAAGGGATGCCATAATGCGTGCCATAAAGCAGATCGGTCCCGCCGATAAGGGGCCGGAACCGGCCTCACCGGATTCTTCCTTCCTCTATCGTTTGCGGGACAAGTTCATGATCAGCCTTCTTCACGACCTCTTCGAATCAGAGGAACAGTTCCGCCTTCAGGCCCAGGATCTGGGACTTTCCTTCGATCATGACCAGTACATATGCTGTTACGGGGTCCTGGTGTCACCGGAACAGTCTTCACTTTCATATACCCAGCATACCGCCCTCTTCTCGGGATGTGTCAGGATGCTGTCAAGCCTGGTCGAACGTACCGTCCCCTGCCATATGATAGCACTGGATAACTCACATTTTGCCCTTATCATCTGCGACTCCAAAAAGGTGGCAGATCCCGTATCCTTCCTGGAGCTGGTCGTTAACAGCGTTCACAACTACTATAATGTATCCGTCCGCTGCGGTATAGGGATCCCGGTGTCCTCCCCTCTTGCCATCTGCGATTCCTTCCAGTTCGCAAGATCCGCTTTCCGCAGGTGCAGTGAAGATGCACCTATAGTAAACAGTCCGGAAAAAGAAGGCGGCCGGTCTCATGATGTTTTCAATATCTCTCTTTTCAAAAAGGACCTCACCCGCGCTTTTGAGGAATATGATCCCTCTCTTCTGTCCGACACCGTCTCGCGCCTTGCCGGTCTTCTTTCCGACCACAGCGAACACTTTGTCCAGGCCTTAGACCTGGCCAGCAACCTCCTCTACCTGTCCATTTCCCTTCTTCCCGACGGAGAGGATGTACTGAACAGGCATTTTTGCGATGCACCCGATTCTTATCTGTCCCTCTACCGCATGAACTCCGTCATGCAGATCATTGAGTGGCTTGACAGTTACAGGGACTGTATGTGCGATCTGTTCGAGGAGCGGCGGCGGGATCACAAGAACCGGATCGTAACAGACGTCAAGAGATATATCAGCGAACACACCCATGAAAAGCTTTCCCTTAACGAAGTCGCTGCCACCTTCGGTATCAGTCCGGCTTACTTAAGCCAGCTTTTCGGTAAATATAATGACACAGGCTTTAACGAATATATAAACATATGCAAGACAGAGGAGGCCAAGAGGCTCCTTCGCGAAGAAAACTACAAGATCTACGAGGTGGCGGACATACTCCGGTTCGGAAGTGAGTTCTACTTCAGCAAGGTCTTCAAGAAGATCCAGGGCCTGTCTCCTTCCGAATATCTTGCAAAAGACTGCGGCAGGTTATAAAGACCGGCCTTATCATATGGTGGCAGAATGGAAAATATCTTTTTGAACCGCATACCTTCGATCCCTGATCATATTTCATCTTATGATCCCTTCCCGGACCTTACAGGCTGCCTTGCGGATATTCCCATACCCTTAAGGGACCGTCTTGTATCTGACGGGGAAAAATACCTGCAAGCATCCTATGAGCCCATATCTGCCACGGACTATATGGATTTTGTAAGGACGGGGGATAGGGCCGCATTTGAAAAAAAGTATTTCGGCAGACGCTACCAGTTGTGTGCGCTGATAACCGCAGGCCTGGTGCAGGGCATGGATACCTTCATCGACGACATAATAAACGGCATTTACTTTATCTGCGAAGAAAGCAGCTGGGTTCTTCCGGCCCACAACACATACATAAGAGACACGCCTCAGCTGATCCTGCCGGATACGAAAAGGCCCGTACTTGACCTCTTTGCCTGCGAGAGCGCTGCTCTTCTGGCCATGACATACCATCTCCTTAAGGATGAGCTTAACCGGGTAAGCTGCGTGATAGCAGATCGTATAGAGGACGAGATAAATAAGCGTATCATAAAGCCCTATCTTGAAGATCACTTCTGGTGGATGGGAAACGGTGACGAACCCATGTGCAACTGGACGCCCTGGTGCACTCAGAACGTCCTTCTGGCCGCCTTCCTCCTTCCGAATGATGAAGCTGTACGCAGGAAAGTCATAGAAAAAGCCGCATACAGTCTGGACTGTTTTCTTAAAGACTACGGCGATGACGGCTGCTGCGATGAAGGCGCACAGTATTACCGTCATGCGGGTCTGTGTATGTTCCACTGCATCGATATATTAAATGCCGTAACTTCCGGTGCCTTTGGCGACATATGGGATATTCCGAAGATAAAGAACATTGCTTCCTATATCGTGAATGTCAGGGCAGGTGGGGGATATTATGTTAACTTCTCCGACTGTTCGGCCAAAGCCGGAAGTATGGGAGTACGTGAATTCCTTTTCGGAAAAGCATGCCGTCTCTCCTCCCTCATGGACGCGGCTGCGGAGGACCTGTATGAGGACCTTTATGGGGGCGGCGATATCTTTGCAAGTGACAGCATGAGGATGAACCTTTACTTCAGGATTCTGACTGTCTGCAAGGCAGAATCTGTCCTTAGATATCATGAAGATAACAGGGACATGGCCACAAATGTTCCCGGGGATATCTTCTACCCCAGCGTCGGCCTTATGGTGGCACGCTCACCACGTTTTGTCCTTGCGGTAAAAGCCGGTGACAACAACGACAACCACAACCATAACGATACGGGCAGCTTCACGCTCTATCTCGACGGCCGGCCCCTTTTTGTCGATATCGGTGTCGAAACATACTCACGTAAGACCTTTTCACCTGACAGGTATGACATATGGACCATGCAGTCCGGATATCATAACCTGCCAACCCTTGCCGGCCTTGATCAGATGGCCGGGGACCGGTACCGTGCCACAGATGTGGACTGTCATCTTGAAGGCGGTAAAAAGTCCATGTCCATGCATATGGAAAAAGCTTATCCGCTGCCGGATAAGCTCTCCTCTTCTGCATATTATATCAGGAATGTCGCTCTTGATACCGCTACCGAAACAGTCACAGTTACCGACACTTCCGACTGCCCCGATGTGATACTCAACTTTATTACATATGAGGCTTTGGAAGCGACGGCTAAGCCCGGTGTATACCGGATCGGGAATGCTCTCATATCACCTGTTGGGGCTGATATTATGTCAACCGAGACGCTTCCCATAAACGATGACCGCCTAAGGCTGGCCTGGGATCACGACCTGTGCCGCATAAGGCTTCGCATGACGGCATCTGAATTTGTCATGCAGATACGTCCCGCAACCTGAAAGCAGATCCCCTCTTATCTCCTTCAGTATCCTATCTCCTCAAGGACCTTGTCCATAAGCTTAGCATTCTTTATGGAAAATTCAGGCGTGATGTAAGGTTTATCCTGTCCCAGTATCGATCTTCCGAACTGCTCGATCTCCAGTGAATAATTATGGGGAACCTCTATCTTCCTTTCGGTCACGCCCTCCCCGGTATATATGGTGTAGCTGACCGTACCGCTCTCGTTATACTCAACGGCCGATCTGATGCAGCCCTTATCCCCGTGGATAAAGAGGTTATCATATCTTGAGTTGCTGTCTTCACCCAGGACCATTCCAACATAGAAATTTGCCCGGACACCGTTCTTAAAGCGGATGATCGCTGAAGTCATCATGTCTACATCCCGGTCGGTGAACTCTGCAACGGCTTTTACAAGATCAGGCTCTTCATCATTAAGGGAAAGGATCATGGTCGTACAGTAACAGCCCAGGTCATACATGGCTCCGCCGCCCTGGTCCTTGTAGAGCCTTATATCCTCCTTATAGCCCTGGGTGGCGAATACGGTCTCGATATGATCGACCCTGCCGATGACCCCGCTGTCTATATCCTTCTTCAGGCTTTTCATGTATGGGCTGTGCAGATATGCATAGGCCTCCATCAGATAGACGCCATTTTTCTCCGCTGTTTCAAAGAGCTGCCGCGCATCGTCTGCGTTAAATGCCATGGGCTTTTCACACAGCACGTGCTTCTTCTTTTCAAGTGCCGCTTTAACCCATTTAAAATGAAGACCGTTGGGAAGCGGGATATATACCGCCTGAACATCTTGGTCATCAAGGAGAGCCTCATAGCTTCCGTAGTACTTTTCAAATCCGAATTCTTCCTTAAAGGCCCTGGCCTTGTCTTCGTTTCTTCCGGCTATCGCATAGAGCTCGCAGCTTTCCGCCAGCTTCATTCCGGGGATCGTACATCCTCTTGCTATGTTTGCCGTGCCCAAAACACCCCATTTAACCTTCTGCATGATACCTTCCTCCTTAGAAAATCGCGACATGATGCACACGATCGCTATAGAAAGGGCATCTGCGATGCCTTGCAACCGGTGCGATATACACAGCACGATTGTATAATCCGCCATCGCATACGTCAACACCGAAGATGCGCTTGCTCCTTCTGATCATTGTGCCTGTAAGGCGATCATATGGGCATATGCCCCTCCCTGAGCGCACAAAAGCCGTCTGTCGACGGCCTGTCTTGGGTAGTGCAGGAATGAACAGATGATGATCATCTGTCATTCCTGCTTTTGGATATATAGGTTAGGAGAATATGATATTAAACAAGTGCCGCTCCCAGGTCTTTGCACTCGTCGAGCGCATCCTCACCCGGGGTATTGTTGGCCATGACGCTGTCGCATGCGAGCTTTGCGCCGGCAGCTTTACACCGTTCTTCCCAGTCTCTCATCCACTGACCGTCTCCCCAGCCGTAAGATCCGAAAAGTGCGATCTTCTTTCCGGAAAGCGATCCTTCTATCGATGTAAACATGGGGTCGAAGGATGATTCCTCCAGCACTTCGGCTCCCATCGCCGGACATCCGAATGCTATGGCATCAAATTCAGATACCTTATCGGCTGAAAAAGCCTCCGGTCCGAACACGGTAACCTCGGCACCGCGGTTTTTCGCTCCTTCCTCCACGGCCTTGGCCATGGCTGCCGTATTACCTGTCCCACTCCAGTAAACCACTGCTATTTTACTCATAATATCACTCCTTTCATCTTGTTTTGCATCAGCCCTTGCTGCTAACCGGTTATCACGGCAAGCTGCTTCAGGGATTTGCCGTTTTTGATCATCTCCCGGTATGCCCTGGTGCACATGTTGAATCTCCTGAAAGTCTTCTCGGCCTTTTCGGGTTTGGAAAAAGCCTTCCAACAACCGCAGCATTTAACACCCTTGCAGGGATGTTCCATGAAGCTTGCAACATCCGATGGCGGATACCCTAGAAAAAGTCCGATCTCGTGCGGAAAATCCGGGTTATCCTTAAGACGGGCGACCAGCTCTACTATACAGCGTTCGGGGCTGTCGCAATGATACCCTTTGTCTTTCAGTATCCTTAAAGCCTCCGGATCGCTCAGATCCTTTTTGAGATACTTTGGCCGGTACAGATATATCAGAGCATATTCATCGGTCTTCTTTAAGGGTATCACCCTTATACCTCTGCTCCTCAATATGCGGTTCAGCTGTCTGATCTCGCTGTAAATATCATATCCGTCTGTGATCTTCACCGAGAAGAGATTGCCGGTCTTTATTCCCGCAAGCGTAGGTGAACAATTATCCACAATGAACTCTTCTGACATACTGTCCTCCGGCATTATTATTCTGTTAGCGTACGCTAACACCATTGCAGTATAACATCAGATCCGGGGACATGTCAACCAAAACGTGCCCAAGCCATGGCATCAAAACGTGCCCAAGCCATGGCATCATCCTCTTATTTTGAAACACGAATATGGAAATCACACTTATCACCACCGGTACCGAGCGTTGTGTGTCTGATAAACTCAAGACCGGGTATATCCCCATAAGTACACTCATCATTAATGCAGAATATCTTTGTCAGCTCCGGGGTACCCAGTTCGGTAAAATACCTGTTGTATGGGCACTGTACTATATCCATCTTGTACTCACCCTTTTTC
>JAILLI010000072.1 GCA_024693225.1 Lachnospiraceae bacterium
CCTGACTCATCTTTTAGTCCCGTATGAGCTCATACGCCCGGGTTATACTGACCTCTTACACTGTCTCAAATTCCGAGACCATGTATGTTACCTGCGTCCGCTCATTCCTGTGCGATGCGATTATGCCGTCTCCTTCAGCACATCTTGCAAAGACTCCGGCAAAATCCCCGTTATATACATAAAGGCCTGCCATGCTGATATAGGAGTGCCAGTTTCCGTCTCCCCATGCAAAGTCTATGTTTTCGGTCGAATACTGTGGGCAGTATTCCTGGCATATATAGCCCTTATCATATGCCATGTCCACCTTTTCTTCCCATTCGGCCTGTGTAAACTCCACACCTGCCCATACACCGTTTGAAGCATAAGAATCATCGGGTTTTAAGATATATGCGTCCTTATCTTTTAATACCTTTTTGCGACTTATATGTTCAGGCGCAAAAGGCAGGGTCACGGGAACGTGCCGCCTTACGAACTCATTTTCCTCCTCCGTCAGTATCTTCCCGGTCATTTCATGATGGAGGACGTAAAAGAGCCATTTATGATGTATGATCTGGGTCGCAAAGGATCCCGCCACAAAGCAGGCCCCCTCCCTGACCGCCGTAAGGAATGCCGCAACCTCATCCATATGGTCCATTATATCTGTCGTGACCGCTCTCCGGTATATGGCATCGATTATATTTCCGGCCGGTGAATACAGTTTTTTGTCCTTAAAACTGAGTTCGCGTATGTCACAGATCTCGCAGTCGACCCCGGCCCTCTGGAAGTGCCTAGCAAATTCCTGAAACTCCCTGACCGTTCCGCCGTCAAGAAAATCTACGATGGCAACATTGGGCTTTTTTACCCTTTTTTCATATGTGCCGTATAGTTCCAGAAAGCATTTCACCCAGCTGTCAAACAGCTCAAAGGTCTGAAAAAGGTAGCGCCGCCGCATTACCTGATGGGCGGGATTATCCAATATAAGCTCGTCCTGTAGCCGGTCCTCGTTCATGCCGCTTGTCCCGTCGGTGTTGATCTCGCAGAAATAGAAATCCCCCGTATCCTCATGATAGAAGATATCAAAGCGGGCTATGGGAAGAAAGGACGAATAACCGTTTGGTATCAGTATCAAGTCCTCAAGCTCTTTTGAAAAAGGAAAAAGCTTCCTGTATTCGGCATTCTTTATGTATTCCCGGATGACCTTGTCAAAGATACCGTAGCTTGTCTTTACTGTCCTGCGGAAGTTTTCGATGTCTTCTTTGGTGTATATACGTGGTATCTGAAGGGTCTTGGATGTGATCCTGTCCCTGAAATAGAGGGGAGACCTTTCCATATTTGCCTTAAGGGCAAGCGCTCCCTCCATGTTCTTCTTCATATCAGAGCTGATCAGATCCGCATATTGGGACCTTATGTATGCCGAAGTAAGCCTGCCCTCTTTTTTTGAAGCCTCTGCAGCCGCAATGCCGCCTGCATCTATGACCGGGCGGAAAACATCGATATACCTCTTCTCCTCATCCGGAAGATACATCCGGGCTGTCCTGACCATATCTCTTGCGGCAGATCTAGCACTCTTTCCGTAAACATACCCGTCCCAGCCTTTTAGCATAAGGCTCTCTTCGGCTCTTTTTATATCATCTTCCGTAAGGCAGCCCTCTCTTATCGCATCCTCTGCACGATCGAGTGACCTCTCATCATAGAGCAGGCCCTTTAGTAGCGCGGTATATGCCGTCATATATTCTTCGGGCATCGAATCGGCAAAGCGGATCTCCAGATAGGACTTGAGCCGGACATCCGGAAAAGCCATGGAAAGTATGTGGCGGATCTCTTTTTCATCGGGATCCTTTTCCTCATAGATCTGCGAGACCGTCTGCGTCCCGGTAGCCCGGTCTTCGCCTTCGCCCTCCATGTAGATAAGGGGCATGTTGCCAAGAAAAGATGTATAGGAATCGAATCCGAACCCGGCCTCAAAGATACCCTCCTGTATCCCATAGCGGCTCCCGTCGGTCCTTGACCATATGTCGGTCCTCTTAAGAGCTCCTTCAAGTTTTTTACCCTCAAAAGTCTTTGAATTATCGGCAAGCAGCTTCAGCAATGGCATGTAGTAATATGCCGCCCGGATCTTTCTTCGAAAATCCTCTTCCGAATAATAATCCACGGATACCTGTACGGAGCATGTCCCCCGCATCATCTGTATGCCGCCGTCTCCAGTATCTTTAAAATACCGGTCCATGAGCCGGTAGCGCTCCTTGGGTATAAGCTCCAGGTCCTCAACACGGCTGACAGGCTGGCACCCGGCTGTGATCGCCTTATAAGAAAAACCGCTTAAGACCTCATCCAGATTTTTACGGAAGGATGAATAAATGTCCCTGATCTTCCCGATCGAAGAGGTCTTAACCATGCTGATCTCAAGCTGGGCTGCAGGCTCTAAGGTTATGGTAAAATCTGCCGTCTCAAATCCCAGTATATTCTCTTTCCCGATAGGAGCCGCACCGGGGTACAGATCCATGAGACGTTCAAGTACTGCCCTCACGCCCTGCTCTCCCTTATAAGGGATGGCTTCTAGCGTATCAGCCTTTACGATAAAATGCTCTATCTCCACGCCGAGCTCATGATCAGGGCCTTTCTCGGCTCCCTTTTCAAAATACCGGTTTAATTCATCGCGCCAGCTCATCTGCCACCTGCCTTTCCTGCCCCTCTGCACTTGTATTTTGCTATATTATATTTTGCGCAATCTATTCTGTCAAGCACTTCACTCAATTTGACCCGATCTGACCATGATCTTATCACGATCTGACCATAATTTCCGTTTTACGGTATCTGATGTCTTAACCTTCTTCGCAGGAAGCCTAAGGTTTCTGTCAACCCGCTTTAGCCGTAAAACAAACGAACTTACGGATCATATTATCCGTAAGTTCGCTGTGCTTAACACTTCATGTTAAAACAGGGGACGAGAGAATCGAACTCCCACCAAAGGTTTTGGAGACCCCTATCATACCATTTGACCAGTCCCCTGTATCATAAAGATAAGGCGGCCGATGACCGCCTAATCTTTATATCACATATGATGTTCTTGTGTCAAGAAATATGTAAGACTCTTATCACCCGGTATATCAGAACCTCATCAGGGCAAGCGCATTGTTATTGCGGTTGTTCATGTCCATCTTCTGCATCATCATCTGATATTGGTTGAGGGTCTCCTGTTTCTTCTTCTCGGAGATGGCCTTGGCCATATCAAGATCCTCCAGCCTTGACCGTGAAGACAGGGTATTCTCAGCCGCGTAATCATTATACCTTATGGTACTCTCAAGAGCATTTGTCTGAGCGCCCAAACGGCTCCGGCCCTCCGATACCTTGGATATGGCATCGGTTATCCTGTTAAGGTCAAAACCTTTTGTAACATCAAAGCCCTCTATACCAAGATCCGCAAGAGTGGAACTTACCATCTGTATCTTCTGTCCCGTTCCGTCGGGCTTGGTGGCAAGGTTCAGATCCGCCATACTGCCGTCAAGTATCTTCATGGTATTGAACTCGGTATTCTTGCCTATCCCGTCGATATCCGAAAGAAGCTGGTCTATCTCGGACTGTATGGCTCCGAGCTCTTCACCCGTGTTCAGTCCGCTTCCGGCCTTGACGCCGAGCTCATATATCCTCTGGAGGCTGTCGGTGATCTGTCCGAGAGCGCCGTCGGCAATGTTAAGGAGGCCCTTTCCGTCGCTTGCATTATCTGACCCCACCTTAAGGCCTGTCTCCTGAGAGTTCATCTTCTGCGCTATGGTAAGACCTGATGCATCATCAGCCGCGGAATTGATCCTCTTTCCGCTCGCTATAGGGCCGTACATATTCATTTGGGAAGAAATGCCGCTTATACCTGCCATATTGTCTCCCTCCTGTTTCGCTCCTGCACAGCATTTGCAAGATAGCAAATGCAAAACATATATAGGTTTGTCGCATCACATACCGCATTTATTGTAACACCGTTCCGGTCAAAAATCAATCCGTAACGGCACAGATTGTTTCACTTTGTGGCATCATACGATCGGCATCAAGGACGATCTTTATCCTGGTGCCCAGTTCTTCTCTTGACGTGATTTCGAAATGACCCTTATGCCTGTCTATTATCCATTTGGCTATGGACAGGCCCAGTCCCGTTCCTCCGAAGCTCCTGGCTTCATCGGACCGGTAAAATCTCTCAAACATATGCTCCACATCGGATTCCTTCATTCCGATGCCTGTATCCTGTACCTGCAGATATACCTCGCCGCCCGGTACGCCTCCCACCGACAGCAGGATCTCGTCCTTTTCCTTTGTATACTTTGCGGCATTGTCCACGAGTATCCTGACAGCCTGCTTGAGCAGTCCTTCATCCGCCATCACATATACGGGATCCACGGGACAGGAATACTTGTATATATGCTGCTCGTCGATCATAAGTGATTCTTCATAAACGGTCTGCATCAGTTCACACAGGTCGCACCTGACCGGGTTGAGGACGGTCCTTCCCGCATCACCCCTTGCCAGGAAGAGAAGCTGTTCGACCAGATGCTTCATATGGGATGACTCGTTCCGGATCGCGGTTATCGATTCGTCCAGTACCTTCTCGTCCTCCCTGCCCCATCTGGCAAGCATGTTGGCATAGCCCTCTATGACCGCTATGGGAGTACGCAGCTCATGGGATGCGTCATTGACAAAACGGGCCTGCTGCCTGTTGCTCTCACGTATCCGAGCAAGCAGGCTGTTCATGGCAGTCTCGATCCCCATGAGGTCTTCATCGCCAAAGGAGAGCTTTGCCTCCTCTGTCGGCTCAAGGCTTGTTATCTTCTCTTCTATAAGGTGATATTTATCCTCAGACAGGTCCAGCCTGTAGATCTCCTCCGCTTTCTGGGCTATCTCATCAAGAGGTCTGAAAAGCTTCTTGATGCGGCGCAGCTGTCCCGGATAGGAGATCAGATCACCTATGACCCTAAGCAGGAAAAGTCCCGATGAAAATGTCGCTATAAAGAGAAGGGGGTAAAAAATGAGTTCACTGACGACCACCTTGCCCGCCGTATCGACAACCTCATATCTGAGGCCTGCACAGACGTCAACGAGTTTGGGAAAAGAATCAATATGGCCTTCATATGGCGTTACAACTATATCACGCTGCCCTTTTACAAAAGGGACGCCGCCCGCATAGTACTCTCTTGCCGCAAGCCACACCAGGGTCAGTATGATCATCATGAAGATATACTGCCAGAAGTGGGTGCCTATCTTCATCCTGATACGCTGCCAGGCAAGACGGGTCCTTATTGAGGATACGCGCTTTCTTGCGCTAGTGTTCTGATTTGATGACATATCCCACACCTCTGACCGTTTCGATCATCTTCACATCAAAAGCCTCATCTATCTTTGAGCGCAGGAATCTGACATAAACATCCACAACATTTGTCTCGCCGACATAATCGTATCCACAGACCTTCTCAAGGAGGGTATCCCTTGAAAGGACTATATCCTGATTGGTCAGAAAGACCCGAAGCATCTCAAATTCCCTGTTCGTGAGGGTGATCTCCTTACAGTCAAAAGTGACCCTGTGCTTCTTTTCATCAAGAAGGAGCTTATTCCACCTGTGGATCCCGTTTGCCTTATCATCCGCCGGAGCTGCCGCCCGGGTGCTGTCACCTTCCGCTGCAGCCGGTCCCACAGGATGAAGTTTAAGGGCAACCCTGACCCTTGCCAAGAGTTCTTCTATGGCAAAGGGTTTGGTTATATAGTCCACGGCTCCGGCATCAAGTCCCGAGACCTTGTCCATGACCGCATCCCTTGCCGTAAGAAGTATCACAGGCGTGGGATGGTCATGACCCAGTCTTCGTAAAACTTCCAGGCCGTTCAGGCCCGGAAGCATGATGTCAAGCAGTATCAGATCATAGGTATTGGCTGTGGCGATCTCCAGGGCTTCCCGGCCGTCGCCGCATTTATCCACTTCATAACCTTCATGAAGGAGCTCGAGTTCCACAAAACGTGCGATCTTTTCTTCATCCTCTACGATCAGTATATGCGCTGCCATAATATCTCCTAGAGTTTCTCGTACTCTTCCTTAACCTTGTCAACCGCTTCCGAAGCCTTGTCGCACACATCATTGGCAAGCTTCATCTCGTCCCTGCCGCGAAAACTGTATCTGCATCCTAAGAAAAGTGCTACTATCATCACTGCCAGTGTCACGTGCCATGTAAAGAGCAGGATAAGTATGAAGACCCAGATGGGGATGTTAACGATCGCTTCACTGTCCTTCTCTACCACAAAGTTGTTCTCACATGACTTGTGCCAGAGAGCCTTGACCTTATCCGTAAAGGCATTGCCGCGCTTCTTTTCACTCTTCTCAGGCTGATCGACCACCAGGAGCTCACCGCCGGCATCCTTTGTGCTGTAGCTTTCCTTATGGGCCTCTGCCTTGCCCTGCTTCTCAAGGATTATCATGGCATCGAGAAGATCGCCGCCGGCTTCCTCAAGTGCAGCCTTTGCCTCTTCAAAAGTAACGTTTGCTTTTTCCCTTAACTTTTCAACCTTTTCAAAATTATCCATTTTAATTACCAGCCTTTCCGTATCATGTTCTGTATCTGTCCCTTCGGACAATGAACAATATACATGAGCTTTCTTAACCGGTCTTTTAGGGAATATTAAAAGATCATTAAAATAAGCTTTAATCCTCCGGAGGCGCAACTATTGCGATATGGACATCGTCAAGCTGCTTCTTGTCCACTGCTGACGGTGCTCCCATCATCACATCCATGGCCATCTTGTTCATGGGGAAAGGTATGATCTCGCGGATGCTCTCCTCGCCCGCGATCAGCATGACCATCCTGTCAACACCCGGAGCTATTCCCGCATGAGGGGGTGCTCCGTAACAGAAGGCATTGTACATGGCCGGGAACTTGGCCTTTACATCCTCTTCACCGAGACCCACCAGAGAAAATGCCTTTACCATTATCTCGGGATCATGATTTCTGACAGCTCCCGAAGACAGCTCCACTCCGTTGCATACCAGGTCGTACTGGTAAGCCAGTATGGAAAGGGGATCCTCTTCCTCAAGGGCTTTCATTCCGCCCTGGGGCATGGAGAAGGGATTGTGGCAGAACTCAAGCTCTCCCGATTCCTCTCCTATCTCATACATGGGAAAGTCCACTATCCAGCAGAATTCATAGCAGTCCTTCTTCATGTGTCCCTCGGAAATCTCACCCAGGAACCTTCTTAAAACACCGGCTCCCTTTAAGGCATCCGACTTCTTTCCGGCACACAGGCCGACAAAATCACCGCTCTTAAGGCCCAGCGATGCCATGACGGCTTCTTTTTTCTCCTGGAGGAACTTGGCTATGCCGCCGACTATCTCACCGTTCTCGTCAATCCTGAACCAATAGCCCTTCTGCCCGCTTACGACCTCGGCATCGGCCATCATCTTGTCAATGACCTTTCTTGAAGCCGCAAAACCGCTGACCACCACTGCTTCAACGGTCTGGCCCTCAAAAGGCCCGAAGCCCGTACCCTGCATAAGGTCCGTCAGGTCGGTAAGGGTCAGGTCAATCCTAAGATCCGGCTTGTCCGTCCCATATGTTTCCATGGCATCCCTGTAGGATATCCTCTTAAAGGGGGCAGATGATGCACTCTTGTATTTTCCGTATTTTGCAAAAACGGGAGGAAGGACATCCTCCATGACATCAAATACGTCCTCCTGGTCCGCGAAGGCCATCTCCATATCAAGCTGGTAGAACTCGCCCGGAGACCTGTCCGCCCTTGCGTCCTCGTCGCGGAAGCAGGGTGCTATCTGGAAATATCTGTCAAAGCCGCTTGTCATCAGTATCTGCTTGAACTGCTGGGGAGCCTGGGGCAGGGCGTAGAACTTTCCGGGATGGTTTCTCGAAGGCACCAGATAATCCCTTGCTCCTTCAGGTGAAGAGCATGTGAGGATAGGGGTCGTGATCTCAAGAAAATCATGATCGGTCATTCTCTGCCTAAGCTCGGCCACTATCTTTGACCTTAATACTATCTTGTCCTTTACGGCAGGATTTCTAAGGTCCAGATACCTGTATTTGAGCCTTACGCTCTCGTCAGCCTCCTTGGAGTGGCTGATCTCAAAAGGAAGCTCATTGTATATGCACTTGCCCAGCACCTCTATCTTTTCGGGAACGACCTCTATGTCACCCGTAGGTATGTTGGGGTTCTTGTTGGATCTTTCGCGTACGATCCCCGTAAGCGACAGGGTGGATTCATTATTGACCCCGGCAAGGGCATCCATCATCTCCTCAGTCTCTATGACGGCCTGGGTGGTCCCGTAGAAATCCCTCAATATAAGAAAGCCAAGGTTTTTGCTCACCTTACGCATGTTGTCGTACCAACCGACAAGGGTTACGGTCTGGCCCACGTTCTCGATACGAAGCTCATTACAGTTGTGTGTTCTTGATTGTGTCATGTCTTGTTCCTCTTTTTTATATATTTTATGTCAAGATTGCGCAGCAAGCTTGACACGGCGACATCTGCGCAGCAGATGTTGTTACTGAATTCTGCCTGGTACAGCGTCCTTTAATTATCCGGACTGCTAATGTTCAGAAAGAAGCGGGTGTCTGCAGGGATGCCACAAAGCGAGTTCCGCAGACGCGAAGGCTTTCCTGAAGCGTCGAGGACTGTTTGAGCGACTATCCCATATCGGAGATATGGGATGCCATCGTGGCGAGCGACTGGCGCCCTGTCAGACAGGACCCGCTTCTGGTGTGAATTATAGTCCAGTTAA
>JAILLI010000109.1 GCA_024693225.1 Lachnospiraceae bacterium
CAGGACGGATCACTTTCAACCATACATGCCAACAGCGCGATAGATGCAATATCCAGGCTTGAGACAATGATCATGCTCTCAACTTCCATTCCCATGGAAGCACTGCGCCGCCAGATAGCTTCGGGGGTAGATATAATCATCCATCTGGGCAGGCTGCGGGATAAGAGCAGACATGTCCTGGAGGTGGTCGAGGTCACGGGGATGTCGGGATCTGCGATAGAGACACGTAAGCTGTTTGGCTTTATGGAAAAGGGTATGTCAAATGGCTGTATAGAAGGGTGTCTGGAAAAGAAGGAAGACCTTTTGAACAGGGATAAGCTGATAAAGCGGGGTATCGGAGATGAAATGTAGCAGCCGGAAGCTGACGGCAAAAGAGATAACGGGATGCGCCGCGGCCTATGGTCTGATAATGGCGGCAGCAGGCTGGCTCTTTTATGATCAGGTCCTCGCGGCTCTTGTTTTTGTCCCCTTTTTCTTTTTCTTCGTAAAAGCGGCCGAAAGGATCAAGACAAAAAGATACAATGAAGTGCTTACGGAGGGCTTCATGCAGTCTTTGATATCTGTTGCAACCTCGCTTCAGGCATCTCTTTCGCCCGAAAATGCATTTATCATTGCTGCTTCGGATATGGAAAAGCTGTATGGACCCAAGGGTCCTGTAGTCACAGAGCTTGATCTGGTATGTAACCGTATCAGGATGGGTGGAAGGATAGAAGATGCCCTTTATGATCTTGCGGACAGGACAGGCATACCGGAAATATATGATTTTGCCGTGGTATTCTCCGTAGCTAAGGAAAGGGGAGGAAATTACAGCGAGGTGATCTCGTCTTGTGTTTCGGTCATCCGTACGAACCGTCGGACGGAGCTTGAAGCAAGGATCCTGATACGGTCCAAGCAGTATGAACAGCGCATCATGTGCCTGATACCTCCGGGAATACTTGTCTATCTCAGGTTATCATCCGCAGGTTTCATGGATGTACTTTATCATAATCTCCTTGGTATAAGTGTCATGACCATATGCCTTCTGACCTATGTCTTTGCCATATTGATATCAGAGAAGATAGGAGAGCTGAAGATATGAAGCCGGGCAGATTGTTTGTATCTGCAAAAACAGCCATGTATATAAGGGAACTGTATCCGGCCGGTGAAGCAGACCGGAGGATAAGGCAGCTTGGAAGGAAAAAGGCTGCAGCCTTTGCCCTGGTCATATCTCTGACACTTACGGCCTTTATACCGGTCTTTATATACAACCGGGGAAAGCTTGCAGAGCCTGTTACGGCACTTGAGCGGAGGGGATACGGCGAGGGTTCAAGGACGGTAAGGGTCCGGGTCCGGGCCCGCGCCGGCATCGGATACGAAGAGGACTACAGGATCGATGTACATGAGAAAAGATACAGTGACCGGGAGATAGAAGAGATGTCCAAAAGGCTGGATGAAGAGCTGTGGACAGCCATACTGGGGAAAAACCCGGACCCGGAAAATGTGACCTGTGATCTGGATCTTGCGGAGAGCATCAAAGGGTACCCCTTCAGGATATCCTGGAAAAGCGAAAAGCCCCTCATACTCAGTTCAAAGGGTGTGATCGACACCGAAAAGCTGCGGTTGGAGGATCCTGACGATAAGGGTGTGGAGGTAAGACTTTGTGCAAATCTCAGGTATGAGGACCATTCGGAGGATAAATATGCATATGTGATCATCCGGAGCAGGAAAAAGGAGCCGGGTGATGTCCTGAAGGAGAGCATCGATACTGCCGTGAAAGAAAGGGATGAGGAAACACGGACAGATGACATACAGTCTCTTCCGGTCTCGGCCGCCGGCCAGAAGATCACATTTTACGACGCATCACCAAACAAAGGATGGATCATACTGTTTACGGGAATTGTAAGCGCTTTTTTGCTCATGGCCCAAAAGGACCGTAAGATAAAGGAACAGGCCGAATACAGAAGAAAGCAGATAGAAGAGGATCATTCGCTGATACTGAACCAGTACATGCTCTATTTCATGGCCGGTATGAATCCCCGGGCCATATGGTGGACTATATGCAAAAAATACGAAGACAGCCTGAATGACAAAAAGGCAGACAGAAGATACGCATATGAGGAAATGCTTGCTGCAAGGAACATGATGGATGAGGGATGCAGCGAGCTGTCGGTATATGATGAGTTCTCAGACCGTATGGACAACATCAGATACCGTTCATTCGTCTCATTTGTCAAACAGGCCGTGGTAAAAGGGAACGAGGGCCTCTTTGACCTCCTGCATGAAGAGATGGATAAAGCTCAGAGGGAGAAAAACAACCTGATAAAGAAAAGGGCTTCGGAAGCGGAAACGAAGCTTCTTCTGCCCATGTTCATGATGCTACTGGTGGTGCTGGCCATAGTCATGATCCCTGCATTTATCGAACTGAACTGATGACTGCCCTAGTCCCGGCGGATCATTCTGCTGGCCCGGGCCTGGCCGATCATTCCCGTTGCCATACTGTAATCGATCCCCTTGCATGAAGAGGGAGACTGTCCGAAGTGTCTCTTGAAAGCTTTTGAAAAGGTAAAAGTGTCTCCGTAGCCTACGGCGGAAGCTATGTCACTGACGCTCATACGGTCTTCCGACAGCATCTTGATGGCCATTTTCATACGATAGGTCATGAGATATTCCTGAAGAGAGTATCCTGTAGCCTCTTTGAAGAGACGGGTAAGGTAGGATCTGTTAAGACCGAGTGCAAAGGCTATGTTCTCGATCTTGACCGGTTCGGAATACTTGAGCTGTATGTAGGAAATGACATTCTTAACGTATATGAGAGAATTGTCAAAACTGTTCTCCTGGCTTGATCTTGAGCCTTCTATCATGTAATCGCATATCTTATACAATGTTCCGATGCAGTAATACTGCCTGGTATAATTATCCAGGATCTCTCTTGTAAGCTCTTCTATGATCTTAGCGCAGGGGGCCGGACCGTAGACCGGATTTTCGGGAGTGAGACCGGCTTCTTTGAGTATAAGAGGGATCTTGGGTCCTCCTATGTGAAACCAGATGTATTCCCACGGATCATTTTTGTCGGCCTGATAGAAGGTACTGGTATCGGAAGGTATCAAAAATATCTGGTGGGGCCCTACATCATATTGTCTGCCGTTAAGTCGCAGAATACCCTTCCCGTTTACGACAAAATGAAGGATTATACGGTTTTTGACCAGATGTTCATAAGAGTATAAAGGTTCGCACTTGTTTGTTCCGAGCTCATAAAGGTAGAAATCATCGGAATCTTCATAGTTTACGAATTTACAAAAATCACATCCTCTGAGTTCCGGCTGCATAGGCTTCCTCCCTTATGGGATGCCGGCTCATCCGAACCGGTCCCATCTGAACCGACTAGATACTTTGGGATTTACGGATATTATAACATACCACCTCACATTTTGACATGAAGATATCAAAAAAAACCATTAGATTATTTCATTTTGTGGAATATACTGAAAACACCTTTATCTGATTGCAGGATGTTACAGTTAAAAAACTGATGAAAGGGTTTACGAATGAACATTATATGGAATAAAACATCAGGTCAGTTTCATTTGTATAACGACAGGATCAGCTATATCATGGGCGTCGGCGTGACCGGAGAGCTCACAAACCTCTATTTCGGCAAAAGGATCCATGAAAAAGAGGATATGTCATATGTTGTCTTCAAGATGGGTATGCCCAATGTGGTGGTGGATGCTGATACGGAAACTTATTCGATGGAGCTGAACCGTCAGGAGTACCCTTCTTTCGGAACAACGGACTTTGGAACCCAGGCATTTGAGATTGAGACGGCAAACGGGTCCAGGATCAGCTCATTTGTGTACAAAAACCATCGGATATACCCGGGAAAGAAAGGGATAGACGGACTTCCGGCAACATATGCGGCAGACGACGAGGCCATGACCCTTGAAGTGGACCTTACGGATGAAGTCGCCCAGATGACCCTTACTCTTTTCTACACTATATTCGATAAATACCCGGTCATAGCCAGGCATGCACGATTTGTTCATAACGGGAATGCGGGGGTAAGACTTACTAAGGCCCTGTCCATATGTCTTGATCTTCCGGACCAGGACTATGAATGGATGCAGTTTTCGGGCGCCTGGGCAAGAGAGAGGATACCCGAGGTCAGAAAGCTGGGGACCGGCACCGTTTCCATTGAGAGTAAGCGCGGAGTATCAAGTGCCAACCAGAATCCCTTTGTGATCATAAAGAGACCGAACACGGATGAGTTTGCCGGGGAGGCCATAGGCTTTTCCTTCGTATACAGCGGGAATTTCATCGCAGCGGCCGAAGGCGGGAACCATGACAGGCTCCGGGTGCTCATGGGTATCAATCCCGACAGGTTTTCCTGGCCTCTTTCGGAAGGAGAGACCTTTGAGACGCCGGAAGCAGTCATGGCCATGACGGATAGCGGTCTTAATGATCTTAGCAGGACATATCACAGGTTATACAACAATAATCTGGTAAGAGGCAGATGGAAGAATGAGCCCAGGCCCATACTTAACAATAACTGGGAAGCCACTTTCATGGACTTTACAGAGGAGACCATACTGAAGATAGCCTCCAAGGCCAAGGAAGCGGGCGTAGAGCTCTTCGTTCTTGATGACGGCTGGTTCGGAGACAGGAATGACGATTTTGCGGGTCTCGGTGACTGGATAGAAAACCCCAAAAAGCTCCCCCAGGGAATGGCGGGCCTTGCCAGAAAGATCAATGCCATGGGGCTGAAGTTTGGCTTCTGGATCGAGCCCGAGATGGTCAATCCCGACAGTAATCTCTACAGGAGACATCCGGATTGGGTATTATCCGTACCGGGAAGAAAGTCATCTTTGGGGCGCCATCAGCTGGTTCTTGATTTTTCCAGAAAAGAAGTGGTGGATCATATTTACGATATGCTCTACAAGGTCATTAACGGAGCCCCCATAAGCTATATAAAATGGGATATGAACCGGTCACTCACGGAGGTTTTCAGTTTAGATGCCGGGCCGAATGAACAGGGAACCATATATCACAGATATGTTCTTGGTGTGTACAGCCTGTATTCAAGGCTTATAGAGGCGTTTCCCGATATCCTCTTCGAGTCCTGCTCATCCGGCGGGAACCGCTTTGATGCCGGAATGCTCTATTATGCACCCCAGGCCTGGTGCTCCGACAATACGGATGCCATAGACAGGATCAGGATCCAGTACGGTACCTCCTACGGATATCCCATAGTCTCCATGGGATCCCATGTATCGGCCGTTCCCAACCAGCAGACGGGAAGAAGGGAATCCATAAGAACAAGGGCCAATGTGGCTTATTTCGGGACTTTCGGCTATGAACTTGACCTTAATGAGATAAGTGAAGAGGAATTTGAAGAGGTCAAAGGGCAGATCGAATTCATGAAGAAGTACAGAAAGCTGATCCAGTTCGGAGACTTTTACAGGCTGCGCTCTCCTTTTGAGACGGACCAGGCTGCCTGGATGGTGGTTTCCGAGGATAAGAACAGTGCCATAGTCGGATTCTACTGCATGAGATCCAATGTAAATACCCTTCCGGGCTTCTTAAGGCTTATGGGACTCGATCCCGACAGGCTTTACAGGATGGAAGGAGATGAGTACTACGGTGATGAGCTTATGAATATGGGAATTACCCTGTCATGTTTCTATAAGAAGGGCTTTACCATATCGGAGGATCATGCCTCATTTGTCACTGTCATAGAGGCTGTGTGAAAAATCGATGTCACAAATTGACATCAATACTGCACGAATAACCATTAACAATATTTTCCCTGATGATTATTATGAAAATGCAATCAGAAAGGGCAGATGATATTTATCATCAACACATTGCAACGAACAGTTTGTTCACTATTAAGGAGGAAGTATTTTATGAAGAAGAAAGTAATTGCTATTTTGTTAAGTGCCGTTACCGCTATCTCTATGATCGGCTGTGCCGGCGCAGCACCTGCAGCACCTGCAGCACCCGCTGCTACGGAAGAAGCAGCACCCGCTGAAGAAGCAGCTCCTGCAGAGGAAGCTACGGAAGAAGCAGCTGAACCCGAGAGCATCGGAAGCAGCGTTGAAGGCGAACTTTCAGTTACTATCTGGGATGAGGGCCAGAGACCCGGACTTCAGCAGATCGTTGATGAATGGAGCGCACAGTCCGGCGTAAAGGCGACCATACAGGTTGTTGACTGGAATAACTACTGGACACTGCTTGAGGCAGGCGCAACCGGCGGAGAGCTTCCCGATGTATTCTGGATGCACTCAAATGTCGCTCAGAAGTATATGGAGAATGATATGCTCCTTGATCTTACGGACAAGATCGCTTCAAGCGACAAGATCGATATGAACAACTACTATGAAGGTATCGTGAAGCTCTATCAGTCAAACGGCAAGCAGTATGCAGTGCCCAAGGACATCGACACGATAGCCCTCTGGTACAACAAGACCATCTTC